>JBBRPV010000089.1:0-15955 GCA_038227445.1 Burkholderiales bacterium | reverse complement strand
GCTGCTGCGCCCGCTGATCGACAAGCGACTGTCGGTGGTGTTCTACGACCTGACGACGATTCGCGCCGAAAGCTTGTCCGAGCAGCCCGGCGAGTTGCGCCGCTTCGGTCTGGCCAACGAGGGCGCCATCGCGCGGCAATGACCTTGCCCCTGGATTCCGTATCCCAAAGCAGGGCTCATGCGATGGCTTGCCGGGGTTGACTGACCGGCCAGTGCTTCGAACAGCGTCGAGAGCCGTCGGGTTCGGTTGTACCCTGGAATCCAGGCGATGACTGGCCTTTCCGAAGTAAGCGCACCCTGGTGAGATAACCCAATAAACCTTGGCTTCTGTCGCATTAATAAATTCGCCCGGCCCAACGCTCTACCTGTGGCGTTGGCGCCGAGCAATCCACTACCTATAGCGTGTTCAGCATTGCAAAAACATCTAAATCGACAAAACCCTCATGTCGCGCTATTCCGTCGGAACCCGTGAAGCCGCTGCAATTTTCCGAAGATCTGCGAAAGCAGTGTCAAGCGAAGATTTTTCGGCCACTGTAAGGTCAAAATGATCCAAATTTAAATAAGCCACGTGTCGGACATTAAAAGGCTCATCAGAGTTGCCGAATATTCTCAACAAGCTCTCTTTAAGGTGATCACTCGAATAATTAGACAAAGATGTTGCGCCAATGGCAGCGATGCGTACATTTGCAACGGGGTCACCTAATAGACGCGCCTGGTCAGCCGGGAAGTGTCGCAGCGCTTTATCCCACTCTGCCAAGCGCTGAATGCTCCCCATCCGTATTTCAGCGCCTTCATGTAGCGTAAACGTATGGAGACGAGCTACTACGCTGTTAACCAACTCAGGGGCAGGAAATTGACTGCGCCTAAGCCCCAAATTCAACACCTGTCCAAGGACCTGAGTATCCTTTTCGTTCATAAATGCATTGAAAAAAAGCTCTTCAATTTCAGGGGTTTGTTGTTCCTCGGCGAGAAAGGTAAAGCTGCTGAGCCGGGTCTTGATATTTTTAGAGTCACGCGCCCAACTAAATGCCTGCGCAGGAAAATCCGGAATGGAAGCCGCTCGCAAAAGACGGCAGAAGTGGTTCCGCTGAACATTATCTGCGGCTTCATGAAAGCCCTTTAAAACCTCATCTCGTAGAGCGGGGCTTGCAGCTATGGCGGAGGTAATTTCTTGCATAGTTGGCGGCGCATATTTGCTCCAATTGGCGGCCTTGAACTTGGCAATCAAATCGGCAGTTTTCTCGTTTGAATCGAGGCCGATTCCGCTAGATATTTCGGCCGCACCCTCCGCCGCAGCGTGCAGGGGGGTTAATAAAGCGCCAAGCACAACGGCTGTTCCGATGCATAATGACCGTGCGAAAAATATACCAATTTTCTTTGAGGGTGTTGAATTTTTCAATGAATTTGATGTGGTTAGAGTGCTCATATAATATATACCATAGTGTACGCCAAAAAAATGCCTTGCACCTATAGAACAGGGCGCCTGCGCTATTGCATAGAAATTGGCTCTTTGTTCGTTAGTTGAGGAGGGCGAAAGCTTTGGAATGGAAATGTCAATGCCGATGCTGGCTTGTGAGGCATCCCATCCGTCCAACTTCCGTCCTGTGTAGCACAGGTGTGTCACGAACTAACGCGCAAAGAGCCTTGAAATTTAATTATTTTTTTCCAACGTAAACCCTATAGGCAATTTTACTGCTGGAATTAGTAAAAAGATTATTCTCAACAGAGGTAAGAGATCCAACCTCAATTTTTGCTTTAACCCCTGGAGACTCGGCTACTAGTAGGTCAAATCCTGGAGCCTTTGCAGCTGCATTTGAATAAATCACAGAATTACTGCAGTTAGAAACATAAATCTTGGCTGGAAACTGTGTCGTAGTACCAAATAGATTTTGGTAACTGATTGAACCAGCAACTCTCAAATTTGTGGTCCCTGATAATGGGTTAAGGTAGCCTGTTGTGCAAGTGGTACTGGTACCCGAAACGACTCCTGTTGTGCAAGTAGCTGAGCTGGCGCCTTCAGTAATTGTCGCGCTGTTTGCGTTTGTTGCAAACGAAAATACGAAAGGTATCGAAAAGAAAACAAACAGTTTTTTCATTTCAACTCCTTTTGAAGAACAATTTACGGAAATGTGGCGCCATGAAATGGTTTAATTTGGCTCAAAAATAGTACGCCAAAACCACGCTAAGTTCACCATCTTCTGTGCATCCCACGTCCCGCTTTAAGGGAAGCGCTAAAAAATTCACGATTCGACAAGACATCGCCTCGAAAGCCTTTGACTACATTGAGGCTCAGCTCCCGATACATAAATTAATCAGCTGGATGCAACTATGAGACTTTTTGGTTTTGTTTGCAGATGAAATCGTTTGACGAAATCCAACTTTTTACCGAAATTTTGAGTTCTTTCGCATTGACGCGATGAGTGAATGGCCGCCCGCGATGCCGACGGCGATCAGAAAGCCAGCGAATCGAACTGATTCGCTGCAGCCAATGCTTGATCTTTGACGTTGCGGAGTTGGCCTTTGCGGGGCATGTGCATGACCTCGCTGCCGGCGATCAGGATTCGGGCGCAGCGGAAGGTCTTGCCCTGAAGCCGAGCATCGGCCGGGTGATGCGTTTGCTGGCTCGGTGGTCCTGCTCGACGAGGTTGTTCAGATACTTCGACTGGCGCGTCGCGATGCTCACGCCACGGTCCGCCGCAAGGCTCAAGATGGCCGCCGTGTTCGAGGTGTTGCCGCTGATGTAAATCCGCCCCTATTCGCTGGCGAGGTGGCGGATTTACATCAGCGGCAACAGCAAGATGATGCCGAACGCCGATGCCGATAAAAAAAGCCCCCTGCGCTTGGGGCGCTGGGGGCATTAAGCCGGCAGTCTCGCTGCCGAGGATCACACAAGCGTTGCTCGGGCTCTTGGAGCCCGTTTTTCAGCGCACTTTGCCGGCCTTCCAAGCGCCAAGCAGTGCGTCGTAGTTGATCGTCTCGCCCTTTGGCTTCTCGTTGGCCAGCTTCTTCCACGGCGCACCCTTGTCGCTCAGGTACTTGTTCGGGTCGCCCTTGGGGTTCAGCTTCGGCGGGCAGTTGGCCATGCCGGCGCGCTCGAGCCGGCCCATCACGTCGTCCATCTCGTTGGCCAGGTTGTCCATCGCGGCCTGCGGTGTTTTTTCACCCGTCACGGCCACCGCCACGTTTTTCCACCAGAGCTGTGCCAGCTTCGGGTAGTCGGGCACGTTGGTGCCGGTCGGCGTCCAGGCCACGCGGGCCGGGCTGCGATAGAACTCGACCAGCCCGCCGAGCTTGGGCGCCATGTCGGTCATCGCTTGCGACTGGATGTCGCTTTCGCGGATCGGCGTGAGCCCCACGATGGTCTTCTTCAGGCTGATGCTCTTCGAGGTAACGAACTGCGCGTAGAGCCAGGCGGCGGCTACCTTGTTGGGGTCGTGGTCCTTGAAGAAGGTCCAGGAGCCCACGTCCTGGTAGCCGTTTTGCATGCCCTGCTTCCAGTACGGGCCGTTCGGTCCGGGGGCCATGCGCCACTTCGGTGTGCCGTCGGCGTTCACGACCGGCAGCCCCGGCTTGATCATGTCTGCAGTGAAGGCGGTGTACCAAAAAATCTGCTGCGCGATCTGCCCTTGCGCGGGCACCGGCCCGGCTTCGCCGAAGGTCATGCCGATGGCTTCTTTCGGCGAGAACTTCTTCATCCAGTCGATGTACTTCGTCAACGCGTAGACGGCCGCTGGCGAGTTGGTGGCGCCGCCGCGTGCGACTGACGCACCGACCGGTGTGCACTTGTCGTCGGCGACACGTATGCCCCATTCGTCCACCGGCAGGCCGTTTGGGATGCCGATGTCGGCGGTGCCGGCCATCGACAGCCACGCGTCGGTGAAGCGCCATCCTAGCGACGGGTCTTTCTTGCCGTAGTCCATGTGGCCGTAGATCGGCTTGCCGTCAATCTGCTTCACGTCGTTCGTGAAGAACGCGGCGATGTCTTCGTAGGCGCTCCAGTTGAGCGGCACACCCAGCTCGTAGCCGTACTTCTTCTTGAACTGCGCTTGCAGTTCGGGTTTGGCGAACAGGTCAGCGCGGAACCAGTACAGGTTTGCGAACTGTTGGTCGGGCAGCTGATACAGCTTCTTGTCTGGCGCGGTCGTGAAGCTCGTGCCGATGAAGTCTTTCAGGTCGAGGCCCGGGTTCGTGAACTCTTTGCCCGCGCCTTCCATGTAGTCGGACAGCGCGAGGATCTTGCCGTAGCGGAAGTGCGTGCCGATCAGGTCGGAATCGCTGATCCAGCCGTCATAGATCGACTTGCCTGACTGCATCGAGGTCTGCAGCTTCTCAACCACATCACCTTCCTGGATGATGTCGTGCTTGACGGTGATGCCCGTGATCTCGCCGAATGCCTTCGCCAGCGTCTTGCTCTCGTACTCGTGCGTCGTGATCGTCTCCGACACGACCGAGATCTCGCTCACGCCCTTGGCCTTGAGCTTGGCGGCAGCGTCGATGAACCATTTCATCTCGGCCGCTTGTTGATCTTTGTTCAGCGTGGACGGCTGGAATTCGCTGTCGATCCATTTTTTCGCCGTCGCTTCCGGGCCGGTTGCGGCCGGCGCAGCGGCCACGGAAGCCGGCGCCGCAGCGGGCGCGGCTGCCGCGGGTTCTGCCTTCTTGCCGCAGGCGGTCAACGTCAATACGACGGCGGCTCCCACAGCGGAAAGTGAATACATTGAATGTGATCGTTTCAAAGCTGTTCTCCTCAGAAACTTCCCGTTGGTTGTGAAGGCATGCCGATTGGGAAGATGGGTCGGCTGCAGTTTGTAAAAGCCCTTGGGTGAACGTCAGCCTTTGTGCAGGATGAAGCCGAGCACCAGCATCGACAACACAAAACTGATCCAGATCGAGGGTTCGCTCGCCAAGCCGAACCACGTGACCATTCTTTCGCTGATGGCCACGAACGCGAGGTTGACCCAGGCCGCCGACAGCAGCCCGATGAACAGGCGGTCGCCGCGAGTGGTGGTGATCGGCAGGAAACCCTTGCGCTCGATCGTGGGCGATTTGAGTTCCCACACGGTCATGCCCACCAGCATCAATACGATGCAGCAGAAGAACACTGCGACGGGCAGGGTCCATGCCATCCAGTCGAACATCGCGAATCTCTCCTTAAACGCGGCCCATCGCAAAACCCTTGGCGATGTAGTGGCGCACAAACCAGATCACGATCGCCCCGGGCACGATGGTGAGCACACCGGCCGCGGCCAGCACACCCCAGTCCATGCCCGAGGCGCTGACCGTGCGCGTCATCACCGCGACGATCGGCTTGGCGTTCACGCTCGTGAGCGTGCGCGCCATGAGCAGCTCAACCCAGCTGAACATGAAGCAAAAGAACGCCGCAACGCCCACGCCGGCCTTGATCAGCGGTATGAAGATCGTGAGGAAGAAACGCGGGAACGAGTAGCCGTCGATGTACGCGGTTTCGTCGATCTCGCGCGGTATGCCGCTCATGAAGCCTTCGAGAATCCAAACCGCCAGCGGCACGTTGAACAGCAAGTGGGCCAGCGCCACGGCGATGTGCGTGTCCATCAAACCCAGCGTGGTGTAGAGCTGGAAGAAGGGCAGCAAAAACACGGCCGGCGGTGTCATGCGGTTGGTCAGCAGCCAGAAGAAAACGTGCTTGTCGCCGAGGAAGCTGTAGCGCGAAAACGCATAGGCCGCGGGCAAAGCCACCACGAGCGAGATCACGGTGTTGATCGCCACGTAGATCATCGAATTGATGTAGCCCGAGTACCAGGACACATCGGTGAAGATGGTTTTGTAGTGGGCCAGCGTGAAGTGCCGCGGCCACAGGCTGAAGGCCGCCAGAATCTCTTCGTTCGTCTTGAACGACATGTTGACCATCCAGTACACCGGCAGGATGGCGAACACGAGGTAGAGAGCGAGGAAGACCGTTCTCTTCTTGAAGCGGGTGTCATCCATGGCCGGCCTCCGTTTTGTCGGCAGTGCCGACCCGCTGCATCCAGTTGTAGAGGATGAAACACAGCAGCAAGATGATCAAAAAGTAGATCAGCGAAAACGCCGCCGCCGGGCCGAGGTCGAACTGGCCGACCGCCTTCTGAGTCAGGTACTGCGACAAGAAGGTGGTGGCGTTGCCGGGCCCGCCGCCAGTCAGTACGAAGGGCTCGGTGTAGATCATGAAGCTGTCCATGAAGCGCAGCAGCACTGCGATCATCAACACGCCGCGCAGCTTGGGCAGCTGGATGTAGCGGAACACGGCGAGCTTGGAGGCGCCGTCGATGCTGGCGGCCTGGTAGTACGCGTCGGGAATGGCGCGCAGGCCGGCAAAACACAGCAGCGCGACCAGCGGTGTCCAGTGCCACACGTCCATCAGCAGCACGGTGAGCCACGCTTGGGTGGCGTTGCCGGTGTAGCTGTACTCGATGCCGAGCTTGGCGAGCGTGGCCCCCATCAGGCCGATGTCGGTGCGGCCGTAGATCTGCCAGATCGTGCCGACCACGTTCCACGGAATGAGCAGTGAGATCGCCACCAACACCAACACGGCCGAAGATTTCCAACCCTTGGCCGGCATCGACAACGCCAGCGCGATGCCCAGCGGAATCTCAACCAGCAGCACCGAGAGCGAGAACGTGATTTGCCGCAGCAATGCTCCCTGCAAATCATCGTCGCGCATGACCGACTTGAACCATTCGGTGCCAACGAAGATGCGGCGTTCGGGCGAGATGATGTCTTGTACAGAGTAGTTCACGACCGTCATCAAAGGCAGGATGGCCGAGAACGCCACGCACAAGACGACCGGCAGAATCAGGAACCAGGCCTTCTGATTGACGGGCTTCATGTTTGTAACCCCGTGACCAACACATCGTTGCGATAAAAGCAGGTGTGCGCGCCGACCACGCCGACCCTCACCGCTTCGCCGACTTTCGGAATGGCCTCCTCAGGGCTCAGCCGGGCGCGGATCAGCGACTCGTCCGCGCCGCTGCCAATGCGCGCGCTGACGAGCCAATACGTGCCGATGTCTTGCACCTGCGTCACGACCGCCGGCAAGGCGCCGGGCACGCCCGAAGCAACGAGCGCAACGTACTCCGGCCGAACGCCCAGCTTGAGCGTGTCGCTGCTGCCCGTCAAAGCCGCGTTTGCCGACATCACGCGGTGGCCGGCAACGTGCACGCCCGAAGCATCGCAGGTGGCGGGCAAAAAATTCATCCCTGGCGAGCCGATGAAGTGGCCCACGAAGGTGTGTTGTGGGCGCTCGAACAGGTCAGAGGCGCTGCCGATCTGAACAGTGCGGCCGCGGGTCATCACCACCACTTGGTCGGCGAAAGTGAGCGCTTCGACTTGGTCGTGCGTCACGTAGATCAGCGTCAGCTTCAGATCGTGATGAATCTGCTTGAGCTTGCGCCGCAGTTGCCACTTGAGGTGCGGATCGATCACGGTCAGCGGCTCGTCGAACAACACCGCCGACACGTCTTCGCGCACCAGGCCGCGGCCGAGCGAAATCTTCTGCTTTGCGTCGGCCGCGAGGCCAGCCGCGCGGGCATTCAGCTGGCCGCTCATGTCGAGCATCTCGGCGATCTTGCCAACACGCTGGGCGATCTTGTCGGCGGCCACGCCGCGGTTGCGCAGTGGGAACGCGAGGTTCTCGGCCACCGTCATCGTGTCGTAGATCACCGGAAACTGGAACACCTGCGCGATGTTGCGCTGCTGTGGTGTGCGGGCCGTGACGTCCACACCGTCGAACCTCACGCTGCCGTGCGAAGGCTTGACCAGTCCCGAGATGATGTTGAGCAGCGTGGTCTTGCCGCAGCCCGAAGGGCCAAGCAAGGCGTAGGCGCCACCGTCGTCGAAGCGCATCTTCAGCGGCAACAGCGCGTAGTCTTCGTCGCTCTGCGGGGCGGGCTTGTAGGCGTGCGCCAGATCGAGTTCGATGCGGGCCATGGTGTCAGGCTTTCCCTGGAGCGACGAGCAGGTTGCCATCGGCGCCGAACACATACGCATGCGCCGGGTTCATGTACAGCGTGATGCTTTCACCGAGCCCGAACACACGCACGCCGGTGAGTTGAGCAACCAGTTCGCCGATGGGCGTTTGCACGTGCACGAAGGTGTCTGAACCCGAGATTTCTGCCAGCTCTACCTTGCCGGGCAAGGCCAGGTCACCCTCGCGCGGCTGCACCCGCAGCGCGCCGGCGCGCACGCCGAGCGTGAGGGCATCAGAGCCATTGGCGGGCAGCGCGATCTGCAAGGCCACGCCGCCGGGCAGCATCATCCCGCCGGCGCTCGCATGGCCCGCGATCAGGTTCATCGGCGGGTCGCTGAAAGCGCGCGCGACGCGTATCGACTTCGGGCGGTGGAACACATCGGCGGTTGGCCCATATTGCAGCAATTCGCCGGCGTCCATCACTGCGGTGTAGCCACCGAGCAGCAAGGCTTCGGTGGGCTCGGTGGTGGCGTAGACCACGGTCGACTGGCCGCTCGCGAACAGTTGCGAGAGTTCGTCGCGCAGCTCTTCTCTCAGCTTGTAGTCGAGGTTCACCAGCGGTTCGTCGAGCAGCATCAGCGGCGCGTTCTTGGCCAGCGCACGGGCCAGCGCTACACGCTGCTGCTGACCGCCCGAGAGCTCGGCCGGCAGGCGCTTCAGGAAAGGCTCAATGTGCAGTTTGGCCGCCAGTTCGTTGACCCGCGCATCGATGTTCTTTTCTTTGCGCAGCTTCAGTGGCGAGGCGATGTTGTCGGCCACCGTCATTGACGGGTAGTTGATGAACTGCTGGTAGACCATCGCCACGTTGCGCTCGCGCACCGCCTTGCCTGTCACGTCGACGCCGTCGGCCAGCACGCGGCCCTTGGCCGGCGCGTCAAGGCCCGCCATCACGCGCATCAGCGTGGTCTTGCCGGCCTGCGTGGCGCCGAGCAGAACGGTCACGGCCAATGGCACCAGCGTCATGTCGAGCGGGTACAGATGGGTTCTGGCACCCACCCGCTGTTCGATACGCTCCAGCATCAATTTCATGCGGGCTCCGTGGTGCGGGCGTGGTGGTTCGGGGCCACCGCGGCAGCGTCTGGCCAGTTCGCGGCGCACCAGCGGTCGACAGTGGCGCACTCCGCGGCGCTGAGGTGCAGGCCGAGCTTGCTCCGCCGCCACAGCACGTCGTCGGCACTGCGCGCCCACTCGTGGTCGTGCAGGTAGTTGAGTTCGGCTTCAAAGAGGCCGGGCACCACCTCGGCGCCAAGGCCCTCGGGGCCGCTCGAGACAACGCTGTCAATGCGCGAACCGTAGGCCCGCGCCAGGCGCTGGCACAGCGTGGGCGGCAGTTGTGGGTAGCTCAGCGAGGCAGCCTGGGCGAAGCGAATGAAGTCGGTGTCGGGGCGCTTTGGTTGGCCGATCCAGCCGCTCAGGTCACCGCCCGGCAACGATGCACCGAGCGTCCAGGCGCCGCGTTTCGCAGCGCTGCCGAGCGGGGCCATCAGCATGTCGGCAGCTTCTTCGGCGAGCTTGCGGAAGGTGGTGATCTTGCCGCCCCACACGGTGAGCAGCGGGGCTTGCCGAACCCTGCCTTCAGAAGCTTCGCCCCGACCCCCCAAGGCGGCGATCTCGCGATGGGCCGGCTCTGCGGCGGGCCAGTCAAGTTCGAGCGAGTAGTCACGCGTCACAGCCGAGGGGTCGCCCGACTCGTCGTCCAGCAGTGGGCGCACGCCAGCGTAGCTCCAGACCACGTCATTCGGCGTGACGGGCGTGGCGAAATAGCGGCTCGCCTGCTCGCACAGGTAGACGGTCTCTGCCGCGTCGATACGGGCTTCGCCCACCGCCCCTTGGTGTTCCACGTCGGTCGTGCCGATCAGCGTGAAGTCTCGCTCGTAGGGAATGGCGAAGATGATGCGTTTGTCGGGGTTCTGGAAAATGTAGGCGTGGTCGTGCTCGAACATTTTCGGCACGACGATATGGCTGCCCTTCACGAGCCGAAGCGACTTGGGCGCCCGCACGTGCGCGTGTTCGGCGAGGAACTGCGCCGCCCAGGGCCCGGCCGCGTTCACGAGCGCTCGCGCCGTCAACATGCGCTGTTCGCCGGCCGCGCTTTCGAGGCGCACGCTCCACGAAAGCGAATGGCGCTTCGCATCGACGCAGCGCCAGCGTGTCAGCACTTCGGCGCCGTGCTCGCGAGCGTCCATCGCGTTGAGCACCACGAGCCGGGCGTCGTCGACCCAGCCGTCGGAATAGATGAAGCCTTTGGTGAATGTGGGCTTGAGCGCCTGACCGGCGGCATGAGCACGCAGGTCAACGGTGCGCGAGGCGGGCAGCACTTCGCGCCTGGCGAGGTGGTCGTACAGGAACAAGCCGATGCGGATCATCCAGACCGGCCGCATGCCGGGGTCATGAGGCATCACAAAGCGCAGCGGCCACATGATGTGCGGGGCGCTCTTGAGGAGCACCTCGCGTTCGGCAAGCGCCTTGCGTACAAGCGAGAACTCGTAGTGCTCAAGGTATCGCAGGCCGCCGTGGATCAGCTTGGTGCTCGACGACGAGGTGTGAGCTGCCAAGTCGTCTTTTTCGCACAGCAAGACCGAGAGCCCACGCCCGGCCAGATCGCGCGCAATGCCTGCTCCGTTGATGCCGCCGCCAACCACCAGCACATCGCACGCCTGCGACGGTGCGACGCTGGCGTTGTCTCCCTCGCGCAATGTCTGGCTGGGTTCGGTGGGGCTCAACAGGACTCCTCGGTGCCAGCGAAAGGCATGTTCGAACTTCCGCGCGAGACGCGTTGATGAATGTTCGTTTCGCTTCGTTTTTGTTGTTCTACTTTCTATTGTTACCCCAACACTTTGCGAAGTGCAAGCACGGTTTCCGCAATAGAAGCACTGCGGCGGCCCGCTACGCTCATGCGAAATGCTTCGATTGCCGCCGCCCCGACATGACCCCCAACCCCCGCCAAGCCTTGCTGCTCGACGAAGTGCGCCGGCGCGGTGCTGCCTCGGTCGAAGCGCTGGCCGAGCAGTTCGCGGTGACGCTGCAAACCGTGCGGCGTGACGTGAAGCTGCTGGCCGACGCAGGGCTGCTGGCCCGCTTTCATGGTGGTGTGCGCGTGCCGAGTTCGACCACTGAGAACATCGAATATCTGCAGCGCCAGCTGCTCAACGAGCAGGCCAAGCAGTGCATTGCTCGCAAGGTGGCGGCGGCCGTACCGGCGGGCTGCTCGTTGATCGTCAACATCGGCACCACCACCGAAGCGATCGCGCGCGAGCTGCTGCGCCACAAGGGCTTGCGTGTGATCACCAACAACCTGAACGTGGCGGCGATTTTGTCGGACAACCCAGACTGCGAAGTGATCGTGGCCGGCGGCATCGTTCGAGCCCGCGACCGCGGCATCGTGGGCGAAGTGACGGTCGACTTCATCAAGCAGTTCAAGGTCGACATCGGCCTGATTGGCATCTCTGGCATCGAGGCCGACGGCACGCTGCGCGACTTCGACTACCGCGAGGTCAAGGTGGCGCGGGCCATCATTGAACGCTCGCGCGAGGTTTGGGTGGCCGCCGATCACAGCAAGTTCAACCGGCCGGCGATGGTGGAGGTGGCCCCTTTCGACCGCGTCGACCGGCTGTTCACAGACGCGGCGCCGCCAGCGCCGTTTCCGCTCCTGCTGCGCGAAGCCGGCGTGAACTGCGTGACCTGCGGCCCCCAGGAGAACGCATGAGCTCGCAGGGCGGGCAAGCGCCAACCACGAGCCCCTTCGCAGCCTTTGGCAAGGTCCGGAGCACACAGCACCGAGGTTTCCGATGAGCCAAACCAAGACCCACATCCTCGCGCTCGACCAAGGAACGTCGAGTTCGCGCAGCATCGTGTTCGACGCGCAAGGGCGCATCAAAGCGATGGCGCAGCGCGAGTTCAGGCAGATCTACCCGCAGCCGGTCTGGGTCGAACATGACCCGCTGGAGTTGTGGGCCACGCAGCTCGCCACCGCGCACGAAGCGCTGGCCAAGGCCGGGCTGAAGGCGAACGAGGTGGCCGCAATCGGCATCACCAACCAGCGCGAAACCACGGTGGTGTGGAACCGCAAGACCGGCGCACCGATCTACAACGCCATCGTCTGGCAAGACCGCCGCGCCCAGCCCACCTGTGCCGCGCTGCGCCAACGAGGGCTGGAGCCCACCTTCCGCGCGAAGACGGGGCTCATTCTCGACGCGTATTTTTCCGGCACCAAGCTGAAGTGGATTCTCGACACCGTGCCCGGTGCGCGCGCCGCAGCGCAACGAGGTGAACTTGCTTTTGGCACCGTCGATTCGTGGCTGATGTGGCAGCTGACCGGCGGCAACCTGCACGCCACCGACGTGAGCAACGCCTCGCGAACGCTGCTGCTGAATGTGCGCAACAACGAGTGGGACGACGAGCTTCTCGCGCTGCTCGACATTCCGCGCGAAGTGCTGCCCGCGGTGCACCCGTCGAGCCATCACTTCGGGGCCAGCCGGGCCGACATTTTTGGCAGCGCCATTGCGATCGGCGGCGTGGCGGGCGACCAGCAGAGCGCGCTGTTTGGGCAGGCTTGCTTCAAAGCGGGTTTGGCGAAGAACACCTACGGCACGGGCTGCTTCATGCTGATGCACACCGGCGCGCAGTTTCAAACTTCAGCGAACGGATTGATCACGACCAGCGCGGCGCAACCTACCGCAACGCCCGAGTTCGCGCTCGAAGGCAGTGTCTTCATCGGCGGGGCTGTGGTGCAGTGGCTGCGCGACGGCCTGCACGCCATCAAGGGCAGCGGCGAAGTGCAGCAGCTCGCCGAGAGCGTGCCCGACAGTGGCGGCGTGATGTTCGTGCCGGCGTTCACCGGCCTGGGCGCGCCGTACTGGAAGGCAGACGCGCGCGGCGCCATCGTCGGCCTCACGCGCGGCAGCACGGTCGCGCACATCGCACGCGCGGCGCTCGAGAGCATCGCTTTCCAAAGTGCAGCGCTGCTGCAGGCGATGAGCCGCGACGCGGTCGCCGTGGGCGCTGCGCCGGTGGCCGAGTTGCGCGTCGATGGTGGCGCGTGTGTCAATGACCTGCTGATGCAGTTCCAGGCCGACCTGCTGGGTATTCCGGTGGTGCGGCCGAAGGTGATCGAGACCACCGCGCTCGGTGCTGCCTACCTTGCGGGTTTGTCATGCGGCCTGTTCAACGGGCTCGACGAGCTGGTGGCGCAATGGGCCGTTGAGCGCACTTTCCGCCCAACGATGCCACGTGATCGGGCCGCGGAGCTGATGCTGAATTGGGAGCGTGCGGTGCGGCAAACGGTGGCCGCATGAAAGCCAGGCTCCACAAGCTGCCGCGCAGCATGACTCCTGCGCGGCCTCAAGGAGCGATTGAGCTTTCGCAGATCGCTGCCCGCCACGCTTGTGTAGCTGCTCTCGCGTCAACGCAAGGTTACGCGTTTGCAACGCCAGACCAATGTTCGGTGAGTGAAGGCCGCATCGTCAAAAGCGCGCGGCGCAGCCAGCTCTTGACCGTGCCGAGCGGTTTGCCGACCTGCTGCGCGATCTCTGCGTGAGAGAGGCCGTCAAAGAACGCCAGAGTCAAGCATTGGCGCTGCTCGCTCGACAGCCGTGCAAGGCTTTCGCCTACGGCACGCGCAGCCTGAGCCTGCGCCACAGCCTCCCACTGCGGCGGCCAATCTGAGACGCTGGCCGCGTAGTCGTCTTCGCCGCCATCTTGACGGGTAACAGGGCGAGCGCGGCGCCGACGCAGACTGCTGATCGCGGTGTTGTGCGCGATGCCCGCGAGCCAGTGCACGACCGCGCCGCGCGTTGCATCGAACTGGTGGCATTGCTGCCAGGCCTTGAAGTACACCTCTTGCAGAATTTCCTCGGCCTCGGCCTGATCGCGATTGATGCGCAGAACAATCCCAAATAGCCTGGCGCTCGTCAACGCGTACAGCTGCTCGAACGACGGCGCGCAGCCGCACTGCACGTTTTGCAGCAGCCGCGCCAGCTCATGGCCCTGCTCCGCATGTGCACCGGGTGGCGCTCCATTGCGCGCGGCGCGCGGCGTGCCCTGCACGCGATGCATGAACTGCGCTGTTTGATCGAGCATGCGTGGTCTCCCAGATGTTCTGGTTCATCTTCAAACGATTCTTCGGCGCAAGCTCGGGCCGGCGCTTAGGCCATCTCCGCCAGCCCGTGTCGGACAAGCTCCTTAAGTCACGCGGGAGCGCGACGACAGGCAAACACGCCGCACTCCTACATCCGCCATGCGGCTTTGGGTAAAGACTGAGCCTCCAACCACTGACAGGCCACCCTATGAACCACGTCACCACTGGCGACCAGACCAAACTCTACGTCAAAGACTGGGGCAGCGGGCGCCCGGTGATCTTGACGCATGGCTGGCCACTTTCTTCCGACAGCTGGGACGATCAGGCCATGGCACTCGCCGACGCCGGCTTCCGCGTGATTGCGTATGACCGGCGCGGCTTTGGCCGATCCAGCCAGCCCTGGTCCGGGTACGACTACAACACCTTCTCTGACGACCTCGCAACCGTGATCGAGCAGACCGGCGCGAAGGACGCGACGCTGGTGGGCTTTTCGATGGGCGGTGGCGAAGTGGCGCGCTACATGTCGCGGCACAACGGCAAGGGTCTCGTGAAGGCGGCTCTCGTGTCGTCGGTCGTGCCATTCATGCTCAAGACCGCCGACAACCCTGATGGCACCGACGCATCGGTATTCGACGAAATGGCCGCCGCGATAAAGAGCGACCGTGCGAAGTTCTTTGCCGGCTTCTTCAAAGACTTCTTCGGCGTGAGTTTGGTCTCGCATCCGGCCAGCGCTGAGCTACTGGAATGGGCGCGATCAGTGTCAATGCAGGCCAGCCTGAAAGCGACGCTGGCCTGTGCCAAAGCCTTCGCGACAACCGACTTCAGGCCCGACCTCGCGGCGTTTCGGTTGCCAACGTTGATCATCCACGGCACGGCCGACAAGACCGTGCCGATCAACGCCTCGGGTCGGGCCGCCGCCAAAGTGATCGCGGGCGCAGAACTGATCGAATACGAGGGCGCAGCGCACGGGCTGTTCGCGACCGAGAAGCAGCGCTTCACGCGCGACCTGCTCGCATTTGTGAAACGCTGATCCGTAAGTGGCCTTTATCGCTCAGGCCGCGGCGGCGAGCAGCGAACCGAGCATTTCGTCCTGGTGGCGGAACTCCGCCAAGTTCGCGAGGGACGAATTCTTCGAATCCAGCAGGCCAACAACGTCGGTCAGCAGTGAGTCGCCGGGCTCGGCAAAGCGCGCCATCGTGGTGTTTACACCCGACGGGCCACCGAGGCCAGCAGCACCTGTTGGCGCCGGAAACCATCGGTGTTCAGGTTTGCGATGTTGTGCGCGGCCACCTGCAGGCCGTCCCGCGCGGCATTCATGCCCGAAAGGGCGATCACAGAAACGGGCATGCTGGGCAACCTGACGCGGTGAAGGATTTGAGCCAAGTCAACGGCGCGGCCGGTGTGCATCGGTACGCGACGCCGCCCGATTCCGTGCCGATTTGGCGCCGCGCCGCGCCGCGCCGCTCGCGCTCAGCAGGCTGTCTGGCTCTGTTGCAAGACGGAATAGAGGGGCGGCCAACCCGCTATGCACGGAGTCGGCTGCCGGAACGAAACTACAGGTAGTGTGTTCGCTACGGTCAAATTCCTGATTGCGACAGCGCCCTACGGTCTTGGCAATTTACAAGGCTTTCGATGCCGCTCCACGCGAGCACTCGAATCACTTGTTCCATCGTGGAAATCAACCCTTTCAATTCGCTTTTCGCTTCAGGCAGCTACTCGCCTTGCAGAGCGTGGAACCGTTGGACAAGGATGGGTCTCCTAAGTTCGACACCAAACTCAATTGCACGCCTTTTTTGACGATCCAGGATCAATGGAATCAAGGACTTAGCGGCGTCGCTGAATATTTTATGTAGTGGCAATTGTGTTTGGTACAGGTGCTGGCAATGTGTCGGCCTGAT
>JBBRPV010000088.1:0-16942 GCA_038227445.1 Burkholderiales bacterium | reverse complement strand
TCAAAATGCTCCGGAAAGTTCGCCATGTTGAAAACTCCTCGCTGGGTTGCACTGACTCACGCCTCAGAATCGAGCGCGTGTATGGGCACCATACGAGACTGGTGATGGGCTTGCTCCGCGTAGCGGCTTCGTCCAACCAGTTCGTCTTAAATGACAGCACTGGGCGGCGGCAAACTCTGCTGGCAATGTGCCATTGCCTGCTTCTCAACTGGAGCCCAGCGCTTCTTGTTCCGACTCAAGTGCATCAAAAAATTGCGGGGCCCCGCCCCGCAAGACAAAAGTGCGCTGATCAGCGCACTTTCGCAGGGGAACCAGACCGCCGGGGCTCCAGTTCGACAGGGCACGCCTGCGCCCTGCCCCAATAACCCTCGCAAATTTTCTGACGGCATTTGCGCATTTGTTCGGGGCCAAGCCGCTTGCATTCTTCGACCAGCCGCGCAATCGTTTGCGGCCCCGCGTCGGCGGACGAGGCCCCGGGGCGAAGCGCTGGCTCTTGGCCTTGCAGATGCGCGACCATGGCTTCGAGCAATTCGACGTCAGAATCCGGGCCTTTATTTGAGCGCGGTGCAGGCTTGGCTTTGATGAGCGCTGTTGGCACCTTCAGATCAACATTGGAAGCGCGACTCGCAGCCGCCGCGGCGGAGCTGGCAGTGCGGGCCGACTTGGATGCGCTGGCCACGCGGTGAACTACAACGGGCGGAGGCGCGGCCGCTGACGCACTGACTGCCGCTGCTGCCGCCACTGCCACAACGCCAGCGTCTGCGGGCGGTGGCGGCATAACCGCCGTCTCGATGCGCGCTGGCTCCACCGTTAAAGCGCTTGCAGTGGGAAGCGCCGCAGCGACCGGAACGGCAGCAAGCGCAACCGGCGCGACGACCGCCACAGACGGCGCAACAACCCTTGCTTGCATCGACTGCCAAGCAATGAACGCGCTCGCCAACAGCAACACGGCCACAGCAAAGAAAATCCAAAGGCGCGCACGCGGCGAGGCGGCGGCAGCGGTCTCGAAATTTGACTCGAGCGCTGACAGCATGCGCAATGGATGGGTCCCGTCTGGCGTCGGCCTTTCAGGTCGCTGCGCCGGGGCAAAGAGGCTCGGCGCCGCAGCTTGGGGTGGGGGTTCGGGGTGGGTCATGGCTGTCTCTCCGGCGGCCTGCGATCGGCACGTTGGCCGCAACGGCGATTCGCCGCCTGACTGCACGACAATCGACGCCACCGGACGGTACTTTCATCGCAAATTCATCTACGGGATTCTAGAGGCGACATCGCAAATTCCCCGCAAGAGTGATCTGGGGCCGAGTGAAGGCCTCTTGCTTCGAGCGTCAAGTGGCGCTGGCCTTTGAAGCTCGGCCGGCCTTCCTGGTGAACCCTGTCGATCCTTATGTTGCTTGTTGTCACGCTGTACTTTTTGCTCGTGTGTGGGGCTTTAGCGCTGTTGTTCCTGCCGTCAGTGCGCGCCTGGGCGTGGCGGCGTGCCCACGGCTTGATGACGAACAGCCGAGATGCTTCGCAAGCCGCCGCACAAGTCGGCCAGCATTGCTGGGGCAAAACCCACCGCACGCTCGCCGATGCCGGCGCCGGTACACGCAGCTGGGCGGCGCGAAAGGCCCGCTGGCTGGCGCTGACGGCGGCCGTCCTGCTGGCCCCTACGCTGCTGGCAGTCTCGCTGCGCGGTTGCGTAGAGATCAACGGCTACGACCACACCGCTTCGCGCGAAGTAAATCCGCAGGTGGCAGCCTTGTTGCGCGGCGAACAGTTGGTGCCGCCACCGACGCTGCCACCGGAGCTGTTCTTGACGGCCGAGGTGGACCAGGATCGCCCACTGATTCGATTCGCCAGCCGCAGGTGGGAGCTGCTTGACGAGGACTTTCGTCGCCGGCTGCTGGTCGCCTACAAGCTGATGCTCGAGCAGCACGGATACGAGATGGTCTTGCTGGAGGGCTACCGCAGCCCCGAGCGCCAGGCGCAGCTCGCCGCTCTGGGCTCACACGTCACCCGAGCCGGGGCTTACGACAGCTACCACCAGTACGGCCTGGCCGCCGACAGCGCGTTTCAACGCAGCGGCAAGATCGTGATCCGCGAAACCGACCCGTGGGCGCTGCGCGGCTATGAGCTGTTCGGGGAGGTGGCGCGGTCAGTCGGGCTGGTGTGGGGCGGAGCTTGGAACCTGAAGGACTACGGTCACGTCGAACTGCGGCGCCAGGGCACGCTGAAGAACAAGGGTAACAATGGCACCCCGGCGACGGCGCAAGAACAATGAGGCGTGCAAGCTGGCGGCACCATCGACCACACACCACAAACCATTGCATCGGGGAGCTTTGATGACGCGAGCCTTCATCCGCATAGGCGACAAGACCGACCACGGCGGCCAAGTGATCGAAGGCGCACCGACGACCGATGCGGGCGGCATCCGCATCGCACGCGTCGGAGACAGGGTCACCTGCCCGAAACGCGGCCATGGCGGTACGACTGTGATCGTCAGCGGCGACCCCACCTGCATCATCGAGGGCCAGCCCGCAGCTCGGCATGGCGACAAGACGGCGTGTGGGGCGACACTGCTGTCATCGCAGGTCGTGTCGGTGATTGATGAGGATGGCGGCGCGGATGCAGCGTCGACTTCGGCTTCAAACCCCGGCAAATACTCCAGCGATTCGACCGGCGGCAAAGGCTCGGCTGATGCGGCGGGCGCCATAGAGCACGGAAATTCGATCACGCCGGCCGAATCACCCGGTCGCTCGCAAGACGCTCCAACGAAGGGGGCGTCATTCGACCAATACTTTGCGCTGACCGACGACGTGACCGGCAAGCCCCTGACTGATCGTCGATATCGGATCAAGTGGGACGGTGGGCAGATTGATGGGCGCACCGATGGCAGCGGCCACACCGAGAAGGTTGGGTCGGATCATCCGGCGCAAGCCACGCTTGAGGTGTTCGGAGAGTCGGCGTAATGGGGCCGCTCGTTCCGCTGATCGTGATCACGACCACCTTGACCCTCCAATCCGACAGCAAGCCCGTTTCCGTGAAGGTCAACAAGCCTCGGGGAACGATTTATTGGGGTGGCGCGGGCCTAGACGGCCCCTATGTTCAACCTCAGCTGAACGCCTTCGGAGTTGCCGGGATCCAGCATTGCTATGTTGGGAAGACCAATACGGCCACGCGGTATGCGGCTGGCATCGTGGGTACGTTGGTTGATGCGCTGCGAGCCGGCATCAACATTCGATATGAGGATGACGGCGAGTGGCGGCTGGCTGGGATGAACCAGCCAGCCGAGCAATTCAACCTAATTGGCTATTCGTATGGATCATTGCTCGCTGCTCAGACGGCTCGCTACTACGCTGACCGCGACCATACCGTCAACAATCTGGTTTTAATTGGCAGCCCTATCGATGCGGATTTCCTGAAAAGCCTTCGCTCGCATCCGAGCATTAAGAAAACCGTTGTCGTTAACCTCGCTCAATACGGTGATCCGATACACGCGGGGATGACTCAAGCGCAGTTGATCGAGGCTGCTCCGAAACTGGGCGAACAGATGGCGCGAAACAAGGGTGAGGGTCACTTTTACTACGCCCATGTGGTGGCGGACAGTCAGCGTCGGTGGGCAGAACTGGCGCAGCGCCTGTACGTGGAAGGGCTGCGATGAATGGCTCGCCTGACTCGTCCAAACCCACGGCACCAACGACTCTTGGTTCGTCGACTGAGACCATCGGCGCTGTTTTATCTTGCATGGCGCTGGCGTGTGATTTCCTACTGATCGGTGCCGTCTGGTGGTTCACCGCATTCGTCGCTGGCGCCGACATTAACAAAGGTTCGGTGTACACGGGGCCAGTTGGCGCCGCGGGCGCTGCGTATCTGGTTGTCGGGGCAACGCTCGCCTTTCTCTCCACAGGTCTGACGTATGCAGTGCACCGCTGGACCGCGCAGGGCAGCAAATGCCGAGTGCGAACATGGTTCATGTGGATGTGCTCGATCGGGATATTTGTTGTAGGTACGGTTGCCGACAATGTCTTCGTAAATGCGCACCTGACCTGAATGGCCGCCGCATGCCAACTTTGCGGCGACGCCTGCGCCTGCGCCTGCGCCGGAGACAGTAAGTGCGGTGTCGTTGTGGCCAGGCCTCGCATTTGCGTTCTTGCTGAGTGTCGCTGTTTGGTTCTCCACAGTATTCGTCGCAGGCGCCGACATCAACGACGGCTCTGACCCCAAGGGGCCGGTCGATGCCACAAGCGCTACCTACTTGGTTTTTGGAATCACCCTCGCCTTGCTCGCCACAGCGCCGACGGGCGCACGGGCTAATCACGCATCTCCCTCCTTCAAAACATGACTCAATTTTTCAAGGGCCTGGCCCTGTTTTTGGTCATCACGTGCATCGTTTGGGTGGCCGTGCTGTGGCACTGGGATTCGACCCGCCATGAGCTGTCAATCGCCGACATCGTGATTTACCTGGCGGCGCTGCCGCTGGTCATCTTCGGCGTGCTGGTCGGGCTGCGCTGGGCTTGGAAGGGTGCGCAGCCGCGGCGCGAAACCGCGCTGGCGGCGGCGGCGGCGGCAGCAGCCCGCACTGCCGCCGCAGGGCCGGTCGGCGACACGCCGTCCAACGACGATGCGTTGCGCTTTGCGACCGCACAGTTGCTGGGTGCCTACGCCAATTGCGCAGGCGGGGCGACGCCTCAAGAATTGCTGGGCGCTGCCGCCAAGGGCAAACCGCGGCCCGAGTTCGATGCCGAGCTGCGTGACGCCGAAGGCCAAAGCGTGATGTGCGCTCGACTCAAAAATCTGCAGACCGAGCCATTGGCAACGCAGCTCGAACCGTTGCTGCAGGCGCAACGTCAGCAGCGCGCCGAATGGGCCAACCTGGCGTTTAGCGAGCACGCCCTGCGTGCGCTGGCAGCGCTCGCCGAGCCACTGCAGAACGCGCTGAACGGCCTGCAACCCTGGGCCACGCGATTGGGTGCGCCAGATCTGGACGGACCGCCGGCAGCGCCACCGCATCGTCACGGTCCCGAGACGGTGCCGCCGATGGTGCGCTTGTTGCTCGGCTGGCCCGAAGGCTGGAACGAACTTGAGTGCGCCGTGGCCACCGACTGGGTGCAGCATCAGTTGCACGAGCACACCGACATCCCGCCCACGCGCTTTGCCTGCACCGCGCAGACCTCCGGCGGCGAGGCGCTCTGGCTGAAGGCCGACCAGTTGCTGCAAGCCCTGGCGCGCGAGGGGCGCAGCGATGTGGTGCTCTTGGCAGCCTGCCATTCCGACCTGAGTGACAGTGCGGTCGCCGTGCTGGAGCAGCAGGGCCGGCTGTTTTCAGCGCAGCGTCATCCCAAGGGCTTGATGCCGGGCGAGGCTGCGGCGGTGCTGTTGCTAGCCAACGAAGACTGGCCCGCCGCGCCCGACATCGACCCACCGGCCGTGCACCTGCACAGGCCGGCGTTGATGCGGCGCGACAAGTCGGTCGAGGCCGCCGGCCGCGTCTCCAGCGAGTGCCTTCAGCGCACTGCGGCAGACGCGCTCGCGGCCAGCCGAGTGGCCGCTGCCAACGTCGCTGCACTGGTCTGCGATGCCGACCAGCACAGCCCGCGTGGCACCGAGCTGTTCGGTGCGACGCTGGCCCTGCTGCCACAACTCGACCCGACCGAAGACATGCGGCTGATCGGCACGGTCACGGCCCACACAGGCACCGTGAACGTGCTGCTGGTGGTCGCCGCCGCCGCCCAACGCGCGCGCGACGACGACGGGCCCTGCCTGGCGCTGTGCCTGGGAGACCCATTCATGCGCCTGGCCGTGCTGGCTCGGCCGGCAGCACTGGCCGCGTCGGCGGCAACTGCACCGGCAACTGCACCAGCTGCCGCAGCGTAAGTAACCGTTTGTCGGCCTGCCTCAGCGGTGCGCCCCATAGAATCGTCCGCCGGCTTTTGTGCCGGCTCAACGCCACCGCGCCGTCAGGCACGAAGTCCCGCCGATGAATCGTTTATGGATCTTTCTTCTCGATGCCCGCACCCTGACTGTGCTGGGGCTGGCAGCGCTGGCGGCGTTTTTGTTCATTGGGGCGAGCACCTTGCAGCTGGCACTGATCTATGTCGGCATCGCGATCACACTGGGGCTGCTGATTTGGCTGACGGTCTGGGCCGTGCGTCGCTTGCGGGCACGCCGCGCCGGCAGCGCCTTGGAGCAGGCGATCGAGACCGACGCAACGCCATCTCGCAAGGGCGTGCCGACGCAGAGCAAGGCCGAGGTCGAGGCACTGCGCGCGCGCCTGATGGCCGCGGTCAAGACCATCAAGGGCTCCAAACTCGGTGAGACCACCGGCTCTGCGGCGCTGTACGAGCTGCCCTGGTACATCGTGATCGGCAACCCGGCAGCAGGCAAGAGCACAGCCATCGTCAAGTCGGGCCTGACCTTTCCGTTTGCCGACAACGCTGGCAGCGTGCTTCAAGGCATTGGCGGCACCCGCAACTGCGACTGGTTCTTCACCAACGAAGGGATTCTGCTCGACACCGCCGGACGCTACTCGGTGCACGACGAAGATCGGCAGGAGTGGCTCGGCTTCCTGTCCTTGCTGAAGAAGCATCGCCCGAAGGCGCCGATCAACGGCGTGCTGATCGCCGCCAGCTTGGCCGAGCTGTCTCAGGCGCGGCCGGAGGCGGCAATTCAACTCGCCAAAAACCTGCGCCAAAGGGTGCAAGAGCTGACCGAGAAGCTTGAGGTATTTGCACCCGTCTACCTGGTGTTCACCAAGGCTGACCGTGTGTCTGGCTTTGTCGAGATGTTCGAAGACCGCGACCGCAGCGAGCGCGAGAAGGTGTGGGGTGCCACCTTCGCCTACGACCCCGATGCGAAGAGTGATGCAGTGGCCCTGTTTGACAGCCACTTCGACGAATTGCGCGAAGGCTTGAAGGAGATGTCGCTAGCGCGCATGTCGCTCAATCGCGGCCAGGCGCTGCCGCCTGGCGTGCTGACGTTTCCGCTCGAATTCGGCTCGCTTAAACCGGCCCTGCGCTCCTTCGTTGCCACGCTGTTTGACGACAACCCGTACCAGTTCCGGCCCGTGTTCCGCGGCTTCTACTTCACCAGCGCGCTGCAAGAGGGCATGGCCAGCAGCCGCGCCAGCGAGGCCGTGGCGCAGCAATTCGCGCTCAAGCCGCGGGCCGAGCGCCCAACGGCGATGGTGGTGGCCGACAACGGTTTCTTCCTGAAGGATCTTTTCTCGCGGGTCGTGTTTGCCGACCGCAACCTGGTGCGCCAGTTCGCCAGTCGCGGCAAGCTGCGCGCGCGCGCGGTCTCTTTCGGTATGGCGGTGCTTGCGCTGGCATTGGCACTTGGTGGTTGGAGTTGGTCATACATAGGCAACCGCCATTTGTTGAACGACGTGCGCGCCGACCTTGACAAGGTGGTGCGCCTGCAGCGCGACCGGGTCGACCTGGCCTCGCGGCTGGAGGCGCTGGAGCTACTGCAAGACCGCATCGAGCAGCTCAGCGCGTGGCGAAGCGAGCGGCCGATCTCGGTCGGTCTGGGGCTCTACCAAGGCGAGGCAATCGAACACAAGCTGCGCGAGGAGTACTTCGGTGGCGTGCGCCAGATCATGCTGCAGCCGGTGGCGCAGACGCTCGAGAGCTTTCTCGGAGAAGTCAACGCCAACGCCTCGAAACTGCAGCCAATGCCGCGGGCTCCCGAGTCGGCAGCGCCCTCTTTGACCGGCACGCCGGCGACACGAACGCCCGAGGCCACAAGAACGGCGGAGGCGGCAAAAACGGCCGCCACGGCGCGCTTTGCTCAAGCCTCGCCCGAGAGTGTGGAAGACGCCTACAACGCGCTCAAGACCTACGTCATGCTCGCCGACAAGGCCCGCATGGAGCCGGGCCACCTGACCGACCAGATCACGCGCTTCTGGCGCGGCTGGCTTGAGCAGAACCGCGGCACCATGCCCAACGAACAAATGATTCGCAGCGCCGAACGAATGATCTCTTTCTCGATGGCGAACCTGCAGGACCCCACCTTCCCGGTCATCGCCACCAACTTTGGCCTGGTCGACCAGGCGCGCGAAAACCTGCGCCGAGTCGCGCGTGGCACGCCGGCCCGTGAGCGCGTGTATGCCGAGATCAAGGCGCGCGCGTCGACCCGCTTCAGCACCGTCACCGTGGCAGGCATCGTCGGTGAGCTCGACCGCGATGTCGTTGCCGGGAGTTACGCAGTGCCGGGCACCTTCAGCCGAGAAGCGTGGAGCGAATACATCGAACCGGCCTTTAAAGAAGCTTCGACCAAGGAGCTGCAGACCGTCGACTGGGTGCTCAAGACGTCGGCCTCAGACGACCTCACGCTGCAAGGCAGCCCCGACCAAATCCGCAAAGCGCTCACCGAGCTCTACAAGGCCGAGTACGTGCGTGAATGGCAGCGCTTCATGCAGGGCATCAGCGTGGCCGAGTTCGGCAGCTTCCAGAATGCCGTGACGCAGATGAATCGCCTCGGCGACCCGAGCAACTCGCCGATCAAAAAACTGCTGACAAAACTGTTCGACGAAACCTCATGGGACAACCCCTCGCTGCTGAACGATCGGCTGGCCAAGGGCCAGAAAGGCTTTATCGAATGGTTCAAACAATCAATCCTGCGGCAGGCGCCGTCGCAGGTCAGCTTCGAGCTGAAGGTTGGCGCACCAACGGCGGAAATTCCGATGGGCCCCGTGGGCCGCGAGTTCGCCGCCTTGTCGCGCCTGATGCTGCCGCGAGAAAACGGCCCCACCTTGCTTGCTGGCTACCTCAGGACGCTGGCCGACCTGCGCTCCAAGTTCAACCAGGTCAAGACACAAGGCGACGCCGGCCCTGCCGCGAAGAAGATGATGGCGGCCACGCTCGAAGGCGCCAACTCCGAGCTCGGCGAGGCGCTCAAGTTCGTCGACGAGCAAATGCTGCTGGGCATGACCGAGACTGCGCGCAGCACGCTGCGGCCTTTGCTGGTGCGACCCTTGATGCAATCGTTCGCTGTGGTTGTGCCACCGGCTGAGACCGAAATCAACCGCATCTGGGCCGCGCAGGTGTTTGACCCGTATCAGCGCACGCTGGCCGGCAAGTACCCATTCGACACGAGCTCCAAGATTGAAGCGACGCCACAAGACATCGGCAAGATCTTCGGCCCCGAGGGTGCGGTCGCGAAGTTCAGCAACGACGCACTCGGCCCGCTGGTCGTGCGCCGTGGCGACACCATCACCCCTCGCACCTGGGCTGACATGGGCGTGCGGCTGCGCCCTGAGCTCAGCGCCAGTTTCGCCAGCTGGGTGGCGCCGCTGGAGGGCGCAGCGGGTGGCGGTGCGGCAGTTGCCGGCGGCACCGCGGGTGCGCCCGGTGGCGCTGCGGGGGGCGCGCCAGCCAACGCATCACAAACCTCCTTCCAGATCCTGCCGCTGGGTTCGCCGGGGCTGAAGGAATACACGATCGAAATCGACGGCCAAGTGCTGCGCTACCGCAACGCCTCGCCGGCTTGGGCGCCCTTCGTGTGGCCCAACCCGGGTGGTTTGCCGGCCTCGCGCATCAGCGCCGTCACCAACGAAGACAAGGCTGTCGAAATTTTCTACGAGCCTGGGCGCTTCAGCCTTGAACGCCTGTTCGAGGAGGCCACGAAGGCCAAGGGCGCCGAGGGTGTCAACGAACTCACCTGGAGCAAGGGTGGACACTCGGTGACCGTGCAATTGCGTGTCGTCAGCGCGCCCGGCGTGGCCACACCGGCGCCGAAGGCTGCGGGCGCCAGTGCAAGCCCTTCATCGCCGGTGACCGCGGCGGGTTTGCGCGGCGCGCGGCTGCCAGCACTGGTCGTCGGGATCGACGCAGCGTCGGGCGGCACAGCGAGTGCGAGCAACCCCAGCAACGCAACTAACCCCAGCAACACAAACAACGGCTTTACGGGAGCGGCCAAATGAGCATGACCACGCCGGTCTCCATGGTGTACTTCGGCAAGATTCCGTCGCGCGGTGACTTCGTTCGCAGCGCCAACCAAGCCTCGCTCACGCAGACGCTCGACCGCTGGCTCACCCAAGGCGTTGAGCTGATGGCCGACGACCCGCGCTGGAAAGAAATCTACGACCAGGCGCCGCCGGTGAACTTCGCCTTCCTCGGCGTGAAGAGCCGGGCCGTGCTGGCCGGCCACCTGATCGCCAGCACAGATGCCTCGGGACGCCGCTTCCCGTTCGTCACCGCCGGCACCTTCGACGTCGGCGGTGGCCATCATCCCGCCACCGCGCCGCTGGCCTTCATGACGCGCAGCCCGATGGTGCTCACCCGGCTGTGGACCCGCTTCCAGCAATCAGCGCGCCAAGCGGCGCAGGCGGCCGATGCGGCAGCGGTGCTGCTCGAGCTCAACCAGACCCAGATCGAGGTCGACGTTTTGCCTCAAGCCTACGACGCGAGCTTTCGCGATTTTCTGGAGCTGCAGACCCTGGGCGACCTTGAGGGCATGCTGCGCCAGGCCGGCCACACGCTGACCCTGCGCCGCACCCTGCTCGCGCTCGGCTTGCTGTTGCAGCCGGTGCCAGCCAGCGGCAGCAGCACGCTAGACAAAGGCATCAGCCTGCCGCTGCCCGCCGATCCCTTGTACCTGCCCTACGTGGCCACGCTGTGGGTCGACCTCGTCGCCCGTTTCTTGACGCGTGGTGATTTTGAAATAGCGCTGTTCTTGCCGACGCGTCCGAACCCTCGCGCGGCAACCTTGCAGATCGGCTTTTCTGGCGGTTCCCCGGCGGTCTTGCAAGCTGCACTCGACCCGCACATAGGTCGCTCAGTGTTTGTCGATCTCAACGATGCCGAATGGGTTGAAGACCAGGCCAACAATGACTACGGCGTGAAAAAGCTATCTAGCTACCTCGAACAGCCGCAGCTCTCGCTGCGCCAGGCGCTGTCGACCTTTGGCGAAGCTTTCCTCGGAGACTGAGATGCCGTCGCCGACCTCATATCAAGCCGCAAGGCACGTCGCTCGGCTCAGCTTCATCGCGCTGGCGTTGCTGAGCGGCTCAGCAGCGCTGCAGGCTCAGACCGCCGCCGTGGCCAGCACCAGCGCAACTGGCAAGGTGATCGTTTCTGGGGTCGTGCCCGACGAGGCGACGCGCCAAGCCATTCTCAGCAAAGCCCGCGAGGTCTACGGCGAGCGGGTGGTCGATCAGCTCGGCGTCGGCAACCTGGTCGCGCCGCCGAACTGGAGCCAACTGGTGCAAAAGCTCATCACGCCCGAACTCAAGCGCGTGAACAAGGGCCAACTCAAGGTCAGCGGTAACGTGGTCGAGCTGAGCGGCGACATCGCAAACGAAGCGCAGAGCAAGCAGCTGGCAAGCCAGATGTCGGCCAACCTGAACCCGACCTACACCGTGCGCAACGGCCTGCGCGTGGCCAGCGCCGGCCAAGAGGTGCTGGACGCCGCGCTGGCCAACCGCACGGTTGAGTTTCAGCCAGGCAACGCGGTGCTCACCCCGCTTGGTACACGCACACTCGACGAACTCTTGCCCGTACTTATCCAGTTCAAGGGCCGCCGATTCGAGGTCATCGGCCACACCGATGCGCAAGGCGCAGCCGCGCAAAACGTGCTGCTTTCGGCCGAACGGGCGAATGCCGTTCGCGCCTACCTCACCAGCCGCGGCATCGCCCCTGAACTGATCCAAACCTCGGGTGCAGGAGCCGATCGGCCCGTGGCCGGCAACGACACCACCGAAGGTCGCGCTCGCAACCGACGCATCGAGTTTCGTGTGATGCCCTGATCGGGCAAGATCAGTTCGAAGCGGGCGGTGGCTCGACCCCGAGCAGCTCTTCGACATGAGCCAACGCGCTCGGGTCCTTCAGCACCACGCGCAGCCAGGCGTGCAGCGGCATGTCTCCCCACTGAGCAGCCTTATCAGCGAGATACGCGACTGGGCTGTGCGGCTCCGTTCGGCGAAAGAATTCGGCCACGGCGCGAAGCTGTTGCAAGGCCTGCGCTCGAGTCTGCAAAGGGCCACTGGCGGCATCGGCATCGGCATTGGCATTGGCATTGGCACCGCGAGCCACGCGCTCGCCCGAGCGTTCGCTTGAGACGACCACGTCACGGCTCGCAGCGGCGGCGCCCGGGCCGGCATCGCGTGCGAATCGCTCGATGCTGTTTCGTGCGTCATCCAGCGCTTTGCGGGCAGCACTGAAGCTGGGGCCGTCGTCGCCCAGGCTGGTGTCCACGGCCAACTGGATGCGGCTCAAAGCCTCGCTCGCACTGCCCAGGTGGTTGAGGTTAGACGCCATCAAGGCGCGAGGCGTGGCGGCTTGGGCGCGGGCGACCTCATCCAGCGTGAGCGCACCGCCGGCAGCGGCAGCGAGCGCCTCCGCCACCCCGCGGCCAATCGCTTGCTGCAGGGTGCGCGCCGCATCGATCTCGCGCAGGCCGTACCGCTTGATACCGGTGTCGATCACCGGCGCCAGCCGCGCCAGCTCGACCACCTGGCCGAGCAGCCAGTTGAGGCTGCCACTGCGCTGCTCCTGGTCACCGCCGTCGGGCAGAGGATGCAGGTGCACCCACTGATCTTCGCAGAGCCGCGCGCACAACGTCAGACCATCGGCCAGCCCAGCAAAGCCGCGGGTGCGGCACAACGCATCGGTCAGCCAACCGACGACCCGCAAGTCCTTGGTGCGGGTGCGCATCAGCGCATCGCACTGAGACACCACCCCAGGCCAATCTGCCACCTTCAATGCCTTGACCCATTCGCCTTGGTCCAACGAGGGGTCGTCCTCGCGGCGCTTTTCCAAAATGGTGTCGAACTCCAGCGAGAACGAGAGGTCGTCACCGCAAGGCGAGTCGGGTGTGATCGGTGCGAGCAGAGCGTTGAGGTTCATGAGGCAAAGTATCAGGGTGGAACAAGCGGCTCGCTTGATCGCAAGCAGGTCTGCGAAAGGGCTAATCGCTCTAATCTACCGGAATCACGCAGATCCGGAAGTGGCTAGGGAGAGGTGGCGCGGCAAATCTGAACGCAACGATAAGTGGAAACTCTGCGACAACAACCCGGGCCCGAGAAAGCAGTACGACCATGACCACTTGAAGAAGCTGCACGCCAAGATCGGATAACTTGCCTTGGAGACTGATTTTTTGCTCGGCGCGCTCACCAAGGCTGGCATGGTGAGCGCAAAGCGATGATCTACCGCGACCATGCACATCCGATCACGCGGCAGGCCGAGCTGGCGGGCATCAGCCGAGGCAACGTGTACTACTTGGCGCGCGCCCCGTCAGAGGCCGACCAGCAGCTGATGAAGCGCATCGCCGCACTCAATCTGGCGCATCCCTTCATGGGTAGCCATACGCTGCGCGATATGCTCACCCGGGAGGGCTTCGAGGTCGGGCGCCGGCGCATGAGCACGCTCAGCAGCGCATGGGCACCCAGGCGCTCTACCGCAAGTACAAAGGGACGGCGAACACTGGCTTGGTAACCTTGGAGCGCGCCAGCAGAAACATCGTCTACCGCGCTGCATTCGAGCACTTCAGCGGCGTGCTCAAATACGTTACAGAAAACTGCTGCGAGGGCGCCGAATGTGCCGTCGAATTGGCGGCCACGACAGCGCGAAGTGAAGCGAAGTGAAGGAACTTGGTAAGGCTTGATATGACAACGAACATCCTCATCCTTTGCACCCACAACTCCGCCCGAAGCGTGTTGGCGGAAGGCATGCTCAACCACTGGGCGGAGACGCTCAAAAAGGACGTCCGAGCATTCAGCGCGGGTAGCGCACCGAGCGGCCGCATCAACCCCTTTGCGCTCAACGCGCTGAAGGAAGCGGGCGTCGACACAGAGGGCTATCGAAGCAAGAGCTGGGACGAGTTCGTTGGACCCGAGGCGCCTGAGGTGCGCATCGTCATCACGGTGTGCGACAGCGCCGCTGCCGAGACCTGCCCTTACTGGCCCGGTAGCCCAGTGAAAGTGCATTGGGGGTATTCGGACCCATCAAACGCCCCGGCGGCGGAGAGGGCGCACGCCTTCGAGATGACACGCCAATCCATCTCTGACCGGATGATGCGGTTGCTGGAGTTGCCACTCGAGAAGCTGAGCAACGCAGACCTGGAGTGCGCCTTGCTCGCACTCGCTGGAACATGAGCGTTGTGACTGAAATTCCGCGCAAGCTTTCTGCTGAAGCGCTCGGCACCGCGCTCCTGCTGGCTGTTGTCATCGGCTCCGGAATCATGGCGGAACGACTGTCCGGAGGCAACGTCGCCATCGCCTTGCTGGCCAACACGCTCGCTACGGTCGGCGGCCTCTACATCCTCATCGAGGTCTTCGGACCCATCAGCGGGGCGCATTTCAACCCGGCGGTCTCCTTGGTCATGGCCACCCGAGGTGAACTCGTTTGGGCCCTGCTCGTGCCTTACGTGTTGGCGCAACTCTTGGGTGCGATGTTGGGCGCTTGGCTGGCGCATGCCATGTTCGAGATGACCATCCTTCAGTTGTCGACCAAGGTTCGCAGCGGATCGGGCCAATGGATTGCCGAAGCGGTTGCGACATTCGGTCTGCTGTTGGTCATTCTGCGCGCGCCGGCCAGCCGCGTCGCCCCCATGGTGGCCGCCTACATCGGCGCGGCTTACTGGTTCACAGCTTCCACGTCCTTCGCCAACCCCGCGGCCGCTTTCGGTCGCATGTTCAGCAACAGCTTCGCAGGCATCGCGCCGGCGAGCGCGCCCGCCTTCGTGCTCGCCGAACTGGTCGGGGCGGGACTGGCGGTCGCTGCCAACAGGTTTCTTGTCGGTCCTCCGCGTGCGTCCAGCACAACCGCGTCAGCGGGACCACCTCGCAATGTCTGAGGTCGTCACCACGCAGTTTGATGCCCATCTCCTGGTTGGGATTTTGGCTGTTGCTGCGCCCGCGCCGGCTTGGTTGCTTTGGGCGTTGGCCTGGCCTTGCCCGTTGTACACGCTGCCGATCACGACGGGGCGGTCGATGTCGCCTTCTGTGAAGCTGACGAGCCCTTCTTGCCCAAGACGCGGTGTGAAGTTCATGCCCCAGTTGGCCCCGGCCACGCTCTCGGACACGCGCACCCAGGTGCCGCTGGCGTCTGATGCGGGCGCGTTGTTGCCGCTGGGGTGCTCTAGCCGGTGGCTGGCACTTGCGCCTCGCTGCCAGTGGAATTGCACCTTGATGCGGTGGTCTCGGTCGGTGTGGACCGGCTCGCCGAGGCCGACGACGATGGCGCTTTGCACGCCGGCCGCTCTGGTGTTCGATTCGACAATCCGCTTTTCCAGGGTCACTTACTCGGAGTCAGGCGCCTCGTCATCGGGGCACCGAACTGTGTCGAAGCCAATTGGCGGCAGTCCCAATATGCATACGTCTCCGGTAGCCTTGTTGAAATGCGCCGTCAGTTCATTTAACGCCGCCGGCAATTCCGGCTGCAGCTTGATATCAAGCGGGAACTCGAGCCATGCTTTGCGCTCGCGCCAAACCAGCTTTGGGTCAGCAGCCCAAGTGCAATGATCGTTACCGCCAAGTGACAAGAACTCATTCTCTCGACGCAGAAAGAGCACGCAGCTTTTGGACCCTTTGCGAGACACTTCAGCTAACAGAAATTCACCCGATTTCTCCTGAAACTTCCATTTTAGGAGCCTTTTTGGAGATATTCTCCCTCCTTTCTCGCGCTGGTCGTTGACAAGTGATCGATATTTTGAACTTGCTCCATCGCGTACCGGTGCGATTTCGATATTCACAGGCGAACACTCGGTTGCATAGGATAGCCGGCACGTAAACAAAGCGACACACAGCGCCTTGATCAGAAGGTGACGATTCATATCGGCTTCAGAAAGTTTGCACGCACGCGAGACTTGGGCACAGGTGGTTGTAACTCCTCATCTAAGGCAATCTCTGCACTGTCCGATAGAAATCGGAACATGAATGCCGCATACGCTTGACGCTCGTAGTAACCGTTGCCGCCACCATTTACCAATGTGCTCACACGACCAACTGACGTAGGTGAAAAATCACGGTCACAGACTCGGTTGATATTGATGTTCCCGCTATGGTGCTTCGAAACCCAATAAAAGCCACCGGAATCACAGGCATTGAACGGATCGGTCGCGATAATGTCAGGGTCATAGCGCGGGGCCCATACAATTTGGGATGCGCCATCAGCGGGATTTCCGGTCCAGTGACGCGACGCCTGCGAAATTCTCGGCACGTTCGGGGTTAGTCGCTCTTCATAGCCACCCGAGTTATTCAACAGCGCCCCATTGCTTCGATAATTTCCGTACTCACGATAATTACTTACCCATGTCAATTGCATGATCCCTCGTCCGTAGAACGCGGTGTAGAACTGGATCATAGGATTCGCAGCGGAATATGCGCCAAAGCCCCACTCATGCATCAACAACCTGTTGGGCGGAATATCTCGCCACTGAGCGGTTTCCAACATCACCTGGGCGAGGAAGTGCGCTTGCCGCTGGGCACTCGTGATCGAGTACTTTCGCATCACACGATTTAGATCGATGGAATGGCCTGATACGCGCGCCGCGGCTGTCGCGCGCGTAACGCTGTAAACCGACGCTGGGGCTGAAATGGCCGTTCGGGTCCCAGAGGTTGTGTAGAACAGATGCCGCGGGAAGGTCTGGGCAAGTTCGGCGGCGCTTAGCCAACCACATTTCCTTAAGTACCCCACCAACTCCCGCGGATGCCCGCGCCAATCCGCGTTGAGGTAAGCCACGGGCAGCCCAGCAAAGCTGAGCCCGTTCAGATGCGCCTCAAGCTTGGGCCAGGCCTCAGGCGCGTCCTTGAACGGCTGAAGTTCCTGCACGAAGCCATAGCGCGTCGTGATCGTTGCCTTGTCCCACTCGCTCGGAAACTTGCCGAACACACGCTTGAGCTTGGCTTGCACTTCCACGTTGCCTAGCCTGCTTGCCAGCTCGTCCGCTTCCATGCGGTTCGGCTTGGTCGGGTCAGGGTCGCGGATCAGCACCTTCAGGTTCATCGAATCGCAACGCTGATCGT
>JBBRPV010000087.1:0-16956 GCA_038227445.1 Burkholderiales bacterium | reverse complement strand
AAGGCAGCTGCGGAGCAGTTGCACTCAGCTGACCCTTGGACACTCCTGCTGCGCTATGTGAGCGACAAGATCGCTCCAGTTCTCGGCCCATTCACACCCCCTCCTGAGCTTCAGGCGTCGGGGTAACTGCCGGATTTAGGCTCACTTCTTCGCTGGCTCTTTCCCGGCGCTGCCCGCTTTGGCCGCGCCACGCGGCGGCGCTGCGGCAGCCGAGCTGTACGCCGACCCATTGACGGTCAAACCCTCGCCCGAAAATCTGCCAGCCTTGGCGTTACCGATGCCTTTCACGCGCACAGCGAGGTCAGACCAATCTTTGAAGTTGCCGCTTTTGCGAGCTTCAAGGATCTTGCCCGACATCGCCGGGCCGATGCCCTTGATGGATTCGAGTTCAGCTTGGTTCGCCTTGTTCACGTCGACGGCGGCGAAGGCGAGAGCGGAGGCCAGCGCGAGCGTGGCAGCAATGACGATTTTGATGAGGTTCATGGGTTTCTCCAGTGGTTCGAGCGCTGCGAAATTGCGAGGCTCAGGCTGGATTGTTTCGAGCTAGCCAGCTCCTGAAAATCGCCCCGTAGGGTCACCCCAAAAGCGCACCCTCGAAAGGGGGTGGTGGCGGGCGGTGCCGTGGCAGCCTTCTTGCCGTCGGCCCTCATCGCGGGACGCTTGGCACGCGCAGCCTCCCGGGCCAGAGCATGCGCAAAAGCAAGCCCGTTCACCGTAGGAGCGTAGCGTGTTGAACCAGCGATGAGCCGAGGTCAAATTTGCTTCGCGAGCCAGCCCACATAGGCCTTCACGCCTGTCGCCACATCGGCGAACGCATGCTGGCAGCCGGCAGCACGCAACCGCGACAGGTCGGCTTCGGTAAACGACTGGTACTTGCCAACCAGCGCGTCGGGGAAGGCTATGTACTCGATCTGCCCACCTTGCAACAGCGCCGCCAAGGGTAGCGCAGGCTCGCCCCTGAGAGCGCGCACGGTATTCACGGTCGCCACAGCCACGTCGTTAAATGGTTGGGCGTGGCCGCTGCCCAGGTTGAAGATGCCGCTGCGGTCGGGGTGCTCCAGGAACCAGAGGTTGACCGCGACGACGTCGTCCACGAACACGAAGTCGCGGCTCTGCAGGCCGGGACCGTAACCGCCGTATTCGCCGAAGAGCTTGACCTTGCCGGTCTCGCAAAACTGGTTGAAGTGGTGATGCGCGACCGACGCCATGCGCGCCTTGTGCTGCTCACGCGGGCCATAGACGTTGAAGTAGCGGAAGCCGGCGACTTGCGCACCAGCCCTGGGCAACAAACGCCGCACCACGTTGTCGAACAGCAGCTTCGAGTAGCCGTACACGTTAAGCGGTCGCTCGAACTCCGGCACTTCTCGGAACGAGGCACTGCCGCCGTACGTGGCGGCGGACGAGGCATAAAGCAGCCTCGTGCCCTGCGCCTGGCAAGCTTCGAGAAGGTCTTTCGAACAGCGGTAGTTTGTCTCCATCATGAAGCGCCCGTTGTGCTCCATGGTGTCGGAGCACGCGCCTTGGTGCAGCACCACATCGACGTGGCCGAACTCGCCGCGGGCAAAGCGCGCGTAGAACTCGTTCTTATCGACGTAGTCACTGAGCTGTGAGCCCAACAAGTTCTTGTACTTGGAACCGTCGGTCATGTCATCGACGGCGATCACGTCGTCGATGCCTTGTTTATTGAGACCGTGGACGAGGTTGCTGCCGATCATGCCGGCAGCCCCAGTGACGACGACCTTCATTCGAACAACTCCTCGTAGCTGACAGTGGCGGTGCCGAACTTGCCAACGACGATACCGCCAGCGCGGTTGGCCAGCACCATCGCTTCACGCAGGTTTAAGCCGCAGGCGAGCATTGCGGCAAGCGTGGCGATCACGGTGTCGCCGGCGCCGGTCACGTCGAACACCTCGCGCGCTTGCGCCGGCACGCGCAGGTGGCCAGCGTCACGGGGGTCGCCGTCGAACAACGACATGCCGTCTTCGGATCGGGTCAGCAGCAGGCCGCCGAGGCCGTGTTCGGCTCGCAGCGCCTGTGCGCGGTCGACGAGCTGGGCTTCGCTGCTCCACGCACCGATCACCTGCGCGAGCTCAGTGCGGTTCGGGGTGATCACGGTGGCTCCGGCGTAGCGGCTGTAGTCGCTCCCTTTCGGGTCGATCAACACCGGCTTGCCGGCAGCGCGGGCCAGTTCGATCATGCGCGGAATGTGCGTTAGCCCGCCCTTGCCGTAATCAGAAAACAGCACGACGTCGTGCAGGGGCAGCACACGCAGATAGTCGCTGAGCATCGCAGAGAGCACTTCGTGGTCGGGCTGGTTTTCGAAGTCGACCCGGATCAGCTGCTGGTTGCGGCCAATCACGCGCAGCTTGACGATGGTGTAGAGCTGCGGGTCGCTGCCGAGCAGAGCGGCCACACCTTCCCGTTCAAGCAGCGCGCGCAGTTTGCGCGCCGGTTCGTCGTCGCCGACGACGGTGAGCAGCGTGGCCTGAGCGCCCAGCGTCTTGACATTGAGCGCCACATTGGCCGCTCCTCCCAGACGCTCTTCTTCGCGGTTGACTCGCACTACCGGCACCGGCGCTTCGGGCGAGATGCGGTCGACTGCGCCAAACCAGTAGCGGTCGAGCATCGCATCACCGACCACCAGAACCCGCGCTCCTGCAAGCCGTTCGCGAGCCAACTTCATGCCAGATCCTCCAGCCGTTGCGGGGGGTAACTGTCCCACCCTGAACAGCCCGGGCATTGCCAGAAATAGTGCTGGGCTTCAAAGCCGCAGGCAGCGCAGCGGTAGCGCCGCAGCGGCTGTGCGGCGCGGCCCACGGTGTCCCGAAGGGCCGAGGTTTCTGCATCGCTGAAAGCTCGTCCGTGCGCGAGCAGGCCCTGCGCGGCCGACAAGGAAGGGTGCTCGTGCAGGTGCTCGAACAGGCGCTTACGTTGATGCGTGGGGTCGGTGTCTAACAAGGCCACGGCCTCAAGCAGGTCGAGCGTGGGCGTACGCAGGTAGAGCTCTTGCAAGCGGGCAAGCGCCGCGGTCGGTTCGCCAGCTTCGAGTGCGCTTTGTGCATACTCGCGGGCGACCAAGTTGAAGGCCGCCGGGTGAGCCACCATCAGAATGCCCCACAGCGCAAGCACCTCGGCGTGGTCGGCACGGCGAGCGGCGCGCTGGCCGGCAAGCACCAGCGGCCTTGCACTTTGTGGTGCGGCTTCGCGGGCGCGCTTCAGCGCAGCGTCGGCTTCGCCGGTCTGGTGTTTGGCGTCGGCCTCAAGCGCTATCTCGCACCAGTAGTGCGAAATACGCGAGGCAAAGCTGCCCGTGCCGCGTTGCTCGAGTTTTTGTGCCACTTCGACGGCAGCGCGCCAGTCGCGCGATCGCTCGTGCAGCGTCAGCAATGCCAAGCGCGCTTCGGTGTCGAAGGTCGTGCGGTCGAGCGCCCTGTAGGCCAGCTCTGCCCGGTCGAAAAGGCCGGCCTTCATGAAGTCTTGCGCCAGCGCATGTTGGGCGCGCTCACGCTCGCTGCGCGGCAGGTCGGCGCGGTGTAGCAAGTGCTCGTGCACACGCACCGCGCGTTCGTATTCTCCGCGGCGGCGGAACAGGTTGCCGAGGGCGAAATGCAGATCTGAAGTGTCAGGGTCCTGCTGTACAGCTTCGATGAAAGCGTCGATCGCTTTGTCTTGCTGTTCGTTGAGCAGTAGGTTCAGGCCCTTGTAGTAGGCCTTCGGTGAATCTTTCTGTTCGCGCCGCCACTGGCGCACATCGAAGCGCGACGCCAACCACCCGAGCGAGAAGGTCAGCGGAAGGCCAAGCAGCAACCACTGAAGGTCAAAGTCCATCGCGGGGCGGGTGCGGAAGCAAAGAATCGGGCGCCAATGTGGTGGGCGCAGCTTCGACCGACCGCGCCACCGCAGGTCCAGGTGCATGCTTACGCGCCACACGGCGATGGCGCCACCAACTCGGCACCATCGCAAGCACACCGAAGGCGCAACCTAGCGCAAACGCAGCAAGCACGATGAAGACCATCGGCGCACGCCATTCTTGGCCGAAGAACCAGCGAATGCCGGCTTCTTGCAGGTTGTTCAGCGCGAAGGCAAACAGGGTGAAGAAGATGGCGGCTCGAACGAGCCAGACAAGAATTCGCATCGAGACTCCTGCCGGAATTTTAGCGGCCGGCCCAAGCGCAAACCAGGTTAACTGCCCGCGCCGTCATACGGCGTGCGTGGCACTTCGGCCGGTCCCGCTTCGACAAGCAGCACTTGTGGGTCGACGGCTTCGCGCAGCGCCTTCCCAGGCTTAAAGTGGGGGACGAGCTTCTCCGGAATCACCACCTGCTCGCCGCTGCGTGGGTTGCGTCCCACGCGAGGCGGGCGGCGGTTGATGGAGAAGCTGCCAAAACCACGGATCTCGATGCGGTGCCCTTTGGACAAGGCCGAGGACATCGCATCGAGGATCGTCTTGACCGCAAACTCCGAGTCGCGAAGCGTCAGCTGGCTGAACTTTTCAGCCAGCTGCGCAACAAGATCGGAGCGGGTCATTGGAGCGCCTCGACCGGCGAATAACCAGAGCGCGCCGCCGAGGGGATCCAGGCCGGCTTGCCGCGGTCACGAAGGGCCCCCAGCGGCGCCCCAGCCCGGCGCTCGACCCGCTGAATAGCGAACACGGTCCGGGACATTCGACTAGCCGTTGTCCTTCTGGTTGTCGAGTTTGGCGCGAAGCAGAGCGCCCAAACTGGTGGTGCCGGCGTTTTCACGCTCGCTGGTCTGCGACAGCCGGGTCATTGCTTCTTCGTTGTCGGCGTTGTCCTTGGCCTTGATCGACAGCTGGATCGAACGCGTCTTCCGGTCGACGGCCAGGATCACGGCGTTGACTTCGTCGCCCTCCTTCAGCACGTTGCGTGCGTCTTCGACACGGTCGCGGCTGATTTCAGAGGCGCGCAGGTAACCCGTCACGTCGTCGGTCAGCTGAATCTCAGCGCCACGCGCGTCGACCAACTTGACCTTGCCGGTCACCGACATGCCGCGGTCGTTGACCGAGGTGTAGCTGGTGAATGGGTCAGAGTCGAGCTGCTTGATACCGAGCGAGATGCGTTCGCGGTCCACGTCCACAGCCAGCACGATGGCTTCGACTTCCTGGCCCTTCTTGTAGTTACGCACGGCGGCTTCGCCAGGCTCGTGCCACGACAGGTCGGACAGGTGCACCAGACCGTCGATACCGGCTGCAAGGCCAACGAACACGCCGAAGTCGGTGATCGACTTGACGGGGCCCTTGACGCGGTCACCGCGCTGCACGGTGGTGGAAAACTCTTCCCACGGGTTGGCCTTGCACTGCTTCATGCCCAAGCTGATGCGGCGCTTGTCTTCGTCGATTTCCAAAACCATGACTTCGACTTCGTCGCCGAGCGAGACGATCTTGCTCGGGGCGACGTTCTTGTTCGTCCAGTCCATTTCCGAGACGTGCACCAAGCCTTCTATGCCAGGCTCAATCTCGACGAACGCGCCGTAGTCGGCAATGTTCGTGATCTTGCCGAACAGGCGGGTGCTGTTCGGGTAGCGGCGAGACACGCCGTGCCAAGGGTCGTCGCCCAGCTGCTTGATACCCAGAGAGACGCGGTTCTTTTCGGCGTCGAACTTCAGAACTTTGGCCTGCAATTCCTGACCAACCTGAACCACTTCACTAGGGTGACGGACACGGCGCCATGCCATGTCGGTGATGTGCAGCAAACCGTCGATGCCGCCGAGATCAACGAACGCTCCGTACTCGGTGATGTTCTTAACGACGCCGTTGACGATCGCGCCTTCATGGAGCGTGCTGAGCAGCTTGCCGCGCTCTTCGCCCATCGAGGCTTCGACAACAGCGCGGCGCGACAACACAACGTTGTTGCGCTTGCGATCGAGCTTGATGACCTTGAACTCCATGGTCTTGCCCTCGAACGGGCTCATGTCCTTGACAGGCCGCGTGTCGAGCAACGAACCCGGCAGGAAGGCGCGAATACCGTTGACGAGTACGGTCAGGCCGCCCTTGACCTTGCCGTTGACGGTGCCGATCACAAACTCGCCGGATTCCAGCGAGTTCTCGAGCGACAGCCACGATGCCAAGCGTTTGGCTTTGTCGCGCGACAGGATGGTGTCGCCGTAGCCGTTTTCGACCGCGTCGATCGCGACCGACACGAAATCGCCGACCTGCACTTCGAGCTCGCCCTGGTCGTTTTTGAATTCCTCGATCGGAACATACGCTTCCGACTTGAGGCCGGCGTTCACGACAACAAAACTGTGCTCGACGCGCACCACTTCAGCAGTGATGACCTCGCCACTGCGCATTTCTGAGCGAGTCAGTGACTCCTCGAACATGGCGGCAAAGGATTCCATGCCGGAGGTTTCGGCAACTTGGGTTTGGGACATTGGGTGTTTCCGGTGCGGCCTCGCGGCCGCGGGGTTAGGTTGAACAACCGCCGCTCTGGCGTGCCTTCGGATCGCTCTTGGATAAGAGCAGGCACAGGAGGGAGAGCAACGGGCCTTACTGCTTTCTACTTCACGAACTCACGACTCGCTGAGTAAGACTTCCACGACTTGCCATTCAAGCTCCCCTGAATGGCCTGCGCTGTTCCCAGGCTTCCAACACCGCCTCCACCGAGGCTTCGACGGAGAGTGCCGAGTTGTCCAGCAACATCGCATCTACGGCCGGCTTCAAGGGCGAAACGCTGCGGGTTTGATCCCTTGCGTCGCGAGCCTCGAGCTCAACCCGTAGGCTGTCGATATTAGCCGGAATTCTCTTTGAAATCAATTGCTTGTAGCGCCGCTCGGCGCGCGTAGCGGCGCTCGCGGTGAGAAAGACCTTGAACTGTGCACCGGGGAAAATCACGGTGCCCATGTCGCGGCCGTCGGCAACCAGGCCGGGTACCCGGTGGAACGAGGTCTGAAGCGTGCGCAAGGCAGCTCGCACCAGTGGCCAGACAGAGATCTTCGAAGCCAATGCGCCCACTTCTTCGAGGCGCAGCGTTTGCGTCACGTCCTGCCCGCCGAGGTAGGTGGTGCCGGCTTCGAAGTGCAGGTCGAGGTTGCCAGCGAGCTGCGCGAGGCGCTGTTCGTCGTCGGCGCGCACGCTGGCGCGCATCGCGGCGAGTGCCGTGGCGCGGTAGACGGCACCGGAATCCAGAAAGTGATACCCAAGCGCCTTGGCCACCGCGCTGGCAAGCGTGCCCTTGCCAGAGGCCGTGGGGCCATCGACGGTGATGACCGGAATGTATTGCGGCTCAGTACTCACTCGCTCGAAGAGAGTCTCGAAGTAGTCGGGGAACGTCTTGCCAACGCACTGCGGGTCGAGGATGCGCACCGGCACCGCGGTGCCGTCCCCCGAGACCAGGCCGTTGAAGGCCGCGAGCGAAAAGCACATCGCGATGCGGTGGTCGTCATAGGTGTGGATGGTGGCCGGTAGCCAGCGCACGGGCGGCGTGACTTCAATGAAGTCTTGCCCCTCGGCCACGCGGGCACCCAGCCTGCGAAGTTCGGTCGCCATCGCTGAAATACGGTCGGTTTCCTTGACGCGCCAGCTCGCGATGTTGTTCAGCCGTGTCGTGCCCGTGGCGTAGAGCGCCATCACGGCGAGGGTCATCGCCGCATCGGGAATGTGGTTGCAATCGAGCGTGATCGCGGAAAGCGGAAACCGACCTCGCTGAACTTCGAGCCAGCCGGGGCCGCTGCTGACCTTCGCGCCCATCGCCTGCGCTGCTTCGACAAAACGAATGTCGCCCTGGATCGAGTCTGAGCCTACTCCGGCAATCCTGATCGGAGCATCGGTGGCCGCGATCGCACCGAGTGCCACAAAGTACGAAGCTGAGGACGCATCCCCCTCGACATGGATATCGCCGGGCGAGCGATAAACGCTGCCTTGCGGAATGGTGAAGCGCTGCCAGCCGTCGCGCAGAACCTGAATACCGAAGCGCGCAAGCAGGTTCAGAGTGATCTCAACGTACGGTTTGGAGATGAGCTCGCCGTCGACGTCGATCGTAATGTCCTGCAGCCCGGCCGCCAGCGGCAGCGCCAGCAGCAGCGCCGTGAGGAACTGGCTAGACACGTCACCGCGCACTTGGATCGGCGCGGCGGTGTTCAAGGGCACGCTATCAGACTGCAGGCGCAGTGGCGGGTAACCCTCGTTGCCAAGGTAGCCGATGTCGCAGCCAAGCTGGCGCAAAGCGTCCACGAGGTCGCCGATCGGCCGCTCATGCATGCGCGGAACGCCACTCAGCTCGAAAGTACCGCCCTGGCTGGCCGCGAGCACCGCCAGCGCTGCAGTAAGCGGGCGCATAGCGGTGCCAGCGTTCCCGAGAAAAAGCTTCGCGTCGCGTGCTTTCAGTTGGCCGCCGAGGCCGGACACGTGCAGTTTTTCTCCTACCGTCTGAACCTCGCAACCCAGTGCGCGTAGCGCGTCAGACATCACGCGCGTGTCGTCGGATTCGAGCAGGTCGTGAATGACCGTCGTGCCTGCACTCAAACCCGCCAGCAGCAGCAGCCGGTTCGAGATACTTTTGGACCCGGGCAGGCGCACAGTGCCCGTCGCATGCTGCAGCGGCGGGAGGTCGAGAAAACGGGTGGTGAACATGCGGCAGCGCAACCGATGTAGCGCGAAAGTGTCAGTGGCTGGTGTTCGGCTTGGCAGAGTTCATCTGCCACCCGGCACGCGCTTCAGAAGCATTGCGAATCATGTCTTCCAGCGCTTCGGCGTTGCCCGACTTGATTGCCACCTCCATCGCGTCGAGCGCTTGTCGAAACCGCATGGTCTGCTTTAGCAGCTCTTCGCGGTTCGACATCAGGATGTCGCGCCAGACCGTCGGGTCGCTCGCGGCGATGCGGGTGAAGTCGCGAAAACCGGGGCCGGCGAGAGAAAGGTAGTCGCGCCCGGCCGGCTGTTTAGCGACCGAGTTGAAGTAAGAGAATGCCAGCATGTGCGGCAGGTGGCTCACGGAGGCGAAGGCAGCGTCGTGGTTTTCGGGCGTCATGCGCAGCACTTGCGAGCCGATCGCGGCCCAAGCGTCGGTCGCTTTTTGCACCAGCTCGGGCGAGGTTTGTGGCAACGGGGTCAAGATTACCTGACGACCGTTGTAGAGCGAGGCGTCGGCATGCGCAATGCCGGACACCTCCTTGCCGGCGATCGGGTGAGCCGGAACGAACGAGGCGATGCGCTCCTTCAGCACGCGACGCGCGGCGTCGACCACATCACGTTTGGTCGACCCCACGTCCATCAGCAGCAGACCCGGCTCGACGAGATGGCGAATGGCTTTGAAGGTGGCCTCAGTCGCCGACACGGGCACCGCGATCAACACGATGTCAGAGCCCGACACCGCCAGCAGCGCCGACTCGGCGGCTGTGTCGATGATGCCTAACTTCTTCGCCTTCTCGGTTGTGGACGGCGACTTGCTGTAGCCGATGACTCGCTTCACGAGGCCTGCACGCTTGAGCGCGAGCGCAAACGAGCCGCCCATCAGGCCGCAGCCGATCACTCCGAGTTGGTTGAACATGAGACTTGGGCGCCCTTTTCAGTGCACATCGATGGGGTAGGTGCCGAGCAACTTGAAGAACGCGCAGACCTCGCGGAGTTCTTGCAGCGCCGCGGCGACGTGGGCCTGGTCAGGGTGGCCTTGCAGATCAATGTAGAAGTAATACTCCCACTGGCCAGAGCGGGCTGGCCGCGATTCGAAACGTGTCATCGAAACACCGTGCTGCTTCAGCGGCACCAGCATGTCGTGCACGGCGCCAGGCTGGTTCTTTACTGACACCACTAGGCTGGTGCAGTCGTGTCCCGAAGCTTTCGGCTGCGGGTGTTTGTGCGGGTGGGCGACGATGGCAAAGCGGGTGCGGTTGTGGGCATCGTCCTGCACTGCAGGCGCCACCACGTGAAGGCCGAACTGGCTGGCGGCGCGCTCGCTGGCGATGCCGGCCAGTCGCTTGTCGACGCTGGCCATGCGTGCGCCTTCGGCATTGCTCGCGACTGGCCGGCGTTCCACGTTCGGCAAATGATTGCTGAGCCAAGCGTGGCATTGCGCCAGCGCCTGCGGGTGCGCGCACACTGCTTCAATGCCTTCGAGCGAGTTCACTCCACGCAGCAGATGGTGGCGCACGTAGAGGCTGGTCTCGCCGATGATGAACAAGGGCGTTGTCAAGAACAGGTCGAGCGAGCGCGTGACCACACCCTCGCTGGAATTCTCGACTGGCACAACGCCGAAGTCGGCAGAGCCGGCGCTGGTGGCGTGGAAAACTTCGTCAAAATTTGCGCAGGGAACGCGCACGATAGAGGAGCCGAAAAAACCGAGAGCAGCCTCTTCGCTAAAGGTGCCGGCCGGCCCGAGGTAGGCCACCCGCGAAGGGGTTTCGAGCGCCCGGCAGGCCGACATGATCTCGCGCCAAATCGGCGCCACGCTGTCGGACTTGAGCGGCCCGGTGTTCGCAAATTTGAGGCCGTCGATCACCTGTGCTTCGCGTTCCGGCCGGAACGCGACCGAGCCCTCGCGCTTCTTGACTTCGCCGACGCACTGGGCGAGCGCAGCGCGTCGGTTCAGCAGGGTCAACAGTTCGCGGTCGAGCCCGTCAATCTGCACGCGAAAAGCAAGCAGACTGTCAGCATTTGCAGGGGAGGAATCAGCCATGGTGCAACGCAAATTCTCGCATGCGTCAAGGCCGGACCCGCGCAGTCTGTGAAAGGCGGGCGACGCCTCTCACCGTCACATGGGGTTCACTTGGCGCCCGAAGCCTTGCGCACTGGCGCAGCGGCCTTCGCCGCAGCGCTGCCCGCAGCAGCTGGAGCCGCCGAGGCCGCCGGTCCAGCGGGTACTCCGAGGGCTGCGCGCACTCTCGTCTCGAGCACCTGCAATTTCGGATCGAGCAGCGGGCGGACCTCGGCGACGAGCTTCTGCAAGAAACCGTTTTGCATCTCGGGGCCGAGCTGCAGGTATTTCTTGTTGACAGACGATTCGAGCCAGGCGATCAACTGTTTGAGTTCGTCCTCGGTGAACTTCTCTTCGAGCACGGCGCCAATCGTCGTCGGCGCGATCTTCACTGCGCGCTCGCGCACGGCCGGGTAGGACTCTTCGACGTATTTTTTTACATCGGATTCGATGCCCTTGCCGACGCTCTCACGCTTCTCGGCCGGCACCTGCTGCTGCAACGCGCGGCCCGCCGCCTGCATCATCTGCCCGGCAGGCTGTTCGACGAGGTTGCGCGCCATGTTCTCGATCGAGGGTTGCTGTAGCAAAAGCACCTTTTGAACCAGTTCTTTCTTCGCGGCAGAGGCAGGTGCAGGTGCTGACGCACTCTGAGCGTGCGCCAGCGTGACGCTGGCCAAAAGCGCCAGCAGGGTGATTCTTTTCCTCATGGGTTCTCCTGGGTCGTGGGCTCTTCGCCCGCATCGCCGCTGGGTTCGGTGGAAGGGTCGCCGTTGGCGTCATTTTCGACAATGCGCTGCACGCCGCTGAGCTGCGTGCCGCCGTCGAGAGCGATCAGTGTCACACCCTGCGTGGCACGCCCGAGTTCGCGGATTTCAGAAACCCGCGTGCGCACCAGAACGCCCTTGTCGGTGATCAGCATGATCTCGTCGTCGGCACGCACGAGAGTGGCGGCGACAACCTTGCCGTTTCGTTCGCTTTGCTGGATCGCGATCATGCCCTTGGTTCCCCGACCGTGTCGGGTGTACTCCACGATGCTGGTGCGCTTGCCGTAACCGTTCTGGGTGGCGGTCAGTACGCTCTGGGTTTCGTCTTCTGCAACGAGCATGGCGATAACGCTCACACCGTCTTCAAGCATCATGCCGCGCACGCCGCGGGTGTTGCGGCCGAGCGGGCGCACGTCGTCTTCGCTAAAGCGCACCGCCTTGCCACCATCGCTGAAGAGCATCACGTCGTGTTTTCCGTCGGTCAGTGCAGCACCGATCAGGAAGTCTCCGTCGTCGAGGTCGACGGCGATGATGCCGGCCTTGCGCGGATTGTTAAATTCATCGAGCGAGGTCTTCTTCACAACACCCTGCGCAGTGGACATGAATACGTAGTGGTCGGCAGGGAAGGTGCGGAAGGTTCCCGTCAGAGGCAACACCACGTTGACTTTTTCGCCAGGTTGCAGCGGGAACATATTGACGATCGGGCGGCCGCGCGAATTGCGCGAACCCTGCGGCACTTCCCAGACCTTGAGCCAGTAGACCCGCCCCTTGTTGGTGAAGCAAAGGATGTAGTCGTGCGTGTTGGCGATGAACAGCTGATCGATCCAGTCGTCTTCTTTGGTCTGCGTAGCCTGCTTGCCGCGACCTCCACGCTTTTGCGCGCGGTACTCGGAGAGCGCCTGGCTTTTGATGTAGCCGGTGTGCGAGAGCGTCACGACCATGTCTGTCGGCGTAATCAGGTCCTCGGTGCCGAGGTCCATCGCGTTGTGCTCGATCGCGCTGCGGCGTGCGCCAACCTTGGTCTGGCCGAACTCCGCCTTGATCGCGGCGAGCTCGTCGGAAATGATAGTCGTGACCCGCGCGGGAGTGTGCAGAATGCTCAGCAGGTCGGTGATCTGCGTCATTACCTCCTTGTACTCGCCGATGATCTTGTCTTGCTCAAGACCGGTCAGGCGTTGCAGGCGCATCTGCAGAATTTCGCCGGCCTGATCGTCCGACAAACGATAGAGCCCGTCGCTCTGGATGCCAAAGTTCTTCGGCAGTCCTTCGGGGCGGTAGGCTTCCAGGCCGCCGGGGTTGTCACCGGCCACCCGCGACAACATCTCGCGCACCATCGCCGAGTCCCAACTTTTGCTCATCAGCGCGGCTTTGGCAACCGGTGGCGTCGGCGAGGCTTTGATGGTTTCAATGAACTCGTCGATGTTGGCCAACGCCACCGCCAGACCTTCGAGCACATGACCGCGCTCGCGGGCCTTGCGCAGCTCGAACACGGTGCGACGGGTCACGACCTCTCGGCGGTGTTCGAGAAAGACCGCGATCAGGTCCTTCAGGTTGCACAAACGCGGTTGGCCGTCAATGAGCGCCACCATGTTCATGCCGAAGGTGTCTTGCAACTGCGTCTGCTTGTACAGGTTGTTAAGCACGACTTCGGGCACTTCGCCACGCTTGAGTTCGATCACCACCCGCATGCCGGACTTGTCGGACTCGTCTTGAATGTGGCTAATGCCTTCAATCTTCTTTTCGTGCACCAGTTCGGCGATGCGCTCAAGCAGAGTCTTCTTATTGACCTGGTAAGGAATCTCGTCGACGATGATTGACTGGCGCTGGCCCTTGTCGATATCTTCGAAGTGGCACTTCGCGCGCATGATCACCTTGCCACGACCGGTGCGGTACCCGTCGCGCACGCCAGAGAGCCCGTAGATGATGCCGGCGGTCGGGAAGTCGGGCGCCGGGATGATCGCCATCAGCTCGTCGACGCTTGCGTCCGGGTTGCGCAGAAGGTGGTGGCACGCGTCGACCACCTCGTTCAGGTTGTGCGGCGGAATGTTCGTCGCCATACCCACAGCAATGCCACCCGAGCCGTTGACCAACAGGTTTGGTAAGCGGCTCGGCATGACGAGCGGTTCTTTCTCGCTGCCGTCGTAGTTGGGCCCGAAGTCGACGGTTTCCTTGTCAAGATCGGCGAGCATTTCATGCGCGATCTTGGCGAGGCGAATTTCGGTGTAACGCATGGCCGCGGCGTTGTCGCCGTCGACCGAGCCGAAGTTGCCCTGGCCGTCTACCAACATGTGGCGCAAGGAAAAATCTTGCGCCATGCGCACGATCGTGTCGTAGACCGACTGATCGCCGTGCGGGTGGTACTTGCCGATCACGTCGCCGACGATGCGGGCCGACTTCTTATACGGACGATTCCAATCGTTGTTCAGCTCGTGCATCGCGAAAAGCGCGCGCCGATGCACGGGCTTGAGACCGTCGCGCGCATCGGGAAGAGCGCGACCCACGATCACGCTCATCGCGTAATCGAGGTAGGACCGGCGCATTTCCTCTTCCAGGCTGATAGGCAGCGTTTCTTTAGCGAACTGAGTCATGCGGTTTTTTGCGACGAAGCCTGTGGAGTCGCGCTCGGGCCGGCAAATTCTTGCTGTGCACCGAATGCAACCCAAGATTGTAGTTGCCGTTGGTTGTCGCGACGAAGCAACATCGGCGGGGCCGAGCGTCGCAGGGCGCCCCAAAAAGAGGTCCGTCGAATGCCCTATGGCACAATCTCTCGTCGGTGGTCAGCACCCGTTCTGCGGGCGTTTACCAGTACTTTCCGATTCCGGTTCGGACGTTTTGCAGAACATTACTGCGCCTTCCCTCGAGAGGAGAATCATGAAGAAACTGAACAAGGTGGCGTCGCTCTTTGCATCCGCTGCCCTCGCAACTTCCATGTCCGGCGCGCTCGCGCAGTCGGTTGACAACTGGGTCAACGGCAGTGGTGGCCTGCCCTGGACGAACGGTACCAACGAACTTTGCTGGCGCGATGGCGCATGGACCCCCGCCACCGCGCTTGCCGGCTGCGACGGGGCGATCAAGCCCGCTGCTGCTCCGGCCCCTGCGCCCGCCGCAGCCCCTGCCGCTGCGCCACCGGCCCCCGCACCCGCCGCGGCTCCTGTTGTGCCGGCACCGCCTCCGCCGCCCGCTCCGGTGAGCGAGAAAGTTACTTTCGCTGCTGACGCATTTTTCGATGTGGCCAAGTGGAATCTGAAGCCTGAGGGCAAAGCGAAGCTGGACGACCTCGTCAGCAAAATGGGCGGAATCAACCTCGAAGTCATCATCGCTGTCGGCCACACCGACTCCGACGGTGGCGATGCCTACAACCAGAAGCTGTCGGTGCAGCGTTCAGAGTCCGTGAAGGCCTACCTGGTCAGCAAGGGCATCGAAAAGAACCGCGTCTACACCGAAGGCAAGGGCGAGAAGCAGCCGGTCGCCGACAACAAGACGAAAGAAGGCAAGCAGAAAAATCGTCGCGTCGAAATCGAGGTGGTTGGTACTCGCACCAAGAAGTAAACAGCTCCGCGCTGAACTTAAAAACCCCGCCTTGGCGGGGTTTTCTGTTTTCTGTCTTCCTCATTCGCGGCCTTGCATTCGATACGATAGGCACATGATTAAATCGATCAACGCCGAACCGCACGAACTCGCCAAGTTCAGCGAGCTCGCCCACCGCTGGTGGGACACCGAAAGCGAATTCCGGCCGCTGCACCAAATCAACCCTTTACGGCTCGAGTGGATTGACGCCCATGTTCCGCTGGCTGGAAAGAGAGTGCTCGACGTTGGCTGTGGCGGGGGGATTTTGTCGGATTCGATGGCGCGGCGCGGCGCCAGTGTGCTCGGAATCGACCTGGCAGCCAAGCCGCTGAAGGTGGCGCGGCTCCATGCGCTTGAGGCCGACACACCTCACATCGCCTATCGCGAAGTGTCGGCCGAAGTGCTGGCCTCCGAACAGCCGGGCGAGTTCGACGTCGTTACCTGCATGGAGATGCTGGAACATGTGCCTGACCCGTCGTCGATCGTGATCGCTTGCGCGACCCTGGTGAAGCCCGGCGGTTGGGTGTTTTTCTCCACGATCAACCGCAACGTCAAGGCCTTCGTCTTCGCCATCGTCGGCGCCGAGCATGTGCTGCAATTGCTGCCCAAGGGCACACACGAGTACGCCAAGTTCATTCGGCCGAGTGAACTGGCGCAGTGGTGCCGAAACACGGGTCTTGCCCTGATCGAGACCCGTGGCTTGGAATATTCCCCCGTCACGCAGCGCTATTGGATGTCAACCGATACCAGCGTCAACTATCTGCTCGCGTGCAAACGGAGGGCATGAAGGCGGGGCGAGGCGGGCCAATCCGGGCCGTGCTGTTCGACCTCGACGGCACGCTCGTCGACAGTGCCCCCGACCTCGCCGGTGCCGCGAACGACATGCGGGTCGCGCGCGGCCTCGCGCCCCACCCAGTCCCTTATTTTCGCCCGATGGTCGGTTCCGGTGCCCGCGGCATGATGGGGCTTGCCTTCGACGTCACGCCATCCAATCCGCAATTCGCTTTCCTGCGCGATGAGTTCCTCCAGCGCTATGAGGCCCGCATGACCAAGGAAACGCGGGTCTTTCCCGCGATGCTGCCGCTGCTTGCAGCGCTTGACGTGCATTCTTTGCGCTGGGGCATCGTCACCAACAAAGCCGCCCGCTTCGCCGAGCCGCTGGTGCGTGCGCTCGGCCTGCAAGAACGTGCCGCCACGCTGGTGTGCGGCGACACCACCCAGCACTCGAAGCCGCACCCAGAACCATTGTTTGAAGCGGCACGCCGCCTGTGCGTAGGCGCGGTGCACTGCGTCTACGTCGGCGACGATCTGCGCGACGTACAAGCTGGCAAAGCCGCCGGCATGGCCACAGTCGCGGCGGCCTGGGGCTACCTCGGGGTTGGCGAGGCCATCGACACCTGGGGCGCCGATCACATCGTTCAGTCGCCGCATCAGCTCTTGCAGTTGCTCGCGATAGCCTAAACTAAGGGCCCTGGGGCTGACCTGGCTTCGACGAAGGTGCGGAGTTGGAACAGTGCACGCCGAGCACCAGTTCGCTCGTTAATCCACTGGAAACAAAGTAACTGCGAACGATCAAACGTACGCCCTCGCCGCTTAAAACCGGTGAGCTTCGCAACAGTTGGCCGATGGGCTGGGCCTAAGGGGTAACCTGAAGGCTGCGAAGTCATACACATTGGCTCGTCCTGAGTTGGGTCACTCTTCACAGGACTAAATCTAGTGAATCGAGAAGCATGTAGCGTGCTGCTGCGCGACCTGCGGATCTAAAACCAAATCAGTCAGCTAAGCGTGTAGATCTGCCCGGCAATGGCTTTCGGACGCGGGTTCGATTCCCGCCAGCTCCACCACTATGGAAGCCCCAACTGTTCTCAGTTGGGGCTTTTTTTCGTCTGATAGCGACAGTTCCCGCGTGTTTGCGTGGGTTCCTGCGGAAGCCTGCGGACTTCGCCGTTCGCTCGTCTAGCCAGTTCCTGGCGACCTTT
>JBBRPV010000086.1:0-17039 GCA_038227445.1 Burkholderiales bacterium | reverse complement strand
TGTCATACAGCGTACAGACCACACACCCGCAAAGGGTGATGGTGCAGAGCGTGATCAACCTCAGTTTCGACCTGACCCGCGTGTTCGCCTTCACGGTCTCACCACTCGAGATGGTGCTGCGCGGCACGCTGATGTACTGGTTCTTGTTCGTGGTGTTTCGCTTCATCCTGAGGCGGGATGTCGGGTCGCTCGGCGTCAGCGATTTCCTCTTCGTGGTGATCCTGGGGGACGCGGCGCAGAACGGCATGATTGGCAGCGCCACGTCCGCCACGGACGGCATGGTGCTGATTGCGACGCTCGTTTTCTGGAGCTACATGCTCGACTTCATGAGCTTCCGGTTTCCAGCGATTGAGCGATTCACTGCGGCACCCAGGCTCTGCCTGGTTCGCGACGGCAAGATCCAGCGGCGAAACATGCGCCGCCAGTTCATCACCGATGACGAGCTCAACGCGAAGATCCGCGAGCAGGGCGTGGAGGACATCAGCAGCGTCAAACGGATGTACCTCGAGGCCGACGGCGAGATGAGTCTGATCCGACAGGATTCGGCCAAGGCAGCCCTGTGAGCAAGAGTCGAACGCCGCCGCCACAGCAGCGGCAGACAGTCGACCCGCTTCAGGCCTACAACGCCAAACGCGACTTTGCGCACACGCCCGAGCCGCAGCATCGGGATGGTGCCGGCTCACGCGGCCACCAGTTTTTTTCCTTCGTGGTTCAGAAGCACTGGGCCAGCAGCCTGCACTACGACTTCAGGCTGCAACTGGACGGCGTCATGAAGAGTTGGGCTGTGCCCAAAGGCCCCAGCCTGGACCCGACGGTCAAGCGCATGGCCGTTCAAGTCGAAGACCATCCGATCGCGTACGCGGCCTTCGAAGGCACCATTCCCGCCAGGCAGTACGGCGCCGGCAAGGTCATCGTGTGGGACGCCGGCAGCTGGACACCACCGAGCGATCCGCTGCAGGCCTTGCGCGACGGCAACCTGAAGTTCGAGTTGCACGGCCACAAGCTGGCGGGCAAGTGGGTGCTGGTGCGCATGAACGGCAAGGGGCAAAAGCAGACGCCCTGGCTGCTGATCAAGGAGCGGGACGCCTGGGCCCGCGCCGCGGCCGATTGCAGCGTGGTCGACCAACTGCCGGACAGCGTGCAGGCGCCGGGTCTGCCGCGCGCCAGGGTTGCCGGGCCGACGCCGCCGGTCGCGATGGCGTCGACAGGCGTTGCTGCGCCACTGCCTGAAAAACTGTCACCGCAGCTGGCCACGCTGGCTGCTGGCGTGCCAGCGCAGCCCGACGACTGGCTCGTCGAGATCAAGTTCGATGGCTACCGGATGCTGGTGCGGGTGGAGCACGGCCAGGCCCGGCTCTTCACCCGCAACGGACACGACTGGACAGCCAAACTTCGCCCGCTGCAGCGGGCCATCGAGGCGTTGATGTGGCCAGCCGGTTGGTACGACGGGGAGATCGTGCTGCCCAACGCCGCAGGCATCCCCGACTTCGGTGCGCTGCAGCAGGCGTTCGACAACGGCGACACGGCGGGTGTCGTGCTTTATCTGTTCGACCTGCCGTATTTCGACGGCCGAGATTTGCGCCAGCTGCCGCTCGACCGGCGCCGCGAGGTGCTGAAGAACCTGCTGTCGCAGGTGCCGTCCGACCAGGTGCGTTTCAGCGAGGCTTTCGACGCTGCGCCGGCCAGCGTCGTCGCCTCGGCCTGCAAGCTCGGCCTGGAAGGCGTCATCGTCAAACGGCGTTCCTCGCACTACCAGACGTCGAGGTCAGTGGATTGGATCAAGCTGAAGTGCAGCCTGCGCCAGGAGTTCGTCATCGGCGGCTACACCGACCCGCAAGGCACACGCGCTGGTTTCGGCGCGCTGCTGTTGGGCGTGTACGACGCTCAGGGCACGTTGCAGTACGCCGGCAACGTTGGCAGCGGGTTCAGCCAACGAAGCCTGGCGGATTTGATGCAGGCGCTGGTCGCGCAGGCCCGATCCACCAGCCCGTTCGGCAGCAACGCCGGGCGGGCCGAGATCGAAGGCAAACCGCATTGGGTCGCACCCACGCTGGTCGCCGAGGTCTCCTTTGGCGAGTGGACGCGCGCTGGCCACATCCGCCATGCCGTGTTCCGCGGGCTGCGGTGCGACAAGCACGCCAGCGCCATCGTTCGTGAATGTGCGCTGCGGACGCACAGCGCAAAACCTGTATCGGCTGCCGACGTGGACACGACGCGCAAGGTGTCCGGGCAGCCGCAGATCACCCACCCGCAACGGGTGATCGACGCCCGCAGCGGCTGCACCAAGCTCGATCTGGTTCGCTACTACGGGGTCGTCGGCAAGTTGATGATGAAGCATCTGAAGGGCCGCCCGGTGTCCCTGGTCCGCGCGCCCGACGGCATCGACGGTCCGCTGTTCTTCCAGAAGCATGCCGAGACCGAGAAGCTGCCCGGTATCCGACAGATCGGCCAACCTGGCCCACTCGACCCGCCCGACCCGACACGGGCCAGCAACGATCCAGCGATGCTGCAGATCGCAACTGCTCAAGGTCTGCTGTCCGCCGCGCAGTGGAACGTGGTCGAGTTCCACACCCAGAACCGGGGCGCCGCACCGTTCGGGCAGCCAGACCGCATGGTGTTCGACCTCGACCCTGGCGATGCCGTGCCCTGGGACCAGGTGCAGCAAGCGGCCGAGCTGGTGCACGCGTTCCTGACGCAGCTCGGTCTGCCGTCGTTCCTGAAGACCAGTGGCGGCAAAGGCCTGCATGTCGTGGTGCCGCTGCGCAGGTTGCATGACTGGGACACGGTCAAGGGCTTTTCGCAGGCCATCGTGCTGCACTTGGCGCAGGTGATTCCGCAACGCTTCGTGGCCAAAAGCGGCCCGAAAAACCGGATTGGCAAGATCTACATCGACTTCCTGCGCAACGGGCTCGGTGCCAGCACCGTCTGCGCCTGGTCGGCACGGGCCAGGCCGGGGCTGGGCATCTCTGTACCGGTCGCGTGGAGCGAACTTGCGTCGTTGCGCGGTGGCGACCACTGGACCGTGGGTACCGTGCACCAGCGCTTGGACACCGGCAACGATCCCTGGAACGACTACGCCAAGGCGCCGCGCAGTCTGACGGCTGCCATGGCGACGCTGGGGTACACCTTGGCTGGGTCCGGGGCATCGGCGGCCACGCGCAGCGCCCGGCGCGCCAAGGCCGCAGCGTGACGCCGTTGTCATCGCCGTCTCGCCGCTCACCACCCGGCTTCAGCCCGAAGCCAAGCCAGGAGTACCCATGCCCCGTGTCATCTGGAAAGGCGCCATCACTTTCGGCTTGGTGCATGTGCCGGTGGCGCTGTACCCGGCCTCTCAAGAGGTCGGCATCGATTTCGACTGGCTCGACAAGCGCTCGATGGACCCGGTGGGCTACAAGCGCGTGAACAAACGCACCGGCAAGGAAATCCAGCGCGACGACATCGTCAAAGGCATCAAGCAAGCCGACGGCGACTATGTGATCCTGGCCGAGGACGAGATCAAGGCGGCGTACCCGAAGTCGACACAGACCATCGAGATCGAGTCCTTCGTCCAGGCCAGCGAGATAGCGTTCACCCTGCTTGAGACGCCGTATTACCTGGAACCCATCGGCAAGGGCGAGAAGGTCTATGCCCTGTTGCGCGAGGCGATGCTCGAGGCGGGCGTCATCGGCATCGCGCGCGTGGTGATGCACACCAAAGAGCACCTCGCCGCGCTGGTGCCGGCGGGTGCCGCGCTGGTGCTCAACACGATCCGCTGGGCCAGTGAGATTCGGACACTGGATGAACTCAAGCTGCCTGCTGCGGGCAAGACCGCCGCCGGTTTGAAGCCTGCCGAGCTGAAGATGGCCGAGCAACTCATCAGCGACATGACGGCACCCTGGGACGCGCAAGCCTACACCGACAGGTTCAGCGCGGCCGTTCAGGCCCTGGTGAGCCAGAAGGTGACGGCCGGCGAGACCCGAACCGTCACGCCGCTGGAGGAGACGCCCGCCGGCATCGGCGCTGGCAACGTCGTGGACCTGACCGAACTGCTGGCCGCCAGTCTTGCCAAGCGCAAGCCCATGCGCATCGAGGAGCACGGTGAAGCGCGCACCAAAGGGCGCAGTGAAGGGCACAGCGAAGCGCGCGGCGCTGGCACAACCCAAAAGCCTGCCGCCAAGGTCCCTTCCAGAAAACGCGTATGACCCGCCAACTTGGCTGTCACTGACTTGCTGTGTGGGGTTTGGCGCCGACCGGGCACCCGGTTTCGGGCGCAATGATTCGTTGCCCACACCGCAGTGGTCAGTGCTTGCGCGGTCACAAAATCCGGTTCGATGCGATTCGGTTTGCCAGCGCACAGACGCCGATGCCTGCAGCGCGAATGATCAAGCAGTCGATTGCAAGCGCCTGCATACCCATCCTGCTCAGACCTCGAACCTGCGCAGCGAAAGTGCTTCTTTTCGACCGAGCCGGTTGACGCACGAAAGCCGGTATTTCCCTAATCCCAACGGAGAGCCAATTCATGCCTGCAGATACCGTCGCCGAACAGCACCTGTGGCCCCTCATCAAGGGCATCAAGTTCGCCATGTTCACCACGCACCACGGTAACGGCCACTTGCATTCGCGGCCGATGACGACTCAAAACAAGGCCATGCCGGACGACAAGCTGTGGTTCTTCATGTCAGCCAAAGGCGACACTGCACAAGAGCTTGCACAGCAGCCGCAGGTCAATGTCAGCTATGCCGACACGGGCAACGATGTCTACATTTCGGTGTCGGGATCTGCCCAGGTGGTCGACGACAAGGCCCAGCGCCAGGCGCTGTGGACGAAGTTCTCCCAAGCCTGGTTTCCTGGCGGCGTCGACGACCCCGATCTGGCCTTGGTTTGCGTAACGGTCAGCCACGCGCATTATTGGAACGTGAGCGAGAACAAACTGACCCAGTTGTTCGTGATGGCCAAGGCTGTGTTTACCGGCGAAAAGCCCGACGGGCTGGGCGAGTCGGGCGAGGTGAGGTTGGGCAGCGACGCCAAAACCTGAGGACTTTCGCCGCGTGACGTTTTGCAGGCAGGTCCACAGGCGGCGTTGAACCGGCACGAGCCCGGCGTGTACGCAGCACACTGGGGCCGAGTGGGTGCAGACCCGGGGTCAAGCGTTTTTGTCACCAGCAAATTGAAGCCGGGGTAAAACCAACATGTTGAACTACCTCGCTGCCTATGGCGCCACGGCGCTGGTGATGCTGGCCCTGGACGTGCTGTGGCTCGGTGTCATTGCAAAGTCCTTCTACCGCGAGGGAATCGGCCACCTGATGGCAGATTCACCCAATCTGGTGGCAGGCGGCATCTTCTACCTGCTGTACCCGGCCGGCGTCTTGCTTTTTGCCGTCGCACCCGCGGCCTGGTCCGGAAGCCTCGCAGCGCCAACAGACGTTGCCTGGTCGCGCGCGCTGTTGGCCGGTGCGCTGTTCGGCTTTTTTGCCTATGCCACCTACGACCTCAGCAACCTGGCCACGCTGAGAGGCTGGCCGTGGCGCCTGGCCCTGGTCGACATCGCCTGGGGCACAGCGCTGACCGCCGCCGCAGCCGCGGCAGGCCGCTGGGCGCTGGGGCGAATGGCAGGGGCGTGAAGTCGGCGGAAGACTGCGTTCCGGGCCAGTCGCGCAGGTCCCGGCATGTCAACACTGCGCGGCCCCCTGGCCTGGGCCATGTTCGGCCCCATGCTGGGGCCATGTGCGCCGCCCCAACCCGTCGGTGAAGGCGATGACAGGCCGCCTGAGGCGACCAGCTCCGCTCGCGCAGCGACATGCGCCTCATACAGAGCCCGCGCGGGGCAGTGACAGGAAGAAACGCACCATTTCGGCCGAGGCGTCGGGTCCGCTGGGATCGGTGTACGAGCCACTGGCGCTGCCGCCGGCCCAAGCATGACCCGCACCATGCACGGTCCAGGACTCGACGCGGACCCCGCCGGCGGCGTCAGCGTGCAGCGTGCGGCTGAAGTTTCGGCCGCCTGAGGACGTACCACGCGCCATGCTGTCGCGCAGGGCCACGCCAGCCTCCGCCGCAGCATGGGCATGCCTGGCCTGCTGCACGATTTCGAGACCATTGGCTTGCTGCACCGTGTGATCCCGGTCACCGTGGAAGACGATGGTCGGAACGGCCTGCGCAATCTTTCTCCGCTGAGCGTTTTCTGGACCCAGTGTGGACTTGAGGCCTGAGATCCCACTGCGGCCTCCCTTCATTGCGGCCAGTGCGGACGGGATGTCGTGCGCACTGCGGTACGGCAGACCGGAATGCGCGCCGACGCCGGCGAACAGCTCTGGATAGGTCTGGCCAAGAATCACCGCCATCGCAGCGCCGGCCGACAGCCCCGCCACAAAGATGCGGCGCGCATCGACCCGGTGGCGTGCGGCCACATCACGCACGATCCCGGCAATCAGCGATGGCTCGCCAGAGTCCCGCACCTGGTCTTGTGCGTTGAACCAATTCCAGCACCTCGACGGATTTGCGCTGCTTGCCTGTTCGGGATAGACCACGAGGAAACCATGTTCGTCGGCGAGCCGGTTCATCCCCGTGCCGGCAGCGAAGTCGTCCGCCGACTGGGTACAGCCATGCAGCATCACGACCAACGGTGGCGGCGTGGCGCCAATCCGCGCTGGTACATAGAGCTTGTAGGCGCGGCTGCCCGCACCGTTGGTGTAGGTACGAGCGTCAAGCCTGCCGGCGGGCCTCTGCGGTGTAGCCATCGATGGCTGGCGAGCGGGTGCGCCGTCTCCAACCTGCCGCTCATCGACAACGCGCGCCGTGACGTCGATGACGTCGTCATGCGCGCCCGCGACATCCGTCGTTGTTGGCAATCCGGCGGCAGACAGTGAGCGGCGAATGGTCTCGGTTACGTCGAAGATCGGGCCCGCTGTGGTGTTGAGGCCGGCAGAAGCCAGCGCGCTGCGGATGGTTTCATGGATGGCATGCGCGTCGAAGGACGGCGCGCGGATGTTGAATGGCGTAATCACAAGGAGATTTCCTGTTGTGGTGTTCGGGTTGCAATCAATGGATTCGGTCTGACAAGGCGAGTCGCACGGCGGCACTGGCCTGGAACGCGCCAAGCACGGTCACGGACTCGATCGCTGCGCGTGCCAGTTCAGGCGTCACGTCGTCGGCGATGCGTGCGAGCCCGACAACCTGCACCTGCAGCCGCAGGCCCGCCGCGACCGCGCGCCCGAGGTCGGCGCGGCTGTAGTGCTGCAGCCCGACTGTCAGCGTGCGGCGCGCCACGGTCTGTTTTACCGTGTCGGCATGCAGGGCAAGCTGGTTGCGCAGCGCCGTCCTGACCAGGTCGGAACGGTTCGAATAAAAGCCCTCTTGCACAAGCAGGTCCACATGGCCGAGGTCGACCACGCCCACATTCACCGTCATCTTCTCCGTCTCGCCTGCGCGCTGCCGGGGTTCCAACGCTTTGCTGCTGGTCATGACATCCACCTGGAATCCAAATAGAGTCCAATTGGAGCATAAATCGCGTCATGCAGCGGCTCGACATGGCATCACCCGTTTCATCGAAGGGTCTGCCGGTTCGTCGTGCAACCCGGCCGGTGTTCAAAGCCCGCTTTGAAGGACGGGCTGTCCCGGGACTCAGGCCGTCAATCGGTCGGCTGCCAGCGCGCCGTTGAAACATTGCTGGCGCCGTTCTCCTACAGACAACGCAGCCCACCGCCAGCCTGGCGTCGAAGGCGGCAGAGGTCTTCTGTCCCGCTTTCAAGGCGGCACTGAAGGACAAGCTGCTGGTGCCGGAGGCAACGGTGGATGACGCCGGTGTCAAAGGCCTGATTGCCCATCCTGAAGGCGTCGTGAGCCTTTGCGCCGCTGCGCGAGCGCGCACGTCGGTCCACATGACAAGCGCGTTGGCAGGGGGTGCGCTGATGGCTCGCACCACTCGCTGAAGCGTGTCAACGTGCCAGCGCTTGAGCAACACTGCAGCGGCCTAATCAATTTGCTGATTAGGCCTGGCGCATCAATGCCGCCGTGCGGCTCAAAGCTGCGAGCCGAACACCGAGGCGAAGCGCTCGGCAAGCCGCTCGCGCCATGGCCGGTCGCGCCATTGGGCCAAACTGACCGAGCGGGATTTCTTCAGGTCCTCGTCGAAGATCCGGGTCTGCTGCGCTGCGAACTCGGCATCCAAGATATTCAGTGTGGCCTCGTCGTTGAGGCGAAACGAGCGATTGTCGAAGTTGGTCGAACCCACCGAAACCAACAGCCGATCGACGATCATGACCTTGCAGTGGTACATGGTCGGCTGGTACTCGGCGATCAGCGCGCCGGCGGCCAGCAAAGCGCCCCAGCGTGCACGCGAGGCGCTGCGCACGGTCTCGCTGTCGATGTGCGGGCCGGGCACCACGATTCGCAGCTTGACGCCACGCTTGAGCGCGGCGACGAGCGCGCTGGAGGTCAGCACGTCGGGCACAAAATATGCCGCGGAGAGGTCAATCGACCGCGATGCCGCTGTGATGGCGAGCAGGTACATCAGCTGCATGCTCTCGCTACCGCCACTGGGCGAGCTGCTGAACATTTGCGCCAAGCCGCTGCCGACTGCGGCCAACGGCGGGAAGTAGGCGGCGCCGTGCAGCACCTCGCCGCTGACCTTGATCCAGTTGTCGAGAAAGACGGCCTGCATCTGCGCCACCACCGGGCCTTCGACCTGAAAGTGCGTGTCGCGCCAATGATCGGGGTCTTGCGCTGCGCCGGTCCACATCGGCGCGATGCCCACGCCACCCGTAAAGCCGATACTGCCATCGACAACCAGCAGCTTGCGGTGCGTGCGGTTGTTCAGGCGGCCGAGTTGTGACCAGTGCGGCGGGTGGAACTTGTGAATCTGCACGCCGGCAGACCTCATCGCGTCGAGCAGCGCGTCGTCCATCTTCGCGCTGCCCACCCAGTCGAGCAGCACATGCACTTTGACGCCGCTGCGTGCACGGTCGGACAGTGCCTGCGTAAACTCGCGGCCGATGTCGCCAGACCAGTAGATGTAGGTCTCGAAAGTGATCGTCTTGGTCGCGGCACGGATCGCCGCCAGCATGGCAGGAAAGATCTCGTCGCCGTTCTTCAGCACCCGGACCCGGTTGCCGGGGACGAACTGCGGCCCGAGCATCACGCCGAGCTGCTGGTGAAAGCGCGGATCCTCAAGCGTATGCAGGCGCTCGATGCGGCGTTCTATTTTCTTCTCGCCGCCGATGAAGTTGAAAGCGACCAGGACGGCCACCAGCGTCAGCACCACGGCGACGGCGGCTACCGCGAGCGGGCGTCGTTTCAATGTCGCAAGCTTCACCGTCTCGATGCTCCAAGGATGTCAGCAGTGGCGCGACGCCCTGCTGTCCGCGTCGGTTCTGCCATCGGCCGACTGTAGGGGCACGGCACTCACGACTGAGTTCGCTGGCGCACAGAAGATTTCATCGCTCGCTCGGCTGCTTGCCTATTGATGCCCATGCCCATCACCCACCCACCCCGCTTGTATTCGGACCGCGGGCGCCACCGTCACCGCAGCCGTTCTGCAGCGCGAAATAACGGCTTGGATGATGGTGCCGGGTGGTCATGCGGCGGCGCAGATCGCCTTGGTCACTGCCCAGGCATTCAGACGTGTTGCAGGGTGCCTAAAGCAGCGCCGAATCGGCTTGCGCCGTACCGGATGTCGGTTGCGGCGGCGGGATGGGTACCCGGGTTCGTGACCGACTTTTTGCGCTTGACCCTGTCAGTGACGGCGAACGTCAGGCCGCCCGTCTCAGGTTGCATGAACGATCGACGTCGCCATGCGGTCTGCCAGACGCCAACGCGAGTGGCTTTGGCCGGCGCCCGACACGCTGCCAGTGCCACCGCAGTTGTGCACAGCGCCCGGTGCGTGGGGTACAGCGCCACCTGCGGGCAGCGCGGCCACGGACCAGACTCTGCCCTGCCTGTAAGCAGCGCCACTGCCGTTCGGCGGCATACTCCATTGCAGTGATTCCACCACCTCCCAGGACCTTGACGATGAGCACGCCACAGCCGACGATCATTTACACCCTCACCGACGAGGCGCCGGCACTGGCAACGCACGCCTTTCTGCCCATCGTGCGTGCATTCACCGCGCCGGCCGGCATCAAGGTCACCACCGCCGACATCTCGGTGGCCAGCCGCATCCTGGGCGAGTTCCCGGAGTTCCTGACCGAAGCGCAGCGGGTGCCGAACGCGCTGGCCGAACTGGGCAAGAAGACGCTGCAGCCCGATGCCAACATCATCAAGCTGCCCAACATCAGCGCGTCGCAGAACCAGTTGGTGGCCGCGGTCCGCGAGCTGCAGGGCAAGGGCTACGCGCTGCCCGACTTTCCGGAAGCACCGCTCGACGACGAGCAACAGGCCATTCGCCTGCGCTACAACAAATGCCTGGGCAGCGCGGTGAACCCGGTGCTGCGCGAGGGCAACTCCGACCGCCGCGCACCCAAGGCGGTGAAGGAATACGCACGCAAGAACCCGCACAGCATGGCCGACTGGAGCCAAGCCTCGCGCAGCCACGTCTCGCACATGCACAGCGGCGATTTTTACCACGGTGAAAAGTCGATCACGCTGGACTACGCGCGCGACGTCAAGATGGAGCTGATCACCCAGGGCGGCGCGGCGATATTGCTCAAGCCCAAGGTGTCGCTGCTGGACCGCGAGGTCATCGACAGCATGTTCATGAGCAAGCGGGCGCTGTGCGACTTCTACGAGAAAGAGATCGAGGACGCGCACAAAACCGGCGTGATGTTCTCGCTGCACGTCAAGGCCACGATGATGAAGGTGTCGCACCCGATCGTGTTCGGCCACTGCGTGAAGATTTTCTACAGGGACGCGTTCGAGAAACACGCCAAGCTCTTTGACGAGCTGGGCGTCAATGTCAACAACGGCATGGCCAACCTGTACGAGAAGATCAGCGCGCTGCCGCAGAGCGAGCAAGACGAGATCAAGCGCGACCTGCACGCCTGCCACCAGCACCGTCCCGAGCTGGCGATGGTCGACTCGGCCAAGGGCATCACCAACTTCCACTCGCCCAACGACGTGATCGTCGACGCCTCGATGCCGGCGGCGATCCGCAACGGCGGCAAGATGTGGGGCGCCGACGGTCGGCTGAAGGACGTCAAGGCGGTGATGCCGGAGTCCACCTTCGCCCGCATCTACCAGGAGATCATCAACTTCTGCAAGTCGCATGGCGCCTTCGACCCCAAGACCATGGGCACGGTGCCCAACGTCGGCCTGATGGCACAGCAGGCCGAGGAATACGGCTCGCACGACAAGACCTTCGAGATCACCGAGGGCGGCGTGGCCAACATCACCGACCTGGCCACCGGCGAGGTGCTGCTGAGCCAGAACGTCGAAGCCGGTGACATCTGGCGCATGTGCGAGGTCAAGGACGCCGCGATCCGCGACTGGGTCAAGCTGGCCGTCAACCGGGCGCGCAACTCCGGCATGCCGGTGGTGTTCTGGCTGGACGCCTACCGCCCGCACGAGGCGCAGCTGATCACCAAGGTCAAGATGTACCTGCACGAGCACAACACCACCGGCCTGGACATCCAGATCATGAGCCAGGTGCGTGCCATGCGCTACACGCTGGAGCGCGTGATCCGCGGCCAGGACACCATCAGCGCCACCGGCAACATCCTGCGCGACTACCTGACCGACCTGTTCCCGATCATGGAGCTCGGCACCAGCGCCAAGATGCTGTCGATCGTGCCGCTGATGGCTGGCGGTGGCATGTACGAGACCGGCGCCGGCGGTTCGGCACCCAAGCATGTGCAGCAGCTGGTGGAAGAAAACCACCTGCGCTGGGACTCCCTCGGTGAATTCCTGGCACTGGCAGTCAGCCTGGAGGATTTGGGCATCAAGACCGCCAATGCCCAGGCCAAGATCCTGGCCCGCACGCTGGACGCGGCCACCGGCCAGCTGCTGGACAACAACAAGGGCCCCAGCCCCAAGACCGGCCAGTTGGACAACCGCGGCAGCCAGTTCTACCTGGCGATGTACTGGGCGCAGGCGCTGGCCGCACAGACGGACGATTTGGCGCTGCAGGCCCACTTTGCGCCGCTGGCCAAGGCCCTGACCGAGAACGAACAGGTCATCACCGCCGAACTCTCTGCGGTGCAGGGCAAGCCTGCCGACATCGGCGGCTATTACCTGGCCGACAGTGAGAAGGTGCAGGCCGTGATGCGGCCCAGCAAAACCTTCAATGCTGTGTTGGCCGCTGCGCAGGCCTGACCGGACCACAGGCTGCCGCTGCCGCGCCCGGCGAATGGCGCCAAGCGGCGGCCTGTGATGGACAGGTTGGAAGCGCCTGATTCGTGCCGCGCCTGGCGGCAGTCCGAACCGACTTACATCGATTCGGCGAAGCTGCGCAGCTTTTCGGACCGACTCGGGTGCTTGAGCTTGCGCAGCGCCTTGGCCTCGATCTGGCGGATGCGCTCGCGCGTGACGTCGAACTGCTTGCCCACTTCTTCGAGGGTGTGGTCGCTGCTCATGTCGATGCCAAAACGCATGCGCATGACCTTGGCCTCGCGCGGCGTCAGGCCGTCGAGCAGCTCACTGACGACCGCCCGCAGGCCGGACTGCATGGCCGCTTCCATGGGCGCGACGTTGTGGGTGTCTTCGATGAAGTCGCCCAGCGTGGTGTCGCCGTCGTCGCCGACCGCCAGCTCCATCGAGATCGGCTCTTTGGCGATCTTCATAATCTGGCGCACCTTGGCCTCGGGCATTTCGAGCTTGAGCGCCAGCGTGGCGGCATCCGGCTCGAAACCGAACTCCTGCAAGTGTGCCCGGCTGAACCGGTTCATCTTGTTGATCGACTCGATCATGTGCACCGGCACGCGGATGGTGCGGGCCTGGTCGGCGATCGAGCGGGTGATGGCCTGGCGGATCCACCAGGTGGCGTAGGTCGAGAACTTGAAGCCCCGGCGGTATTCAAACTTTTCCACCGCCTTCATCAGGCCGACGTTGCCCTCCTGGATCAGGTCCAGGAACTGCATGCCGCGGTTGGTGTACTTCTTGGCGATCGAGATCACCAGCCGCAGGTTGGCCTCGATCATCTCTTTCTTGGCGTCGCGCGAGGACCGCTCACCCTCACTCATGCGCTTGTTGATGGCCTTGAGCTCGTCCAGCGGGATCACCGTCTTGGCCTGGATGTCGGCCAGCTTGGTCTGGCGCTCCTGGATGGCGGGCACGTTGCGGCCCAGCGCGGCGCTGTACGGCTTGCGTGCTGCGGCCTCGGCCTCGACCCACAGCGGGTTCAGCGCGTTGGGCGGGAAGTGCTCGATAAAGTGCTGCTGCGGCATGCCGCAACGGTCCACCGCCAGACGGCGGATCTCACGCTCATGGCGACGCACCTCTTCGACCTGGCTGCGCAGCGATGCACACAGCTTGTCGATCGTCTTGACGGTGAACCGTACCGTCATCAGCTGGTCGCTCAAGGCGGTCTGGGCCTGCTGGTAAGCCGGCGAAGCGTGGCCCGACTTCTCGTAGGCCGCCTGCAACTGGGTGAAAGCCGACCGCATCGCGGCAAAACGCTCCAGCGCGGTCACACGCATCTCTTCGAGGCGTTTGGTCATCGCCCGGCTGCCGCCGTTGTCGTCTTCCTCTTCTTCGAGGTCAAACGAGTCGATGTCCTCTTCGGCCACGTAGTCGTCGGCCTCGTCGGCGACGACAAAGCCGTCGACGACTTCGGAGATGCCGATCTCGCCGGCGGCGATGCGGTCGCCCTGGGCCAGGATCTCGGCCATCACGCTCGGGGATGACGAGATCGCCAACATCATCGCCTGCAAGCCGCCTTCGATGCGCTTGGCGATCTCGATTTCGCCTTCTCGGGTGAGCAACTCGAACAAGCCCATCTCACGCATGTACATGCGCACCGGGTCGGTGGTGCGGCCAAACTCGGAGTCGACCGTGGACAGCGCGGCCTCGGCCGCTTCTTCAGCCTCTTCGTCGGTGGACGCCGTACCGGTACCACCCGCCACCAGCAAGGTGGCCGCGTCGGGCGCCTGCTCGTAGACAGCGATGCCCATGTCGTTGAGCATCTTGACGACCGCCTCGATCGCCTCGGCATCGACCAGCTTTTCGGGCAGGTGGTCGTTGATCTCGTGCTGGGTCAGGAAGCCCCGCGTCTTGCCCATCTTGACCAGCGTCGTCAACTCGGCCCGGCGCTTGTTGGCCTGCTCTTCGGTCAGCGTGGTGATGTCCAGGCCGAACTCGCGTATCAGCGCCCGCTCCTTCGATTTGGGCACCTTGACCCGCAGCGGCTTGGCCTTGGGCTTGACTTCGGCCGGATCGGCGGCCTTCTCAACCGGCGGCGCTTCGTCCACCAGTTCGTCCTCTTCGTCGATCAGGTCGACACTGAGGTCATCGTCCTCCGCGATCACGGCCACTGGCGGACTGTCGGTCTTGCCGGCCTGGGCGCCCTTGGCCGCAGCCGCCGGTTTGGCAACCCCAGCCTTGACGGCAGCGGCAGGCTTGACAGCCACGGCAGGCTTGGCAGCCACGGCAGGCTTGGCAGCGACGGCTGGCTTGGCAGCGACGGCAGGCTTGGCAGCAGCCGCAGGCTGTGCAACAGCGGCGGGCTTGGCGACAGCGGCGGGCTTGGCAACAACGGCGGGCTTGGCAACAACGGCGGGCTTGGCGACAGCGGCTGGCTTGGCAACAGCGGCGGGCTTGGCAACAGCGGCGGGTTTAGCAGCGGCCGGTTTGGCGACGGCGGGGACGACCGCAGGCTTGCGCGCGCTGACCGGCACGGCCGGGGCGGGAGACGCCGTGACCGTGGGCGCAACCTTGGCGATTTTTGGGGCCTTGGCAGGCACTGCGGCGGCTTTGCCGGCGACTGGCGCGGCGGAGGGGGGTGTAATTTTGACGGTCATGGGTTGCCTGAAAGATTAAACCTGCCGGCGCGTGACGGCTGACGGAAAAGCGCGCGGCTGGCGTGCCGCAGTGTCTTGCAAGGGGGAGGCAAGACGTGCCGGACACATCCAGACACGGGTAGCAAAGCCGGGCGTCAAAGGCATGTGTGGGCAATCTTTCGAATTGAAAGCCAAAAAACACCAACGCCACCTGGCGCCGATCAAAACCAGCGGGTCTTGGATTGTCCCTCGAATCGACTTCAAAGCCGATGAACGATGACACAAGCGCGTCATCTGGCGACGCGTCTTGCGACAAAACGTCAGCAATAACTGACTTTACGCCAGTAAATATTCATTTTGCCAGCGAAGTAGGCGCTTCCGGTTGACGGCGACCGGAGCCAGACTGCGGTCATCGACACAAGAGACTTGCCGCATGAGCCCAAACCACCGACCCACCACCTTGTTCATCAGCGCCCAGGACATGATCCGGTTGGTGCAGGCCAAAGGTCTGTCGGCCTGCATTGCCGGCATTGCCGAGCGCATCGAACAGGAATTTTTGAGGTGGCACGCGTTCGACAAGTCCAGCCGCGTGGCCTGCCATTCGCCCGATGGCGTGATCGAGCTGATGCCGATTGCCGACGCGGTGCAGTTCGCATTCAAGTATGTCAATGGCCATCCTGGCAACACCCGGGTCGGGCTGCCCACGGTGATGGCGTTTGGCGTGCTGGCCGACGTCCGTACCGGTGCACCGCGGCTGCTGTCGGAATTGACGCTCACCACCGCGATCCGCACAGCCGCCACCTCCGCCGTGGCGGCACGCCGGCTGGCCCGGCCCGACAGCCGCAGCATGGCCTTGATCGGCAACGGCGCCCAAAGCGAGTTCCAGGCGCTGGCGTTCCGCGATCTGGTCGGTATCCGAAAACTGCAGCTGTTCGACACCGACCGCGCCGCCAGTGCCAAGCTGGCGGCCAACCTTGCCGGCCTGGGCCTGCAGGTACAGGTCTGCACCAGCACAGCCGAGGCGGTGCGGGGCGCCGATATCGTGACCACGGTGACAGCCGACAAGACCAACGCCACCATCGTGACGCCCGGCATGATCGAGCCCGGCATGCACCTCAACGCCGTCGGTGGCGATTGCCCGGGCAAGACCGAGTTGCACCCCGGCGTGCTGGCGCAAGCCGCGGTGTTTGTCGAGTTCGAACCGCAAAGCCGGATCGAGGGCGAAGTGCAGCAAATGCCGGCCGACTTCCCGGTCACCGAGCTGTGGCAGGTACTGGCAGGCCACCGCCCGGGCCGCGCCGACGCCGCGCAAGTGACGGTCTTCGATTCGGTCGGGTTTGCATTGGAGGACTTTTCGGCACTGGCCTTCATGCGTGACGTGGCGGTCGAACTCGGAATTGGCCAGACCATCGAATTGGTGCCGGACAATCCCGACCCGAAGGACCTGTTTGGCCTGCTGCGCCGGGTGTCGTGCCCAAGACAGCTGGCACCGTCCACCGGCGTTAGGCTCATGCCCACCGTGCGACGGCCGTCCGGCCGCGCCGAACACCTGCGACGAAACCCGACATGACCACCACCGACAGCCCCAGCCGCCGCCCGGCCGCACCGATGACCGACGCTGAGCGTCATGTCCGCGAGGACCTGGCCGCCGCCTACCGGCTGGTGGCGCTGTGCGGCATGGACGACAGCATCTACACCCACATCTCGGCGCGGGTACCTGGCACCGAGGACCAGTTCCTGATCAACCCCTACGGCTGGTTGTTCCGTGACATCACCGCCTCGTCGCTGGTCAAGATCGACCTGCAGGGCCGGGTGCTGGACGACACCGCGGAGGACGTGAACCCGGCCGGCTTCACGATCCACAGCGCCGTGCATGCCGCCCGCCACGACGCGGTTTGCGTGCTGCACACCCACACGGTGGCCGGTGTGGCGGTCTCGTCGCTGGCCTGCGGTTTGCAGCCGATCAACCAGTGGTCGCTGCAGTTCTACAACCGGGTGGCCTACCACGACTACGAGGGCATCGCGCTGGACCACGAGGAGCGAGATCGCCTGGTCGCCGACCTCGGTCCGACGAAAAAAGTGCTGATCCTGCGCAACCACGGCCTGGTCACGCTGGGGCGCAACGTGGCCGAGGCCTTCATCCTGATGCTCAACCTGGACCGGGCCTGCCGGGTGCAGATGGCGATCCAGGCCAGT
>JBBRPV010000085.1:0-17186 GCA_038227445.1 Burkholderiales bacterium | reverse complement strand
TGGTCTCTGATCTTGGTCGAAAAGAGACTCTCCCACAGCGCTCGTTTGTTCAAGATCGCTGAGGGAGACCTTATATCGTCCCTCGCTCAGCTTGATCAAATCGCGGGCCAGGGACATCGGTATTCGTGCTCGTGCTCACGGTACAGCTGAATTGCCCGGCCTCCGCGCAGGCTGACCAGACGACCAGACGTCCGAAGCGACCGCTCAAAGAAATCTGGTGACAGCCTGCGTCAAGCGCCAACCGCGTGACCGCTCGTCCAATTCTCGAATTGGCGTTGCCGACCCCAATGCGCAGGTCGAAACTATGCGCAGTGGCCGGATGGACGCTGAATACGCCTGAATACCAAGCAACGAGCGTCACCGCCGGCTGCCGCGTGCACTCAAGCCCGGACACAAATGATGACACCGCTGTGCCAACGCATTGTCGATGCGATCGTGCTGTGCGGCTCTGCTGCGCGCACCCATGAGACTTGCTTCAGCGCCGCCGGGAAGATGGTGCGGCACCACGACCGCAGCCCTGATCTATTGATCGAAGTGCAGGTGCATGCTTACCTCTTGAAGGGAAAGACAGCGATTTCGCATTACCGTATATCACCTCGTGCGTCTTGCGCTTCCTGGTCTACGACGTTCTCGGCCTGACTCAGCGCCGCGCGCAGATTCCCTGGGGCCGCCAGCCGCAGCGGCTGCAAGTGGTGTTGTCTCGCTTTAAGGTAAGACCGCCGCGTTGCTAGTCGCGCCCATGTCGTTGCAAGCGCAAGCCGTTCACACTACGCCCGACGCAAGTGGCCTGCGGCTTGGCGAGATGTGCAATCTGCATGGCCTCGCCAGGGAATTGGTCCCGACCGCATATGCATCCGGGTCACCCAGGTCAAAGGCGGGCAGGACCGCTATGACCTGCTGAGGCCCGAGTTGCTCAAACTGCTGTGCACCTTACTCGCGCACCTTTCGCGCCCGCACGACGGCACCAACGTTCTGGTCGTTCATCTCGGGCGCGACTCGACGAGAACGTCAGGGTGCCGCTCGCCCGGCCCATCCAGCAGCACCCCCGGGCGCCCCAAGAGGTGGCGGTCAAAGAAGGCCAGCCCGTAGGCGTTGATGATGTCGTGCGCCCGCTGTCCGTCGATCGGACCGGCCAGACTCAGCCAGGACACCAGAGGTGTCCAGTTGGGAACGTCCATGAAGTTGCTGTGGAACGTACCAGGCACCTGCACGAAGTAACCCGTGCCGGGCAGAGACGCAAACACAGCGCGCATGCTGGTCTGATGCGCTTCGATCTCCGCCTCTGACCAGCCACCGGCCCGCTCCCGTTCGAGGCGCATGCTGGCAGCATCTCGGGTGATCCACATGCTCGGCTTGGCCAGGCTGGCCTCCACGACATCCAAAGCCATTGGCGCGTCCATCATCAGACAGGCTCGGATGCGCGGCTCTCGCAGGCAGGTTTCTCCTACGACGATGCCGCCCAGCGACACGCCGAAGGCTCCCACACGCTGCAGGTCCAGTCGCCTCGTCAAGATGTAGTTCGGGTCCGCCTGATTCAGCACCGCCAGTTGGTCCAGCACGAAGCTGATGTCTTGCGTGAGGAACGGAACGATGCTGCTGGCTATCAGCGCCCTGCCCTGCAAAGGCGGGGCTGTCGCGCCAGGCATGTGGCTCGGGCGTATCAATGCCTGCAACTGCACCACAGGTACGCCGACGACCTCGTGCCTATCCGGGAACACGACATTCGCGGCGGCGCCAGGCTGATCGACCGCCACGACGATGTAGCCGTGCGAGACCAGTTCCTCCACCTGGAAAGTGTTCATCTGTCGAAAGCCGGTGGCCCCTGTCGGGAGGATCAGGACGGGACAGCTGGTTTGGCCCTTTGCCACGGGTGCGGAAGTGACCGCGTTCGTCGTGACGTACTTGAACCGACTGAAAAGGAATGAGGGCAAGCCGTGGATGCGCGAAAAGGCTGCCATGACGGCGTCAGCGTCTTGCATGTACGGCGCGTATGTGGGTGATGCACCAGTGTCAGCGGGATACCAGACCTGCACCATCAGTTCCCGCCGGGCGTTCGGGTCTTCAATGAAGATGTCCGCACGCGCGGAATCAATCCAGTGGTAAGTCAGCGTACCGATCGCATGGGGCCCGGTGGGCTGCGGAAATCGGAAGATGGGAGCGATGATTTGCAGCGCGCCAGCGCTTGCCAACCCCAGTATGCCCAGCCCGACCGTCATCCGCACAAGCCACCTTCGGCCGACCGTCCTGGGCCGGGCCAAGGTCCTGGGCCCCCAGCACGCAATCACTATCGCAGCCGCAATCGCCATGACGATTCCTCCAAGCCGCATGTCGAAGTGCGACCCGTTGACCGGGAACAGCATGAAGCTGAAGTTCAACGTGGCGTGAAAGAGCGCAACGGCGAATACGCTGCCATGGGTGTTGTTGAAAAGCCAGACGATGAGAACCCGAAACGCCACGGCGTAGAGGCACCACCAAGCGATCCATGCCGGCGCCCTGTCCATGATGACCAGCAGCGGCACGAGGTGCCAGGCGACCCCCACCACGCCCAGGATCAAACCGGACTGCAGCGCGCTCCACCTCTCTTGCAACGGGTCGAGAACGTAGCCGGACCACCCAAGCTCTTCGCCGAACGCGAGGACGAGGAAAGCCACGAACATCAATAGCGCCGACACGACGGGCAAATCCACCAGCACCGCAGCGATGGCCTGCGCCTGATGCGGTGAGGCCGGCAAAGGCAGGCCCAGCCCGCGCATCATTCCGTACACAACAAGGCTGACCACAGGCATGAGCAGCAGGATTGGCAGGTACCAGCGCTTGTCGGTGATGCGCTCGAAGTCGCCGGATCGCTTCAGCAGGCCCCACGCACCCGCCGTGCCGCTCTCGCGGCAAATCAGCAGCAATGCAGCGACCATCGGACAAAAGGCGGCCAGCACGCTTATTGACAGGCCCGGCACCAACTGCAGGTCGACCGCGCTGCCGATCCAAAAGAAGGGCGTCGACAGCGCGAACACCAACACGAAGAACGTCAGTGGCGGTTTTTTCTGCGAGGCGCTGCCCACGCTCATCGCCCGCGAAAACGGCTCACCAGCTTGCGCATTTCGCTGTAGACCAGCACCACGCTGGCCATCGCCGCGCAAACCAGCCACTGGTCCAGCGTCAGCGGCGCGGTGCCGAAGGCGGTGTTCAGAAACGGCAGGTGCACGACGGCCACTTGCAGCAGCAATGAGAGAGCCACGGCTCCCCAGAGCCATCGGTTGGCGAACAGCCCGATGAACGCACTGGTGGTGTCCGAGCGCGCGGTGAAACAGGTGAACAGGCTGGTGAACACAAGCACGGTGAAGCCTGCAGTGCGGGCCGTGGTCAGGTCGCCGGGCCCGGGGGCGCTATGAGGGATCAACCCGCCCGGCAGGTAAAAGTCCATCGTCAACAAGCTCACCACCGCAATCACCAGGCCCGTCTGGATCACGCTCGACCACATGCTGGCGTCGATCAGCCGATCGTTCAAATGCCGCGGTCTGCGGGCCATCAGATCGTCGGTAGCGGGGTCCACACCCATGGCCAGCGCGGGGCCCGAGTCGGTGATGAGGTTGATCCACAGCAGTTGGGTGGCCAGCAGCGGCAGCACCACAGCGCCACCGGCACCGGCCCCGGTGCCGGTGGACTTCAATCCGATCACGCCGGCCCCCACCACGCCGAGGAACACCGTCAGCACCTCGCCCATGTTGGACGACAGCAAATAGCGCAGGAACTTGCGGATGTTGTCCAGGATCGCGCGCCCTTCGTGAACGGCCACGACGATGGTGGCGAAGTTGTCATCGGCCAGGATCATCTTGGCCGCTTCCTTGGTCACTTCGGTGCCGGTCAAGCCCATCGCCACGCCGATGTCGGCCGCCTTCAAGGCCGGCGCGTCATTGACGCCGTCGCCGGTCATGGCCACGACGTTGCCGTCGGCCTGCAGTGCGTCGACGATGCGCAGCTTGTGAGCGGGCGAAACCCGGGCGTAGACCGACGTGTTCTGCACGGCGGCAGCGAAGGCCCCTTCGTCCAGTGCATCGATCTCGGCGCCGGTGAGTGCCGTTGCACCAGGCGCCCCCGCATCGACGATGCCCAGATCGGCGGCAATGCGTGCGGCCGTCTTGGGGTGATCGCCAGTGATCATCACCACTCGGATGCCGGCCCGGCGCGCTTCGCGGATGGCCACAGCCGCCTCTTCGCGCGGCGGGTCAATGATGCCGACGGTACCGACGAAAATCAGATCGCGTTCTAGCATCTCGGCAGCCCCTGCGTCGTCGCCAAATTGGCCACTTTCTCCAGATTCGCCAGATTCGAGCGGCCGGTAGGCCACCGCCAGCGTGCGCAGTGCGGCCTCGGTGAGGGTGTCTACATCGGCCAGCAGCCGCGCACGCAGGGTCGCATCCAGTGCGACGACCTCCAGTCCCACGCGCACCTGGGTGCACCGGCCGAGCAGCACGTCGGGCGCGCCCTTGGTAATGGCCACGAGCGCGTCGCCGTGTTCATGATCGCGCTCGATCGTCGTCATCAGCTTGCGCTCGGACGTGAACGGGATTTCGCTGACTCGCTCGAAGCGCTTCTCGCGCCGCTCGGTGATCGCGCCGTGGCCCAGCTTGCGCTCGGCTACCAGGAACGCGGCCTCAGTCGGGTCGCCGTGGATCTCCCATACGCCGCCCTCTGCCTGGCGCAGGTCGGCGTTGCCGGCCAGACTTCCACCACTGAGCACCACCCGGGCCTCGTCATGCAGTGGACCGGCGGCCAGCTCGGTGCCACCGTGTTCGACCTTACCCTCAGGCGTGTACCCGACCCCGCTAATGTGGGTGTCGCCCGATGCCGTCATCACGCGCTCGATGGTCATCTCCGAGCGCGTCAGGGTTCCTGTCTTGTCCGAGCAGATAACCGAAGCGGAACCCAGCGTCTCCACCGACGACAGGTTCTTGACGATGGCGTGATGTTTGGCCATGCGTTGCACGCCGAGCGCCAGCACCACCGCGAGGATGGCGGGCAACCCCTCGGGCACCGCTGCCACCGCCAACGACACGCCGAGCAGCAACACGTGCACCACGTCGGCGGTGCCGCGGATGTCGGAGATGAGCAGGATGGTGACAACCACCACGACGGCGATGACCACGACCGCCAAGCCCAGCGTTCGCCCGACGCGCGAGACTTCCTTCTCTAGTGGCGTCGCCTCCTCGACCGTGGCCTCCAGCAAAGCCGCGATCCGGCCCATCTGCGTCTCCATGCCGGTGGCGATGACCACCGCACGGCCCGTGCCTTGCGCCACGGCGGTGCCCTTGAAGACCATGTTGAGCTGGTCCGCCAAAGGCGCTGTTTGGGGCAAGGTCGCGCTGTCTTTGAGTACGGCCTCGCTCTCGCCGGTCAGCGCAGCCTCCTGCACGCGCAGGGTCGAAGATGCAAGCAAGCGCGCGTCGGCACCGACGGCGTCACCCTCGGCCAGCACGATCACATCACCGCGCACCAGCTCGGCGCTGGGCACTCGCGCCGGCTTGCCATCCCGCAGCACGGTGGTGGTGGCTGCCGTCATCCTGGCCAGTGCAGCGACGGCGTTTTGTGCCTTCGCTTCCTGCACATGGCCGATCGCGCCGTTGAGCAGCACGACGGACGCAATGACCATCGCATCCACCGGCCAGCCAGAATGACCCTCGACCCACCAGGCCACCAGCGCGACGACGACCGCCGCCAGCAGCAGGTAGATCAGCGGGTCCTGGAACTGCGCGAGCGCCCGCCGCCAGGCCGGAACGCGCGGTGCGGCGCGCAGCTCATTGGCTCCGTTCTGTGCGAGACGCCGCGCCGCTTCCTGTGCGCTGAGCCCGCCGTCGACATCTGCCTGCAGGGCCGCGGCCACCGCGTGAGTCTCCATGACCGACGGATCGCCGATGTCACTGGGTATGACAACTTTCGCAAGCTCAACGGGCTGCGGCGACTCCTTATCCACGGCAATGTCCTTCTACGGTCTGCGCGATCACCGCCAACGCCGGCCCACAGACCACGCGCGATGATGTCCATGCGTGCGCTTTCCTCTCCCGATGTCAGTCGGGCTTGAGCGCGGCCACCCGCAGCCGCAGAGCATTGCCGATCACAGAATTCAGCTCTCTTTGTTCTCCGGCTTGTTCGGCGCGCTGGTATGCCCGCCATGCCCGCCATGTCCATGGAAAAGGTGCATTACTGGACAGGCCAGAAGCAACAGATACACCCAGTTGCCCCCAATGTGGTTCCAGTGCTCGCGCAGCAAATAGAAGGCACCGATGGCAAGGACCATCAACAGCGCGATCAGTAGCGGGCGATTGATGGCCGATGCGCGGGAAGTCTCGCTCGGTGGCGAATGAGAGGGGTCATGATGGGTCGTGCCCATATCGGAGCTTCCTTTCGTCTCTGATCGCTGCCCACGGCACCGATCGGTAGGTTCAAGATGGGCCTGATCGTGGCGTGAAAGTCAAGCTGTACAAGCCGTGCGAGTTCGGCCCATTCCTTTGTCAGGTGGTGGCCGTGGCATCACGGTCGAGCAGTGCCTTTCGCTGCTCGTATTGCTCGGGCGCAATCTCCCCACTGGCCAGGCGCCGCTTCAACACGTCGAGCGGCGTCTCGCGCGCCCGCCGGCGCTTTTCGCTCGGGCTGCCCCAGCCGTAGAACACAAGCACGCCGATCAACGCCATCCAGAAGAACCACCACAGGCCGTGCATGCCACCCATCGAGTAACCACCGTCATAGAACATGTGCATCTCCTTCAGTGCTGCGTCGACTGCTCAGCGCCGTTGACCAATGCGGCCTTCACTCTGCCCAGCCGCTCTCGGACTTCATGGGCCACACGCGCCACCTCGGGGTTGGTGGTCATTTGCAGCACCGCCACCGGGTCCATGAAGGCAACGACGAGCTGGCCGTCTTGTTCCTCGCGAACAACAACATTGCAGGGCAGCAGCAAGCCGATGTCAGCTTCCGCAGCCAGCGCGCGGTGCGCGAGTGGCGGATTGCAGGCGCCCAGTATTCGATAGGGCAGCCCTTCGATGCCAAGCTTGGCCCTCATCGTCGCCTGCACGTCGATTTCGGTGAGGATCCCAAAGCCCTCCGTCTTCAGGGCCTCGGTAACCTTGACCACCGTCTGTGCGAAGTCCTGCTTCGGCAAGACGCAGTGGAATCCGTAAGCGGAAGGGGAAGGGGAAAGGGAAGGCGCAGGGACGATGCCGGGTGCGGCGCTCATGGCGACGTGCCTTACTTGGTGACCGACGCGGGGGGCATCCGGTCAGCCATCATGTCCATCATCATCTGCATCGTGGCCATGTGGTCGCTCATCATCTGATGGCGCTTGGCCATATCGGCGGGCATGCCTTTGCCGTCGCTCATGCCGGCCATTCCCTGCATGCCGCCCATGCCACCCATTCCTTGCATGCCGCCTTGCATCTCCTTCAGCATCGCCATGCCGCCTTGCATGGCCTTCATGTGCTCGGCCATCAGGGCCTGACGCTCTGCAGGTGTCTTGGTGCCCATCATCTTCTGGTGCATTTCCTGCATGGTCTTCATGCGGGGCTCCATCGCGGTCATGGATCCAGGTGCTGCCATCCCGGTCATCCCGGACATGCCTGGCGAGGCAGGTGCAGCGTTCATGTCACCTGGGCTGGCACAGGCTGTGGCAAGGGTGGCAACAGACAAGGCAATGAGTGTGCGGACTGCGGTCATGGCGAACTCCTGACGGGTTGTAGATCCTGTGTGGACCGGAGACTAGGGAATAGACGGAAAGGGGAATGACGAAAGGCGCGTGGTTGAAGGAATCACTTGCGCCGTTGCATGACAACCCACGCCACCAGACCAACCACAACGACGAGCAGGACCGGCAACCAATAGCCGCCATAGCCACCCATCCATCCGCCACCATCCATGCCGCCATTCATCATGGTCGCGTTTTGCGCCAAAGCTGCGCCGGTCACAAACAGGGGCACCGCGCCAGCGGCGACAGCAAATGCGTACTTCATGGTGACTCCTGTTGGATAAAGGTCGTCGTGACCACCGGCGCAGGGCTTGTGAAATCAGTTTTGCAGCGCAAACCAAAGCCCAACTCTGAAACTACGCCGAACAAACGCAGTCGTCTGTGCGCAAACGAACATGCAGCGCAGCGGCTGGGGTGCACCCCCGAAAACTCCGGGGGTCACCCACATCCACAGAGTGGCGTTTTGAACTTCAACCGCAGCAACAACCGCCGCGTGCCGGTGCGGTGCTGGCAGCCGCCCGCGCTAGGCCGGCATCAATCGCCACAGGCGTCTAGCCCGCTTGCTTGATGGCATCGCTCAGTGCAGCCACGTCGGCTTTGGTCGGATCAATGGTTACGCGATGCGTTGCCAAGTCGATCTGAACCTCTGCGCCCGTATCCACAGCCTTCACCGCCTTGGTGATGCTGCTGACGCAGTGGCCACAGGTCATGTCTTTGACTTCAAAGGTCGTCATTTTGTGTTCCCATCAGGATGGAGTGATTGAAGCGCTTACTTTCAAGCCTCCCATCATGGGAATGTCAAGCGCTGTTCTTCAATGTCCTTACCGCGAACAGATTCGACACCGGTGGCGCGTGCACCTCATTCGCCAAACTTATTCGGCCAGTTCATCCAGGATCGGGCAGTCAGGCCGGTCATCACCGTGGCAACAGGCGGCCAGCGATTCCAGCGTGCGCTTCATCGCAGCCATCTCGCCAATGCGCCGGTCCAGATCGGCCACATGGCTAAGCGCGATGCGCTTCACATCGGCGCTGGTGCGTCGTCGGTTCTGCCACAGCTTGAGCAAGGCGGCGATCTCGACCATGCTGAACCCCAGCTCGCGCGCCCGGCGAACGAAGCGCAGGGTATGCACCTCTCTGGGTCCGTACTGCCGGTATCCCAACGCCGTGCGCCCGACCTTGGGCAACAGTGACAGCGATTCGTAGTGGCGGATCATCTTGGCCGATACCCCCGAACGTGCGGCCGCTTCACCGATGTTGAAGGGCGCCTGGGACAGCTCGAGTTCCGTCATTTCGCCGCCCCCTTCCAGCGCCGCAACAGCAGCGCATTGCTCACCACGCTCACACTGCTGAAGGCCATCGCCGCACCGGCAATCACGGGGTTCAGCAGCCCGAAGGCGGCCAGTGGCACGCCGACCAGGTTGTAGACGAAAGCCCAGAACAGGTTCTGCCGAATCTTGGCGTAGGTGCGTCGCGAGATGTCGATGGCGTCGGCCACCAGGCTGGGCCGGCCGCGCATCAGCGTGACGCCCGCTGCGTGCATGGCCACATCGGTGCCGGTGGCCATGGCGATGCCCACGTCGGCAGCGGCCAGCGCGGGTGCGTCGTTGATGCCGTCGCCGACCATCGCCACCACCGCGCCAGCTTGCTTCAGCTTGGCTACGGTGTCGGCCTTGTCTTGGGGCAAGACCTCGGCCTCGACCTGGGAGATGCCCAGCGCCGTGGCAACCGCCATCGCGCTGCCGCGGTTGTCGCCAGTCACGAGCACCGTCTTGACCTTGAGCGCATGCAAGCGAGCCACGGCGTCAATGGCGTCTGCCTTCACGGTGTCGCCGAAGGCGAACAAGCCCACCAACGCGGGCATGTCGGTGACATCGGCCAGCCATGACACGGTTTGGCCTTGCGCTTCGTGTTGCTGCGCCGGCTGCACCAGCGGCCCGAAGTCGATGCCCAACTCGTTCATGTATCTCGTGCTGCCCAGGCGCAGTTCGCGGCCGGCCACCAACGCAGACATGCCCTTGCCAGCCACGGCGCGCACCTGGGTTGCTTGAGGCGCAACTGCGCCGTCGCCAGCGGCGGCGTCGAGCACCGCCCGCGCCAGCGGATGTTCGCTGCCGGCCTGGATGGCCGCCGCCGCCGCCAGAAGGGCATGTCGGTCCCCCGCGGCGGGAACGGCCGCCACCAGCTTGGGCTTGCCCTCGGTCAGGGTGCCGGTCTTGTCGAACGCCACCACCGTAATGGCATGGGCCACCTCCAGCGCCTCGGCGTCCTTGATCAGGATGCCGTGGCGCGCCGCCACACCGGTGCCGGCCATGATGGCGGTGGGCGTGGCCAGACCCAGCGCACAGGGGCAGGCGATCACCAGCACCGCCACGGCGTTCAGGATGCCCTGCTCCCACTGCCCCGTGCCCAGGCCCCAGCCCAGCAAGGTGACCAGGGCGATGCCGATCACCACCGGCACGAACACGGCGCTGACCTTGTCCACCAACCGCTGGATCGGCGCCTTCTTGGCCTGCGCCGACTCGACCATGCGCACGATGCGCGACAGCGTCGTCTCGGTGCCCACCGCTGTCGTGGTCACCACGAGCAGCCCTTCGCCGTTCACCGCTCCGCCAGTGACGCGGTCGCCCTCGTGGCGCGCCACCGGCAGGCTCTCCCCGGTGATCAGCGATTCATCCACCTGGCTGGCGCCTTCCAGCACCAGGCCGTCGACGGGGATGCGCTCGCCCGGGCGACTGACGACCTCGTCGCCGACTTTGACCTGTGCGATCGGTACCGCCTGCTCCGCGCCATCGCGCCGCACCGTGGCCGTCTCCGGCCGCAAGGCGTTCAGCGCCCGGATGGCCTCGGTCGTCTGGTGTTTGGCGCGCGCCTCGAGCCACTTGCCGAGCAGCACCAACGTGATGACCACCGCCGACGCTTCGAAGTGCAGGTGCGGCATGCCGTCCGCGCCTTGGCGCAACAGTTCAAACAGGCTCAGACCGAATCCGGCCGTGGTGCCCAACGCCACCAACAGGTCCATGTTGCCGGAACCGGCCCGCAAGGCCTTCCATCCCGCGACGTAGAAGCGAGCGCCGAGCCAGAACTGAACCGGTGTCGCCAGGGCCAGTTGCAGCCAGCCATTGAGCGTCCAGTGCCTGCCGAACAGCAGGCCCACCATGGGCACGACCAGTGGCAGTGACAGCGCCGCTGCGACCGCCACCGGCCACCACGGTGCTGTCGGCCTGCCGGTCGCTCCCGTTCCTGCCTCCGCGCCAGCCGGGACCACAGGCTTGGCGGCGTACCCGGCTCGGTCCACCGCCGCGACCAAGTCGTCGACATCGACGATGCCGCTGGCAAACCGCACCTGAGCGGTCTCAGTGGCGGATTGACCTGCGCAGAAACGACGCCTTCCACCTTGCTCAGCGCCTTTTCGACACGCCCGACACAAGACGCGCACGTCATGCCGTCGATCTCGAGCGTCACGGTCTGCTCTGGAACCGAGTAGCCGGCCCGCTCGACCGCGTCGGTGACTGTGTGTGCCTGCAGATCAGCCGCAGAACGCAGCGTAGCGGTCTCGGTCGCGAGGTTGACGGTGGCAGACAACACGCCCGGCAACTGCACCAGTACCTTTTCCACGCGTGAGACGCACGAGGCACAGGTCATCCCTTCGAGGGGAAACGACCACTCGATTGAACGGGGTGAGGAAGCAAGGGCAATATTCATGGAGCGGTCGCTGGTCTTGAGTCGTGGCCCGTTTTGGGCAGGTTCGAGAGCTTGAAGCTTGACACAATGGGAATGTCAAGTGGAGTCTGCACAGTTGCGGATTAACGAGCTCGCTACGCACAACCCGCCGCAGGGTCAATGGTCAAGACCAGTGGACGCCGTCTTCGTTTGAGCCAAATCAAGCTTCGGCGTAAACGTGCTGGCTACCTTGGACGATGTGAGTTCGCCGTTAAGTTCGGCAACGTACAGACGGCAGGGCCATCAACCGCACATGCTCTTACTGCTACTTTGCAGGAGGTTTCGTGACGATTCAACAAGCCATCACCGCTGTGAACCTGCTGATCGCCAGCGGCAGCTCGCGACGCGAGGTTTGCGTTCATGGTGGGCCGTCGAACGACAACGCTCGCTGGGGCTGATCGCCGAAACCGTGCCTAACATGCTTCTACGCCCGAACACCTTCACCAGGCGCTACACCGCGTGTGTGATGTTGGCTGTTTGGCTGTTTGCTTTGGCATCTGGTCTAGTCAATGCCTGCGTGCTGGAGCCGCACGGTGCTCAAGAACATAGTTCGTCACCGTTGCGCATGGCTCACGAGGACACACTGCTGGTTGTCAGCGGGCATCACGCCGAAAGCTACACCTCCGACGCTGGCGCAGCCGACATTAAATCAACCAAAGCGTCCTGTCTGAAGGCATGCGACGAGGGTTCCCAGAGCCTGCTGAAGCACCCAGCCAGCGTTGACTTGGTCGATCCCGGGCTGGCGCTCTTTGTGACCGCCTCATGGAATGTTCAGGTGCATCGTGCACCTGCGCCAGGTCAAGCCCACGACTTCCGCCTACCGGAGCGCGGGCCGCCCGTTCGAGTTCTCTTCTCGCGACTGGCGCTTTAGCCCCCGCCGGGGACCGGACCGGAGTGACTCACTCCGCGTTTTGCGTCTCCCATTCCGACCGCCTTGAATCCGTACAAGGTACCGATTCAGGCTCGGATCTCCCCAGCCTATGCGCACTTGGCTTGAGGCATGCGTGGCAAGCATTCCCACCTCGTTCCAGATCGCCTTCAGGAGCCTCAAATGAAATTCCCTCGCACCGGATCAAGTGTTTTCTCCGCTGCCGTCACGGCGATGCAGACGCCGGTCCTGCATCACTCGCTCGTAGTGGAGTGATCCCCACTGCGTCCCAAGCGGAAGTTGGACAGCCGCAAATGTACCCATGCGCCGAAGACGATTCATCCCCTGGAGCCAATTCGCAATGAACCAAGAAATCACACACTCAGGAGCGTGGGGGATCGCGGTGATCATGACCGTGATCGCCTCATGGATCGTCTACCACTACCTGGCTCCGAAATCGTGGCGGGAATGGGCCAGTGCCGGCCTGGTCCAGGCGTTTCTGATCGCGCTCTATGCGGAGATGTACGGATTCCCGCTCACCATCTACCTGCTCGCGCGCTTCTTCGGGTTCGATCGCACCGAACTGAGCGCCAGTCTGTGGTCCACCTTGCTCGGCATCGGTGAACTTGGCATGGTGATCTCGATGATTCTGGGCTACGCATTGCTCTTCGTCGGCCTGGGCCTGTTCGCACAGGGCTGGCGCGAGCTATACCGTGCACGCCGCGAGAACCGCCTTGCCGACAACGGGCTCTACGCGCTGGTCAGGCATCCGCAGTACACGGGGCTGTTCATCGGCCTGTTCGGCGAGGGCATCGTTCACTGGCCCACGCTGTTCTCGGTGGCGCTGTTCCCGGTCATCGTGCTCGCCTACTCGCTGCTCGCTCGGCGCGAGGAGAAGCAGATGGTGCAGCAGTTCGGCGCGCGTTACGACGCCTATCGACAGCGCGTTCCGATGTTCTTTCCGACGCCCAAGCTCTGGCGCCGCCTTCTCACCCCCGCTGAGTCTGCCCCCGGTGCAAAAGACTGACGGAGCGGGCCCGTAATGCACGCAGCCAGATAGCCGTATGTCCCATCCAACCATCGAAGACCACCTTTGACAGCCATCAACCTCAAGGATCGCGATCGCCGACTCTGGATCGCAGCCACCGTCGTGACTGGCGGTGCGGGCTTGACCGCGACCGCCGTACCGTTCGTCGCCTCATTGGCGCCGAGCGAGCGGGCCCGCGCGGTCGGTGCACCCGTCAGCGTCGACCTGCAAGGCATGCAGGAAGGCGCACTCAGCGTCGTTGAATGGCGGGGTCAACCCGTGTTCGTTCTCAGACGATCGGTCGACATGCTGGATGCCCTCCAGAAGCACGATGAGTTGCTTGCCGACCCGCAATCCAAACGGTCGGATCAACCTCCGTACGCGAAGAACGTCGACCGCTCCATACAGCCGGCATACAGCGTGATGGTGGGCATCTGTACGCACCTCGGCTGCATTCCAACATTTCGACCGACGCCCGGCGCTGCCGACCTTGGCGCTTCCTGGCCAGGCGGGTTCTATTGCCCATGTCACGGCTCCAAATTCGACCTCGCTGGCCGCGTGTTCAAGAACGTCCCGGCACCGACGAACCTGACAGTTCCGCCACACCACTTCGTCTCTGCGTCCATCTTGCTCATTGGCGTCAACCCCGGGGCCTGACCCCGTTCATTCACGGAGAGTCCACGATGCAAACCCTCAAATTCGATGTCCACGGCATGACCTGTGGCGGCTGTACGGGCAGCGTGCAGCGCGCCCGCGGCAAGATCGACGGCGTCAGTCACGTTGACGTTTCGCTGAGCCCCGGCTCCGCCACTCTGGAAGCCGACCCCGCGCGCGTCACGCCCGCCCAGATCGAAGCCGCGATCGTCGGTCTTGGCTACCAAGCCAAGCTGCACCCGGTAGAGCTCAGGCCCATGTCATGAGCAAGAAGGACCGCAAGGAGAAGCACCACGGTACGGCCGGCGACAGCGAGTCGACTTCTGTTGCAAATGCGTCAGACGCGCTGGACGACAAGATGCTGATCTCGGCCGAGGACTATCACGCGCAGCTTCATCTTCTACAGATCGAGTTGGTGAAGCTGCAGCGTCACTTCATTGGCTGCGGCGACAAGATTTTGGTGCTGGTGGAGGGCCGCGATGCAGCCGGCAAGGACGGCAGCATCAAGCGCATCGTCGAGTACCTGAGCCCACGCGAAACGCGCGTGGTCGCCCTCGGCAAACCTTCCGACCGGGAGCTTCGGGGCTGGTACTTCCAGCGCTACGTCCCATTGCTCCCGGTGGCTGAGGAGTTCGTCTTGTTCAACCGCAGTTGGTACAACCGCGCCGGCGTCGAGCATGTGATGGGCTTTTGCTCGAAGGAAGAGCACGAAGAGTTCATGCACTCGGTGCCGAAGTTCGAGGAAATGCTCGTCAACTCGGGCATCAAGGTCTTCAAGTATTACCTCGACATCGACAAGGACGAGCAGGTGAGTCGCCTGGCTGAACGCCAGCGCGACCCGCTCAAACAGTGGAAGACCAGCCCCATCGACGCGGTGGCGGTCAAGCACTGGAAGGCGTACTCGGCGGCGCGCGACGCCATGCTGCTGCGAACCCACACACCAATAGCACCGTGGCACATCGTGCGGACGAACAACAAGCGTTTGGCGCGCTTGAACCTGATCCGCGACATCCTGTCCCGGCTGCATTACGCGGGCAAGAAGAACAAGCTTGTGCAGCCCGACGCAAACATCGCGTTCGAGTTCACACCCGACTGCATCCAGTCGCAGCGCCTGGCGCGCTGAAAAGCATTCACTCAAGGAAGCCCCATGAAAACCAGCGCGATTGAAGTGCACGACATGTTGTCCGTATTCAGCGTCGACGAAGTCGAGAAGCGGATCGGCGAGGTTCCCGGGGTGCAGAGCGTGACCGTGAACTTCGCGGTGGGCAACGCCACGGTGCGCTACGACGAGACACAGATCGAAGCGACCGATATCAAGTCCGCCGTTCGCCAGCGCGGGTTCGATCCCGCTGCGCCCGCTGCCGGCTCAGCGGGTGATGGCGACGAAGGCAAGGCGACATCGGGTGCGCCGCCGGCAGCGACACCGGCCTCACCGCCGCCAGGCGCAGCACCCTCTAAGCCCAATGCCTCACCAGACACCTCGGCCTCGCCCGCCGCCGCAGCACCTGACAAAGCGGTCGCTCCTGCGGCGGCTGAGGCCCCCGCGGCCGATCCGTCCGCCGCACCCGATGCTGCGGCACCCGACGCTGCTGCGGAGTTGAAGGGCAAGGCAGCTCCGGAGAAGAGTTAGTACGCCATCTCACTCACCGGCTTACCGCCCCCCGAACACTGCAAACACCTGGCATTTGACCCAGCCAGTTCGCAATGGGCCAGCCACCGCTCCACAGGAGATCACCATGACCACAGCCACCGTTTCAAGAATCACCGCCCTGGGTTTGCCGCCAGGGTTGAGAAGTGCCCAAGCAGCTGTCCATCTGCCGGAAGTGCAGGAGATGCTGCGCAGACTGTCCAACTACGGCCTGGGTATCTACATGCCGCACATGCACGACGAAAAGTCGGGTGACTTCCTGTCTCTCCCCGATGACGTCACGCAGGTGGAAGCCGGACTCGAAGTGTCCTTCCACCCCGCGGCAGAAATCGCCAACCAGGCCGGCCGGTTTTTGCCCGTGGCCTGGGTTTGGCGTGATGGCATGTCGATGCCGTCGGCCGTCTGCGAGATGGTGCGGGCCGCGGACGGGCCAGACGATGAAGAGACCCCGGTCAAACACAAGCATCCAACGCGGAACTGACGGTATTCAAGCTGTCGGCCAGCTTCATACCACCGGCATGGACCTCCGCACATGAAGCCGATGAAGGAAACACGATGAAGACCAGCGTTATCGAAGTTCACGCTATGTTGTCGGTGTTGAGCGTGGACGAAGTGGAGAAGCGGATCGGTGAGGTGCCGGGCGTCGACAGCGTGACGGTGAACTTTGCCGCCGAGAACGCTACCGTCCGCTATGACGAGACCCGGCTGGAAGTTGCCGACATCAAGTCCGCGTTGCGCTTGCGGGCGCACGAACCCGTCAAGCCGGCTGGCCCCGATGGGCCTGATGGACAACCATCAGCGAGCTCGCCGGCGGGCCATGCCGCCGCGCACGGATCTGTCGCCCCTGTCGCCCCTGTAGTGCTTGCCGCACTTGCCGCGACGAAAGCCCCCGAGGTGGACACGCCGACCGCTGCAGAGCTGCCGACGGTTCCGGTTACACAGGTAGCCGCTGCACCCGCACCGGCCACCCCGGATACCTCCACCGCCACGACAAAGCCCGACGCCCACGCCATGCATGCCGGGATGAAGATGCCGGACACTGCGGCGACCGGTTCCGATGGAGCGGCCACACCCAAGGCAGCCGATTCGTCCAAGCCTGACGCACCGGGCGAGCCAGCTTCACTATGGCAGCGGCTGCGATCGTGGGTGTCACCGGCGGCAGCCGAGCCTGCGGATCAGAAACCCGCGGCTCCCGCGCCAGCAGGCGCCGAACACAAGGACCACGCAGGTCATGGCGGCTCTTCTTCGCCAATGTCGTCAGACATGGCCCAGGAGATGGGACACGGCGGCAACATGGACCTGCCGGCCATGGTGCGCGACATGCGCAACCGCTTTTGGATCTGCCTCGTGTTTGCGGTGCCGATCTTCATCTACTCGCCGATGGGCGACTTGTTTCCCGCCCCCGCGCCACCTTTCGGCCTGCCGCTCAACCAGTGGCTGTTCGGCCTGGCAAGCGCCGCGGTGCTCTACCCGAGCTGGCCGTTCTTCGTTTCAGCGTGGCGCGCGCTGTTGAAAGGCAAGCTGACCATGGCGACGC
>JBBRPV010000084.1:0-17552 GCA_038227445.1 Burkholderiales bacterium | reverse complement strand
CGAGCCGCAGTCCTTCGGCATTCATTCGGACCACGATCCAGTCGCGATCCAGAATGGCCAAGCCCTCGGTCATGCTGTTGAAGACGTTCTGGCTCTGATCACGTTCGGCGCGCAGCTCGGCTTGCGCCCGTGCGGCTTCGACCGAGGCCCAGGTGCGTTCGGCCACCTCCGCCGATAAATCAACTTCCTCGTCAGTCCAGTGCCGCGGTTGCACGTTCTGCAAGGAAAGAATCGCGATCATCTGCCCGGACTTGATCAGCGGAATGGCCAGGTTGGCGCGCACATTGATCGCGGCGTAGGCGCCGGCAAAGGCTGCGGTTCGCGGGTCGAGCGCGATGTTGTCGACCACCATCGCATGGCCGGCCCGCAGTGATTTGATGATCTCCGGCCCGAAGTCATCGAGCCGCCGCGCCTCGCCGGACATACTGACCAGGCCAGGCGCGGTCCAATCGCGCCGAATGGTGAAGTTTCCTAGCGTCTCGTCGACCTCGGCGTACATCACCCGGGACACGCCCAGATGGCGACCTAGCAATGCGCTGGCCAAGTTGATCGCGGCCTCTGGCGAGCTGAGCGTACGCAAGCCGTCGGCCAGGGCCAGCTGAAATGCGCGGTGCCGATCCAGCCGCTGCAATCGCTGCACGTGGGCGACCAACTGCTCGTTCAACCGGCACAGCTCCAGGCGTGCTTCGCGGCTTTCACGCTCCACCTGAACCCGCTGGGTCGTCTCCGCCGCAATCACAATCACCCCCTGGATTCGTCCCAAATTGTCTCGGGCCGGGGCGTAAGTGATGGTGAAAAAGCGCGACTCCGGCGTGCCGGACGGCTCGATGACGAATTCCTGGTCTACGAAGTGGACCCGCTCCCCGCCGTCCTGAACGCGCCGGTAGATCGGTTCATTGAAGTCCCAAACTTCTGGCCAGCACTCACGGGTCGGCTGCCCCAGCGCGGCCGGGTGTCGTTGCCCCAGGATCGGCTGATAGGCATCGTTGTAAATCTGGATCAGCTGCGGACCCCACAGAACAATCATCGGCAACGGCGAATCCAGCACCGAGACGACGACGATCTGCAGGCTCGTCTGCCACTGCGCGATGGCGCCGAGCGGTGTTTTCGACCAGTCGTTGTCGCGCACCCGCGCGGCCATGCCGCTCGTGCCCGAGGGCCATCCCCTGGAGATATCGGTCAGTGGAATTTTGTTCGTTTCAAGAGTGCTTGCATGACGCGCGATAGTAGGCCGATTCGCTCGTGGGCCCGAGCACACCAAACCCTCCTGTCAGACCCGGATATCACCTGGGTTTGGCCCTGGGCGCCCTGTGCCGATCAGACCCGGCTGTGGCAGGTACGTCGTGACCGCCAAGGCGCATCCTTGTAGGTCCTCATCTCGACCTCTCGACCTCTCGACCTCTCGACCTCTCGACGGCATCGACGGGACGAGTGCTGTCCACCAAAGCCCGCAGTTCCGGCGCGTGAATGAAGCCCGGGTCGATGAGATCGGTCTTGCTGTAGCCGCTGGCCTCGCAATCGAAGCTCCGTTACTACCGCAGCAGATCGAACAAACTCCGCGCCACCACTTTGGTCGCGCGCCGCAAGTCCTCAAGCACCAAGTGTTCATCCGCCCGCTTCGCGTTCGACTCGGCCACCGTGCGCGGCCCGGCGCCGTAGATCGCGGCCGGCACGCCGGCTTCACTGTATAGACGCACGTCGGTGTAGAGCGGTGTGCCCGTCGTCGGGATCCGCTCGCCGAACACCGCCTCGCCATGCTTTTGCAGCGCTTCGACCAGCGGCTCGTTGCCGGCCATCGGCTGCAACGCATTGGCGAGCAACAGGCGCTTGATCTCGACCGTGATGCCCGGGCACCCTGCCGCCGCATCGGCAATCACACGCCTGACCGTTGCTTCAACCTCGGCCGGGTTCTCTTCCGGGATCATGCGGCGGTCGAGCTTGAGCACCACCTTGCCCGGCACCACGTTGGTGTTGGTGCCGCCTTCGATGCGCCCCACGTTCAGGTACGGGTGTGTGATGCCTTCGACCTTTGACGTGACCTGCCTGTAGAGCGTGTTTTGGCGGTAGAGCGCGTTCAGCACCGCCACCGCACCTTGCAGTGCGTCAAGGCCGGTGGCGGGAATCGCGGCGTGTGCTTGTTTGCCGTGCACCGTCACTTCCATTTGGAGACAGCCGTTGTGGGCGGTGACCACCTCGTAGCTGAACCCGGCTGCCAGCAGCAGGTCGGGTTTGGTCAGCTTGTTCCTGAGCAACCAGCCCGGGCCGAGCTCGCCGCCGAATTCTTCGTCGTAGGTGAAGTGCAGTTCAACGCCGCCTTTGAGCAGTGCCTTGAGCGTTTCAATCGCGCGCACGGCGAATGTGAAAGTCGCGAAGTCGCTCTTGCTCACCGCCGAGGCGCGGCCGTAGAGCTTGCCGTTGGCGACCTCGCCGCCGTACGGGTCATGGGTCCAGCCTTCGCCTGGAGGCACCACGTCGCCGTGGGCGTTGAGCGCAACGACCCGGCCATCGCCATAGCGCCGCCGCACGATCAGATTGGTCAGAGATTGCAATCCGTAGGCGTGTACTTCAGTCTGCGGAACTGGGTACTTTTCGGCATCGAAGCCAAAGCCCTTCAGCAGCTCGGCGGTGCGCTCTGCATGCGGTGCGTTGTTGCCTGGCGGGGTGTCGGTTGGCACCTGCACCAGGGCTTGCAGGAATGCCACTTCCTCAGTGAAGTGCGCGTCGATCCAGGCGTCCAGTTGTTCGTAGGCGTTCATGGTCTCGTGCTTCCGCTCAGGCCAGTTGGTTCAGCAGGTGCATGAAGGCATCGACGGAAAGCTGCATGTCGTCGTTGGTGCTCGATTCGAGCGGGTTGTGGCTGATGCCGGCGTTTTGGCCGCGCACGAACAGCATCGCTTGCGGCATGGCCTCGTGCAGTTTCATCGCGTCGTGGCCGGCGCCGCTGGGCATGCGGAACACCGGCAGGCCGGTGGCTTCCACGGCGCGCTCCCAGCGCTGTTGCCACTCGGGTGCGCTCGGAGCGGCTGCGGCGCGCATCGTCTCTTCGATGCTGTGGCTCACGCCGCGCCGCTCGCAGATGCGGGCGAGTTCGGCCAGCACGTCGTTCGCGCATTCGTCGCGCACAGCGTTGGTCGTGGCGCGGATGTCGAGCGTGAACTGGCAGCGGCCGGGCACCACGTTGGTCGAGCCATTGGGCACCGTCATGATGCCCATGGTGGCCACCAGGTTCGGCACGGCCGCGCCGCGCTTTTCAAGGTAGAGCGCGAGTTCGGCCACCGCCGTGGCGGCGTCGCGGCGCGTAGTCATTGGCGTGGTTCCGGCGTGGCTGGCCATGCCGGTGACTTCGCCGAGGTAGCGCACGCTGCCGTTGATGGAGGTGACCACGCCCAGCGGCAGGTCGAGCGCGTTGAGAACCGGGCCCTGTTCGATGTGGACTTCGACGAAGCCCTGGTAGTGGGCCGGGTTGCGCTTGCAGGCACGAATGGCCTCCAGCGTGGCTGGCAGGCCGGCCAAGCGCATCGCTTCGCGCATCGTGATGCCGCAGGCATCGAGCTGGTCGAGCCACGCCGGATCAAACTGGCCTGCCAACGCGCCCGAGCCGAGGAAGGTGGCCTTGTAGCGCTGGCCTTCTTCTTCGGCGAAGGCCACCACCTCTAAGCCGTAGGGCAGGCGTTTGCCGGCCTGGTGCAGCTCGCGCACGCAGATCATCGGCACGAAGATGCCAAGGCGGCCGTCGTATTTGCCGCCGTTGCGAACCGTGTCGTAGTGGCTGCCGGTTAACAGGCGCTTCGTGGTCGGGTCGGTGCCGTGGAAGACGCCCACCACGTTGCCCACCGCGTCAATCTTTGCTTCGTCGAAACCGCACTCGATCATCCACAAGGTGATCTGCCGCGCGCAGGCACGGTGCGCATCGGTCAGGTAGGTGACGGTCAACTCGTTGCGCTCTGCGTGCCCGGGGTCGGTGTGGCGGCCGAGCAGCTCGGCGCAGTCCCAGGCCTGGTTGCCCTGCATCGGCTTGAAACCAAACTTGTCGTTCAGGCGAATCTCGGCAATGCGGTGGATGTTGCGCACGCACTCGGCGAGTTCGAAGTCGGCATGGTTTGAAAGCCGCCGTGCGAAGGTCTTGATGACCTCTTGGCGGGTCAGCCCGTTGCCGCGCGGCCCGCGCACCGCCACGGTGAAGGGGAAACCGAATTTTTTGTTGTAGGCCGCGTTCAGCGATTGCAGTTGCGCAAACTCGGCCGGCGTGCACTCGGTCAGGCCGGCCCGCCCCTGCTCATGGGCCGACTCGGCCGTGAGCAATTTGCTCACCATGGCTTTGCCCGCAAGCTCGGGGTGAGCGCGGATCAGCGCGAGCTGCGCGGCCGCCCCGGCCTCGCGCAACACGGTAACCAGCGCGTGCTTGAGCTGCGCCAGGCTCTCGAACGGGCGCCGACCAAAGGCCTTCTTGGCGATCCACGGGGAATGCTCATAAACGCCGTCGAGAGCCTGCACAAATTGCGCCTGCGAGGCTGCGTTGAGGTGGGCGAGCGTGAGCATCGTTTGTCCGCTTTTTTAGGCGTCGGCCGCAAAGGTCTGCGCCCAGTGGCGCGCGATGTCGATGCGCCGGCACACCCACACCCGCTCGTGCTGCTGCACGTGGTCAAGGAAACGCTGGATCGCTTTGAAGCGACCAGGCCGACCAAGAATACGGCAGTGCATGCCGATGTTGAGCATCTTCGGCGCTTCATCGCCCTCGGTGTACAGCACATCGAAAGCGTCGCGCAGGTAGTGGAAGAAGTGGTCGCCGGTGTTGAAGCCTTGCACCGAGGCGAAGCGCATGTCGTTGGTGTCGAGCGTATAGGGCACGATCAGGCGTTGCATCAGCGTGCCGTCGCTTTTTGTCACGGGCATCCAGAAAGGCAGATCGTCGCCGTAGTGGTCGCTGTCGTATTCGTAGCCGCCGTGGTCGGCAACGAGCCGCTTGGTGTTGGGGCTGTCGCGGCCGGTGTACCAGCCGAGCGGCCACTGGCCCGCCGTCATGTTGCGAATGATCTTGGTGGCTATCTCCACATGGCGGCGCTCGCGCAATTCGCTCATATGCTGGTGATGAATCCAGCGCCAACTGTGGCACGCGATCTCGTGCTTTTGCTCCAGCAGCGCCGCGACCAGATCGGGGTTTCGCTGCAGGGCCATTGATACGCCGAACACCGTCAGTGGCAGGCTTCGCTTTTCGAACTCGCGCAGCAGCCGCCACGCGCCAACGCGGGAGCCGTATTCATACATTGACTCCATCGACAAGTGGCGCGCTTCAAACGCTTGCGCGCCAATGATTTCTGAGAGGAAGGTTTCCGACGATGTGTCGCCGTGCAATACGCAGCTCTCGCCGCCTTCTTCGTAGTTGAGAACGAACTGAACCGCGATCTTCGCCTGCCCGGGCCACTGCGCGTGAGGGGGCTTGCGACCGTAACCGATCAGGTCGCGCGGGTAGCCGGTGGTTTTCATACGGTTCGGGTTGGGTGGGGCAGGGGGAAGGTGCGGCGTCAGCCTCAGCGTGGCAGCAGCACCGATTCGAGGTCGGCCACGCGCGGGTCGAGTTGCAGGCTGCGTTCCACGTTGCGCAGGTGCGTTTCCATCAGTTTCACTGCCATTCGAGCGTCGCGCCTCTCGATGGCGTCAACGATCACCACGTGTTCCTCGAACGAATGTTCGGCAGAGTGGGAAGACTGGTACATCACCGCGATCAGTGAGCAGCGCGACACCAGCTCGCCGGTCATGCCCGCGAGCACCTCGTTGCCAAGCATGCGCGCGATGAGCACATGAAAATCGCCTAGCAAGCGGGTGCGGCCTGACACCTCGGTGAGCTGGATCGCGGCTTTTTCGGCCGCGAGGTGGGCGCGCAGTTCGGCGATCTGCTCTGCCTTCAACGCGACGGCGGCGCGCTTGATCATCGCGGTCTCCAGAAGCTTGCGTGCGTCGAAGACCTGGCGCGCTTCTTCCACACCGGGCTCGGCCACGCGCGCGCCGCGGGCGCTCTCAAGCGTGATGAGCTTGTCGCGGCTCAACTGGTTCAGCGCCTGACGCACCAGCGTGCGCGAGACCTTGAAGATGTCGGCGATTTTCTGTTCGGCGAGCTTGGTGCCTGGCATCAAACGCCGTTCAACAATGGCGGTGGTGATCGAGTCGGCGATGCGCTGGGTGGTCGTTGCTTCGGTCAAAGCGCCGCGCGCCGCCCTGGGTCGCGCGGTGCGAATGGCTCGCGGCTTCGAAGCAGAGCTGGGCATGGGCGGAATTGAATTGCGCTTGATTTGTAATTCAAAGTGTATACACTTTGTTGCCAAGTTCAAACTCTGTGCAAATGCTTCCGTGGCTCGGCAAGTCGTGCCTAGTTTGCGCGCCCCGCTTCCGTGCCTTTTTTCCGCGGCCCTGCTGGAGAACAACCTGGGAAAACTCACCACACACGTGCTCGACACCGCCAACGGCTGCCCGGCCGGCGGCATGGCCGTGCGCCTCTACGGCATGAGCGGCGGCACGCCAGTCCTTCTCAAGTCAATCAAGCTGAACCAAGACGGTCGGTCCGACTCGCCGCTACTGGAGGGCGCGGCGTTCCTGCCGGGCCGGTACCGGCTGGTGTTTTGCGTGGCCGCCTACTTTCGCGCGCGCGGTGAAACGCTGGCCGAGCCGCCGTTTCTCGACGAGGTGCCGCTCGACTTCGGCCTCGCCGCCGTGGATCAGCACTACCACGTACCCTTGCTGGCCAGCGCCTGGGCCTACTCAACCTACCGAGGCAGCTGACACTGATTTCGGGTGACACCGTATGCGGTTTGATTTTTGAAGTGTATGCACCGTTGATAGAGTCACCACTGAACCGTGGCCCCACGGGCCGGCTCGTCACCGCTCCCGGAACCCGCGGTGGCACGGGATCAAAGAGGCCCGACGCTTGCTGAATGAGCGTCGGCACTGGCCTGTTCGGTCAAACTGGAGCGAGTTCCTGAATGGATGCATATGTTCTTGACTGGCTGAACCTGCTGCTGCGCTGGACGCACGTGATCGTGGCCATCGCCTGGATCGGCTCGTCGTTCTACTTCGTCTTTCTCGACAACAGCCTCACGCCGCCGACCGACCCGGTGCTGAAAGAAAAGGGCGTGGGCGGGGAACTCTGGGCCGTGCATGGCGGCGGCTTCTACCACCCGCAGAAATACGCGGTTGCGCCCAAGGTCATCCCCGAGCATTTGCACTGGTTCTACTGGGAAAGTTACGCCACCTGGCTGAGCGGCTTCGGGCTTTTCACGGTGCTCTACCTGTACCAGGCCAGCACCTTCCTGATCGACAAGAGCGTGAACGCGTGGTCGAGCCCGGCTGCGATCACCGCGGCGCTCGGTTTTCTCGTCGTGGGTTGGTTGGTCTATGACGTGATTTGCCGCAAGTTCGGGCAGCGTGCGGGCGGTGACCGAATCGTTGGCATCGGCATTGTGTTGTTCGTGCTGTTCGCATCGTGGCTGGCATGCCAGTTGTTCGCGGGCCGTGCGGCCTTCTTGCTCGTTGGCGCGATGCTCGCCACCACCATGAGCGCCAACGTGTTCTTCTGGATTATTCCCGGCCAGCGCACGGTGCTTAAGCAGCTCAAAGCGGGCGAGGCAGTCGACCCGGTCCACGGCCAGCGCGCGAAGCAGCGCAGCGTGCACAACACCTACTTCACGCTGCCAGTGCTGATCGCCATGCTCAGCAACCACTACGGATTTTTGTACGGCGCAAAACACAATTGGTTGGTACTTGTGCTGGTCATGCTGGCCGGTTCGCTGATCCGCCATTCTTTCGTGGCGCGCCACAAGGCGCTGGTGCAAGCCAAGCCGGTGCCCTGGGCCTACGCCATCACCGGCGCCGTGCTGATCGTGGGTCTGGCAATCTGGCTCGCGCCGGCTCCGCAGCCGAAAGCGGCCGTGAACGCGCCTACCGTTGGTTATGCCGAGCTGCGCCAGGTGCTCGACCGGCGCTGCGTGGTTTGCCACAACGAGCAGCTGCAAAACAAAAATATCGCGCTGCACACACCAGAGCTGGTGGCGAAGAACGCACAGGCGCTGTACCAGCAGGCAGTGGTGCTCAAAGCCATGCCGATGAACAACGCCACCCAGATCACTGATGTCGAGCGGGCTCTGATCGGGCGCTGGTTCAACGCCGGAGCGCCGACGAAATGAGCCCGCGCTGCTGGTCTCGGCCGGCCTGAATGCGTTCGGCGGCGCTGGCCTCGTGATGTTCGGCATGGTCGCGGCCGCTTCATTCACAAGCGCTGAGCCCGAGGGCTACTCGATTCGCCAGAGCTGCGCCAACAAGAGCTCGCCGTTGGCATCATCGCCCGCCTGATGGAGCAGCTCTGCAAAGAAGGCCTCGCGGCTTGTGGCTTGTGCTCCGGCACGCCGCACGATCACCCGGGCGATTGGGCCGATGTGTTCCGCCAGCACCGCCTGCGCCTTGTCCACGACGCCCGGTGCCATTGGCGTGTTACCGAGCAAAGGCAGGGCAGCGGCGTTCGGCTCGTCGGCGGCCGCGGCCGGAATGCGCTGCGGCAGCAGGGCTCGTGCTTGGCCCAGAAAGGCGCCGCGCTCGTCTGCATCGAGTGCCTCTGCAGCGATGCGATCCACCAGCGCGAATGGGTCCGCGCTGCGCCGCGCCGCATCGCGCACAACGAAGCGCGCGAGCGGGCCGACCCTGGCCGTGAGCAGTGCTTCCAGCGAAGCAAGCAAGGCCGCACCGCAGGCTGGCGCGGTGGCCAGTTCTTCGCCGGGCGCCGTGCCTGGCGCCGCTGCCACGGCTGCATCTGCCTGCACCGCCGCTGGCACGACGGGCGTTGCATCGGTGGCTGGCGGAACACTCGGAAGTGCGCGTATCACCCGCACCGTGGCGTCGCCCTCGGCGCAAGGCCGCTGCGCGGTCATGGTGGCCGCCGACACCCGTGGTGAGATTGCCTGGCCGGCCGCTTCAAGCAGCGCGGCGCGCATTTGCGCAGCGCTGGCGTAACGGTCGTCGGGGCGGCGTGCCAGCGCGCGCGCCACGATGGCGTTGAAGCGCTCAGGTGGCGGCTGCTGGATCGCCAGCGTCGACGGGCCGGGCGGTGTGTCGTGCATCACTTGGTACATCACCTGGCTGCTGCTGCCGCGAAATGGCGGCGTGCCGGTGAGCAGCTCGTAATAGAGCACGCCACAAGAGAAAATATCGACGCGGCAATCTGGCGCTTCGCCGGTGTAGCGCTCGGGCGCCATGTAGCCAGGCGACCCGAGCATCGTGTTCGGTTGCGTGAGGTCAGACGCCGCGATGCGCGCGATGCCGAAGTCGCCGACCTTGAGCTGGCCTTCGGGCGTGAGGAGCAGGTTCGCGGGCTTGATGTCGCGGTGCCACACGCCTTGTTCGTGTGCGCATTCGAGCGCATCGAGCAATTGCAGCACGATGCTGTTCACGTCGCAGAGCGGCAGGCGCTGGCCTCGGCCCGTGAGCTCGATCAGCGGCACGCCGTGCACATATTCCATCGCGATGAACCGGTGTTCGCTCGATTCCCCATATTCGTACACCGCCACGATGTTCGGGTGGCACAAGCGGCCCGCGGCCTGCGCCTCGGTCTTGAAGCGCTGCGCTGCCATCAGGTCTTGGCCCTGGGGCGCGAGCAGCGCAGCGTGCACGACCTTCACGGCCACGCGACGTTGGATGAGTGGGTCGATCGCGTCGTAGACGATGCCCATCGCACCCTGTCCCAGCACGCCCACAATCTCGTACTGACCTATGCGCTGGAACAGGGGCTGCACCAAGTTGCGGAGCATGGGCCGGGCGCTCATGCTGGTGAAGCCTCGAGCAGTCTCAGCGCTTGCACCAGGCTCTTGCGCATGCGAGCGAATGAGACCGCCAGACGCCCGATTTCGTCGCGCGCGCTGGCGTTGAACGAAGGTGCACCGAGTTCGCCCAGGCTCACGCGGTCGGCAATGCCGGCCAGGTGCATTACCGGACGTATCACCAGCCACCACAGCATCAGGTTAAGGACGATGGCGATGGTGGCGAACACGGCCGAGAGCATGCCCATGAACAGCACCCAGGCCTCGTGCGCCCGCGCCAGCGGTACCGCCATGGGTACCGAGACAAGTTGCGCGCCAACCACTTCGCTCAATTGCCAGCCGAAGCCGTTGGCGGGGCCGTACTTGTCGACCAGCGTGCGCGGCGCGGCCTCGACCGTGCTGTGGCAGCGCAGGCAGGCCCCGTCGGTGATGCGGATCGGGCGCGCGATATAGAGCGCGCGGCCGGTCGGTGTGTCGCGCTGGCCGATGAACTCTTTCGCCTCGGGCGACTTGCGGAATGAGCCGATCAAGTCAGCTTCCCAATCGATCGCGCGGTCACGCGGGTTGGTGGGGTTGAGCGTGGCTTCCTTGTAGCTGTACTCGGCATGGTTCGTCGCCAGCGCGGCCATCACTTCGGTGGCCGAGAAAGCTGGCACCGACTGCGGCAAAAACGCGTACTTCATCTGCGTTTCCAGCAGCGGCGCAACCTGCTTCGAGGTGTAGGCGCGCACCGCCAGCGCTTTGTCGAACAGGAACCGAGCCTGCTGCAGAACTTCGCCTTGCGCGTTGCGCTCAAGCATGCTGCGCGTGAGCAAGCCGGTAGCACCGAGACCGATCAGGAAGACGATCAAAAACACGAGGTTGAACTTGAACAAGAGTTTCATGGGATCTCCGTTCTCGCTGGTTGCGCGAGGGTGGGTTCGTTCGTGGATGCCGCTAAAGCGGCGGCCGGGTTTGGCGCTGGTGCTGGAGTGGCGGGGCTGCGTGCGGCCGCCAGCACCACCGGCTTGGGCTGGGCCTTCGCGGGGAACAGCACGCGCTTCCATTCCGGGTGCGCGCGCAGCTCGCCGAGCAGGCCGGCGCGAAAGCGCGGGTCGCGCGCCAGTGCGGCGAAACGCTGCACGAATAAAGGTCGCAGCAATGCTTCGGAATTGACCCATGGCGCCACGCTGGCGTAGCTGGGCTCGCTGCCGACGGCGGGCTCGGTCACGCGGCCTCGCCACAGTGCGGCGCGGCGTGGCAGCGAGTCAACAAAAGCGCGCGGCAGACCGTCGATCAGATCGCCCGGCGCGCGCCGCAGCAGCTCGCCGGGCAGGGTCGCCCGGGCCACGAATGCATCGCCGTCTGTCAGTGTGTGCCGGCTGGCGGGCTGGCCTTGCGCGCGCTCGAACACGTCGGCCCGACCGGTCTCCATGAACACCAGCGTGGCGAGTGGCGTGGCGCGCACGACCACGCTGCCGGCAAGTTGGGCCAAGCCTAGCTGCGGCAGGGCCAGGCGCATGCCCGACGCTCCCTGCCCGGGTGCGGTTCCGAGTTTGAGCCGGCCGCGCAGGAGGTACAGCATCAGGCCGCGCTCGGCACCGCCGCTGAGCGCGCGCGGCTGCAGCAGCAGCTCGGTGGCCGGACCGAGATCAAGCAGCGTGCCGTCGTCGAGCTCTATGCGGGCCAGGCGCGTGCCGTCGCGGCTGCGCACAATGTCGTCAGCACGCAAGCGCAGGCCTTCGGCGGCGGGAAACTCGCGGCTTTCGCGCAGGACCACCAGCTCGCCTTCTTTGATGCTGACCACGCCGAGCGAGCCCTCGGCACTATGCGCCGGCTGGGTGGCGATTACCAGCACCAGCACCAGTACCAGTACCAGAGCTCGCACCGGCAGCATCAGCGAAGCGAACGGGGTGAACACGGTATTGAGGATCATGGTGATGGCTCCTTGCCGGGCACGCCGGCAGTGAATTAAATTTGTGTCGCACCGGGCATACGGAAATCCGGTACGAATAGGGACGCGCACTGGTTGTTCTGGGGGGGGGCGCAGGAACTCCCTGTAGCGGTAGCAGGACCTTGGTTGATCTGGCAGATCGGGCGGCACATTCGACGCGAGCGAAAGCCCCCAAGCCCCATGTCCGCGCCCGGTACCGAACGCACCGAATCGCAGGTTCGCATCGACCGCGCCGCCACAGCGCAACTGAGCGCGATGGCCGCCGAAGGTGGGAGGGTGCTCGCTGTTTCCGAAGAACTCGCGCCGCTGACGCACCGCCGGTGTGTCGGCGTTCGATCTGAGCGCGATGGCAATATCGAATGGCCGGCGCTACTGCGCGCCCTGGACGCTGCCGACCCGAACTACCGCAACCGATCCCCCAACGTCAACGCTGGAAGAGACCCGACCATGCCCACGATCAGAGTCGAGCTGTTCGAAGGCCGCACGCCGGAACAAAAACGCGCGCTGGTGGCCGCCATCACCGAGGCCTGCGTAAGAACGATCGGTGCATCGCCCAACCCGGGCGGCTGAATCAGCTGGAGACGAGCGCCGCTCAGAACTGCAGGAAGGTCACGCCGGCGCCGAAGCTGGTCTGGCGAAAGTTGTAGTCGGTAAGCGTTTCGCCGTAGCCACGAAAGGCCTGCACGAACCAGCGCAGGCCGTTGGGCTGGTCTTTGTAGATCGGGTACGTCCAGTCGAGCTGAAGGGCGCCGTATTTCAAACCCTTGAGCGTGCTGCGGTAGAGCAGCGAGGCCGTTTGCACGCCGTGTGACCAGTTCAGCTGGAACTCGCCTCGGCCGCGGAAAGATTGCAGGTCGGGGTTGTTGTCGGTCACGATGGGCTCTTTCAGACGCTCGGTAAAGCGCGCCGTGAGCGACCAATCGCCGCGCTCGAAACCGCCGGCGAGGTACACGCGGTTCCAGCTGCGCGACAACGGGTCTGACTGCCCGTTCGACTGGTGCGCCAAGCCCAGCTGCGTGTAGCGCCACTGCCAGCCGAACGGCAGTTCGCGCAGGCTCTTGCCCGTGGGCATGAGGTAGATCACTTCGGGCTCGAAGTCGCTGTTGCGAAACGGTTTGGAGTCTTTGCCATTCCAGATTTGCCAGAGCACCTGCTGCGTGAAACCGACCCACAGGTCGGCCTCGGGCAGCAGCACGTCTTGCAGGAGTTTGGTGCGCAGCGAGAGCTGAAACTTGGCTTCTTCGCGGCGGTAGTCGGGTTGCTCGACGGTGGCCTGGGTCGGCGACTGAGGCGATCGGTTGATGCGGCTCGTCACGTGGATCGGCAGCACGTAGTTCGGCCGGTAGCCCACGAAGTTGAAGATGCCGCGCTTGTCGGTCGGCTCCAGTTCCCAGTATTTCGAGATCAGGCTGGTCTGTGCTTTGGGCACGGTGCTGGTGGGCAGAGCGGAACCGGTGGGCGCGAGCAGCGAGGTCGAAGGCGGGCTCGTGACGGGCAGTGCCAGCTGGGCCGGCGGCGCGTCGGGCGCAGCGGCGCGGCCGGCCAGCTTGTCGTAACACGCGAGGCGGTCAGTTGAAGCGCCGATGGCGGCGCAGCCCTCAAGAGTCGGGGCCTGACCTGCTTGCGCCAGTGCCGCAGCAGGTTGGCATGACGCGAGGAGCGCGGTGAATGCCGATGCAGAGCGCGAAAGGGCAAAGTCGGAAAGCTGCATCGTGCGGGTTCGTTGGCGAAGACGGCACGATGTTAATAGTGACGCGTGCGCGGGTTACGCGCACGGCCGTCAACGTGCCGGCTCCATGGCCGCATGCGGAAGGGGCTCTCGCCCTTGATAGGCTTAGTGATCGCCCACCTTTACCTTTGCCGCCGCTTCGGCTTTGGCCTTTGCTTCAGCCGCAGCTTTGGCATCGGCGGCCGCCTTGGCTTTGGCCTGAGCCTCAGCCTGAGCCTGAGCCTGAGCCTGAGCCTTCGCAGCTGCTTCGGCCTTGGCCTTCGCTTCGGCCGCAGCTTTGGCATCGGCGGCCGCCTTGGCTTTGGCCTGCGCCTCAGCCCGGGCCTTCGCAGCTGCTTCGGCCTTGGCCTTTGCCGCCGCTTCGGCTTTGGCCTTCGCTTCGGCCGCAGCTTTGGCATCGGCGGCCGCCTTGGCTTTGGCCTGAGCCTCAGCCTGAGCCTTCGCAGCTGCTTCGGCCTTGGCCTTTGCCGCCGCTTCGGCTTTGGCCTTCGCTTCAGCCGCAGCTTTGGCATCGGCGGCCGCCTTGGCTTTGGCCTGCGCCTCAGCCTGAGCCTTCGCAGCTGCTTCGGCCTTGGCCTTTGTCGCCGCTTCGGCTTTGGCCTTCGCTTCGGCCGCAGCTTTGGCATCGGCGGCCGCCTTGGCTTTGGCCTGCGCCTCAGCCTGCGCCTTCGCAGCTGCTTCGGCCTTGGCCTTTGCCGCCGCTTCGGCTTTAGCCTTCTCTTCGGCCGCAGCTTTGGCTTCGACAGCGGCTCGGGTACTGTTCTCAGCGTTGTTGTGGCTGGAGCTGTTGCCCGGCGCAGCCTGATCGCCGTTGCCGAACCCGTTGTTACCCTTGGTCTTGTCCGTGCTCGACGTCGTGGGCGCAGCTCTGCAGGAATGCGACTGATCTTCAGCGGCTTCGGACTCCGCACCTGTCAGGCTAGCCGGCATGGGCGAGAAAGAGAACGACCGCAGAACCGTTGCGCCCGTGGATGGATCCAGCAGGTCTGCCGACGGATCAACGTCCTGAATCCGGCCAGTCAACCCCAGGTAGCGTTGACCTGGGATGCCCAGGTCGAAGATCACACCGTTCTGGCCGATCGACATATCTCGCACCACAGGATACGGCTGCGCGACAAAGCCTCGGATGTACGCGCCGGGCTGGTCCTTCCACCCAGTCATATGCACACGACCATCTTTGGTCAGCGCATAGACCGTTGAGCCAGTAATGATGAGTTTGACCGTATTCGCTGGCAGCTCGTAAAGCGGAGCTGGGGTTGGCTGGTTCCATCCAGTGGCGCCGGACGCTCCTGAGGGAGAGGGCGTCAATCCCACGTTTACCGCACCAAATACCAAAGTGCGGCCGTCATTCAGTCGCAAGAGCGTTGTGTGCCCTGTAGCTTGCGCGGAATCGACTCCTGTGATTTGCAGCTTGGTCAACTCGCTAGGTCCTAGGCGAACGACGCCAGTCTCCGCAGGCTTACCCAGCTGACCGTTGCTATTACTACCCCAGGTCGCTGCGCTGCCATCGCAGTACACAACGACAACGTGCGCATTCCCGGCGGAGATGCTCTTGGCGCCTACGCCACCAGCCATCGCCACAGCCGGATCACCGACGAGACCAGTCCAGCGATACACCTGCCCGCCGCTGATGAAGAGCACACCGCCCTCTGGGGTTCCACCGCCGAGCAGCGCGATGTCGGTGATGCCGCGCATTGGGAACGGGGCCTGGTAGCAGTAGCGGTCCGCGATCGGAGCGTTGCTGATCCCCCGAAACACCGCGGTGCCGTCGGCAAACAAGATCGCCGACTGCAGCCCCGCCACTGCCACTGAAACCGCCTTCACGTCGCCAGTAAAGATAGGCTTCGGCAGCATCGAATCCCAAGGATTGGATCGAACCGTGCTGCACCACGCATTGGCGCCAACACCGTAGACATTGCCCTGGTCAATCCACAGGGCGTGACGGTGCTCAATAGCCATTTTGGCCGTTACGGCAGCTGCGGGCATCGCGCCCAATGCCGTAACCAAGGCCATGGCGATGGTCAAAAGGGCGTGCGCCCGACGGGACTTCTGCGGCCGGAGCGGCTTCTGGTGAGCGTTCATTCAGGTTCCTCGTTGCACAGTGCAGGGAGACAGAACCGAAAATGGGAACGCTACCGGAAGACCCGAAGGTCAAATGATCCAGCAGTCCGGCTACCGTGGACTTGCGTCTTTAGGCCCGTGACTTTGCGCCCCCGACTTTCGACGGGTTTGCCGACGTGATCCCGACCTGATCAGCAGTTCGGTTTACGTTGGATGTCCGAATGTTAGTCTTGCAACGGCGCGTGTCGGAACGCTACAAAATCACATTGCCTGTTTCAATTTGAACGCTTGCCCTGTGAGTCAGGGCTCAAACAACCGTGATGCGTCCCGAGGAAACAAGACCTTTCCACCTGGCGGCATCAGCAACCATGAAGCTGCTCATGCTTGCGCTGCCCATGAACTGCACTTCGGCACCCGTCTTCTCCATCACGCTCGTCACCTCGGGGTCGCGGGAGACCTTTTCCATGGCGCCTTCAAGGCGCGCTTTTACATCTGCAGGCAAACCCGCGGGCGCGGCCAGGCCGAACCAGGCGCTCACGTCAAAATCTCGCATGCCTGATTCGGCCAACGTTGGTACCTGTGGAAGAACACTGCTGCGCTTGCGCGTTGTCACTGCCAGTGCTTTGATGCGCCCCCCGGCAATCTGGCCCAGCACGGCTGACAGATTGTCAAACGACAGATCGACCTCACCTGCAATCAATGCACTCACCGCCGGCGCCGAGCCGCGATAAGGGATGTGCGTGATGAACGTTCCCGAGGCGACCTTCATCAACTCGGCGCTCAAGTGCGGAGATGTGCCGTTGCCCGCAGAGGCGTAACTGAGTTTGCCCGGGGCGTTCTTGGCACGGGCGATCAAATCGGCCAGGCTGGTGATGCCACTGGCTGAGTTAACCAACAGCACATTGGGGACCCGGCCCAAAAGCGCCACTGGCGCGAGCTGGGCAGGGTCATAGGGCAGCGTGGAGTAGAGCGCCGGAGCAATGGTCAGAGGCGGCGTTGCGATGAGCAGGGTGTATCCATCGGGGGCAGCGCGTGCAACCTCGTTGGCGCCCGTTGTGCCGCCCGCGCCAGCCTTGTTTTCGATGACCACGGGTTGGCCAAGCTCGCGCTGCAACCGAGGTGCCATCAAGCGCGCCATGTTGTAATTGAGGCCGCCCGGCGGAAAGGGCACAACCAGTCGAATCGCTCGCGTGGGCCACGCCAGCGCCCGGGCTTGGCCCATGGCTGCGGCGGCTGCCGCGAGAACAACCACTCTGCGCTGCACGCCGATGTCAGTCAGGCCTGGTTTCATGGTTTCTGATTTCCAACGATTGCCGAGCGCGAAGGTTCGTAGGGTGGGAGGTGCCTCAACGAGGCAGGGTTCCAAAATGACACAAAACCCCGCCGCCGCAGCCGTCAAGCTGCGCAGCAGGGCGCTGAACATCAACTGGGTGGATCGATAGGTTGTAGTAAGCCGGCGGGGGCCTCAAGAAGCGGCCCCCGCCAAGCCCCATCAAGGAACCACGTTGATCGTGACGGTCAATGGCTTGCCAGCGGTTCCAGAGGCACCGCTCGCCGAGTAGCCCGTAGCGGTGATCGAGTACGACTTCACCACCGGTATCCATGGCTTGTAAGTGGAGCCGCTGTTGCCCAAGAATGCCCAGGGCGCTTGGCCCTCGGTTCGCGAGACACCCGCAGCAGCACTGACGAACTTGACACTCTTCGCGCCGGAATTGGAGAGCGCTTGAATGCTGACGCTCGGTGCGCCCAGGTTGCCCAAGCTGATGGTCTCGTTCGGACCAAGCGTGCGAATTGCAGCGCCGTTGCTCGCGTTGACCAGAACCAGGCTGACGATGTCATACGCGGTGGACGTTGGCGGCGGTGGCAGCGGTGCGGTCACGCAGACCGGTGAGGTCAAGGTCACGACGCCATCGGTACAAACGGCGGCCGAGGTTCCCGTCGTCGGCGCGATGGTGTCGCTCAGCATCAACGTACTGCCACTCACCCCACCAAGATAGTTGGCGTTACAGGTAGACGTGCCTTGCGCCCATGT
>JBBRPV010000083.1:0-17620 GCA_038227445.1 Burkholderiales bacterium | reverse complement strand
GCCATCCATCTGCGCAGCGCCCGTGATCATGTTCTTCACATAGTCGGCGTGGCCCGGGCAATCCACATGCGCGTAATGCCGCGCCTTGGTCTCGTATTCCACGTGCGCGGTGTTGATCGTGATGCCCCGCGCCTTTTCTTCAGGCGCCGCGTCAATTTGGTCGTAGGCCTTGGCCTCCCCACCGTACAACTTGCTCAGCACCGTGGTGATCGCCGCCGTCAACGTGGTCTTGCCGTGGTCAACGTGACCAATCGTGCCCACGTTCACGTGCGGCTTGGTGCGCTCAAATTTGCCTTTTGCCATTTTTATCTCCAGGACAACGGGGTCGCTGCTGCGCACCCTTCAAGGTTACTTGGTGCCCATGGCGCGGATCGAACGCGCGACCTCTCCCTTACCAAGGGAGTGCTCTACCACTGAGCCACATGGGCCTGATTTCATCAAAATCAGTACAGGCTTGGCGACCATGGCAACCAAGCCTGTGCTGACAATTGCTACGCAAGAGCCTGCATATGGAGCGGGAGACGGGAATCGAACCCGCGTGATCAGCTTGGAAGGCTGGAGTTCTACCATTGAACTACTCCCGCTAGAGAGCACCACTTTCACGCATAAAAAACGTTCCGCCTTGGTGGAGGAGGCTGGATTCGAACCAGCGTACTCGTTAGAGGGCAGATTTACAGTCTGCTGCCATTAACCACTCGGCCACCCCTCCAAGACGAACCGCGGAGTATAGCAGCCCCGGATTAGCTCAAGGAATTCGGGCAATTGGAAGGTTTGCCAGCGCCGCCTCAACCCAGCCAAAGCCGATTCGCTCCTGTTCGAGCCGCAGCGGCCTGTCGGCCAGGCGCTTCCAGCGCAAATCATCGAAAAGCGCCCGCTCGTCGGGGCTCAGGCGCAGCAAGTCGCGCAGCGTCGGCCGCGCCTCTTCAAGCCAGTGCGTCCGGTGTGCGAGCAGCGTCGCGCGGTCCATCAAGAACGATATGACGTGCGCGAAACGCGCCCGCAGCTGATCCAGGATGGCGAAACCGTGGGTGTCGATGTCGCCCCAGTAGTGGATGGCGCGGTGTTGCAGCCACAGCGCGGCGCCCAGCATTTCGAACCCATACCCGGCGCCAAAAATCAGCAGGCTGTCGGCTCGGGGCGGAAAGGCCAGGTAGTTGACTTCGTTTTCGGTGATGAAAACCTGCATCGGCGCAGGGTCGAGGCGAGCAAATGCCTCGGCGCCTAACGTGATGTCTTCTCCGACACCCGTGCCGAGCAGCGCACGATTCGGGTCGAGGATGCGGAAGCGAATCCGGATCGGCTTGCCCAGAAAACCATAACGCTGCGCGAACTGGGCCGCGCCCGTGACGCTGGCGTCGATGGCGTCGGCGGGCAGCGCCAGATCGAGCAGCGCCGAGAGTACGGCGCGATGCTCCTCGATGAATTTGGTGTGAATACCCGGGAGGTCGACCTGCCGCAGGTGGATGCCGGGCCGCGGGTGGGCCACCACCCAGGCGACTGCATCGAGCAACAGTGGCCACTCCGGCGCCAGAGCCAGCGCACGCAATGGCTGCGCACTTAGCCAAGGCAGCAGCACCGGCAGCCGGGTACGAGTGGCATCGATCACGGCGACAAAACGGCGCGCGTCTCGCTGCTTGCCGATCAAGCGCAACGCATCGGCCGGTGTGTCGACCCAGGCCTCATCGGGCAGTGAATTGGTGCCGATCACGCGATGCCGGGCCTCCCGCAGCACGAGCCGGTAACCCGCATCGGCCTCTGCCTGCAATGCACGCGCCCAGTCGCGCACCTCGTCGAATCGCTCCGACAACTCGGCCGAGCGCGGCGCCTTCAAGACCAGACGCAACGGGAAGGTTTCTCCCGTTTCAACAAGGCATGCCAGCAAGCGCCCCTGATCCCACAGCCTTTGCATTTGGGCTCGCAGCTCTGTCGCGGTGGTCCAGCTCATCGAGCAGCCTGCGCGCCGCTTGCAGCGGTATGCACTTTAGGAGCGTGCCGGCAGCTCATGGCAATGCGTGCGCGTCACGCTGGGCCCGGTACTCCTCAATGCTCAGATTGCGCAGCCGAGAGGCTCGACCATCCTCGTTGTGTACGAAACCAACGCTGGCCACGAATGGCTCGATGATGTGAATTTTTTGCAGCGGCGTGACGATCAGCAATTGCAGATTGAGCTGGCGAAAAAGTTCCAGCCCATATTGGGCCGACTCGTCGGAGCCACGCCCGAAGGCTTCGTCGATCACGACAAAACGGAAGCTGCGCGAGCGTAACGCGCCCCATTCGAGCCCAAACTGGTAGGCCAGGCTCGCCGCCAGGATGGTGTAGGCGAGCTTTTCCTTCTGCCCGCCAGACTTTCCGCCCGAATCGGAGTAGTGCTCATGTTCGCTGCCGTCTTCGCGCCAACGCTCGCTGGCGGCAAAGACGAACCAGTTGCGCACATCGGTGACCTTACCGGCCCAGCGCCGGTCAAGCTCGGCCGTGCCGTCGCGGCCACGAAACCGCTCAACGATGTGCTTGACCTGCAAAAACTTGGCCTCGGAATACTGGGCTTCGTCTGACGCCGTGAACGCGCCCTCGGTGCAACTGCGCAATTCGGTCTGGAAGTCGCGAATTTCGGCGTCCGTGGCCAACTGCGCTTCCAGCACGATGAAACGTCCGGGGTTGTAGTCAATGCGGGTCAGCGAGTCGTTGATGCGCGCTATGCGCTCTTTGATCTCCTCGCGCTCACGGTTCAGTTGCGACTGGAAGTTGGCCACTTCGCGGATCGTGTTCTCATTGAGCAGCTCCTTGAAACGCTCTTCGAACCGCGGCAAATCGTCGGCGTTGAGCCGCTCCAGCATGGCGCGGTATTCGTGCGCTGCGGCCACGCTCGCATCGGTCTCGGCGGCATCGAGTTTGTAGGCCTCCTTGTACTCAGCCATCGCCTTGACGATCTTCTCGCTCAACCGGGCGAGCTTCTTGTCTTCGGCGTCGATGCGGTCTTGCAGCCACTTGCGCAGCTCCTGTTCGCGCGCGTCGCAAGACTCGATGCTCAGGCTGTGTTCGCCGAGCGCCTCCACGCGCAGCGCGGTGATCTGCGAGAAGCTGCGTGCGTGCTCGGTGAATGAGCCGGCCTTCAGCTGCGCCTGCGCCTGCCCCAGCAGCGCCTGCGCAATGTCGCGCCTTTCTTCAGTCTTGGCCATGTCGATGTTGCGCTCGCCGAGCCGTGCTTCGGTTTTCGCCAACGTCAGCACCATCGTGGCAAGTTGCTCGGCCAGGCGTTTGAGCACATCAGACGCGGCCTCGAGCGCCTGCTTATCGGCTCGCAGCCGTTCGATCTGCGCCACCGTCTGTGGCCAATCGAGTTCCCGGTAGTCGCGGTACTCGTCAAGCTTGTTCAAGGTGCCGAGCCGTTCGCGCTCTTCGCCCTGAGCCTTTTGCAATGCCCCGATGCGCGCGCCAGATTCGGCCAAGCGACTCTCGATCACGCGAGCCCTCGCTTGCAAGGTTGCGAGCTTGGCCTCGTTACTCCAGCCCAGCACATAGCGGCTGCGGTCGTCCAGGCGGTGGCGGTCGTCCTTCTCGTGGCGCTCGCCCGGCGCCTTGAGCAACCCGGTGCGCGTGACGGCCCGGGCCTCGCGACGAAACTGTTCTTGGCTCGTGCAGCACGCTATGTCGAAGCGCTGCGCGAGCTCGCGCTCCAGCCACGTGCAAAGTGGCGAATCGGGCTTGACGACAAGCTTGCGCGCCAGCGAATCGGCGTGCAGAGAATGTGGTTCGCCACGCGCGTCTCTGCGTACCGGGCGCACGCGGAAATAGACCATGCGGGCCCTCAGATGGGTTCGGTCGACCCACTCGCTGACCACGCCGTAGTGCGCGTCGGGAACAAGCAGCGACAAGCCAAAGTTGCGCAGCATCCGCTCGGCAGCGCCCTCCCAATCGCGCTCGTCATCGCGCACGCTGATCAACTCGCCGGCAAACGGCATCTCAGCCTCTGGCAATTGCAAGGCCGCGCACATGGCGCTGCGCATCGCGATCTGATGCGCGTCGATGTTGCTGCGTCGGGCTTGCAGGCTTTTGACTTCGGCCAGCATCAGCTCGTGCTCCTGGCGCCCCTGGGCGAACGCCACGCCGACCTCATTCAACTCGTTCTGGGCTTTGGCGTCGCGCTCGGCTGCAGCCTCGCGCAACTGGCCGCACAGCTGGCGCTGGGCCAGGAAGTCGTCGGCGCCTTGCATCGAGAGCAACCCCAAGGCGCTGCGCAGTTCGTCGTAGCGCCGAAATTTGGCCCGGCGACGCTCCAGCTCGGCTTCCAGGTCGGCAAGCTCCCGCTCCATGCGCGCGATGCGGTCGCCGCCGTTGTCGCTGATGGCGCGGCGCAGCTCTTGCTCCTGCAGGCGTTCATCGCGAAGCTGTGCACCCAGTCGCTCGATCTGCGCCGCCTGGCGCACGAGTTCGTCGCCAAGATGCACGAGCCTCTTCTCCAGCAGCTCGGCTTTGAGCATCGCAAAGAATGCCCTGAGCGCTTCGCGGCATTCACGCCATTGACCGATCAACGCGACCAGCTCGTCATGACGCGCGCAGTCAGCCACCATGGGTGCGAGCAGCTGGACCTGGCGCTTGGCCTTGAGCACGGCCTCGTGGGCGCGGTGCAGATCGTCGTAGTGCGAGATCAGCGCGCGGATGCGCGGCGCCACGTCGAAGGGCTCAAGCATGTGACTGCGCACGAACTCGGTCAGGTTACCGACCGACTTCATCGACACGGTCTGGTGAAACAGCTCAAGCGCCTGCTCGCTGAGGGGCTGCCCTTTGCCATCGCCGAAGCGGCGCCGAAAGGCCGCGCCATACGGCGGAAAGCTGTCCTCGACCTCGGCGCCGCCGGCGCGCAGGCGCTTGCGCAGCTTGGCCATGTCGGGGCCGAAGTTGGCGAAGTCTTCAGCGATGGTCAGCGCCCGGTCCGCCACCACGTAGAAGCGCACCGGCTGGCCATGCACCTCCTTGAGCCAAAACGCCTGGGCCAGCGTCACCGTCTGGTCATAGCCCGCGTTGTGAAACACCCCCAGAATCACCGAATAGCTGTTGGCCTCGCGCAGCGCCACCGGCCGCCCAGAGCCGCCCTGCTCGTTGCGCTCGGACTTGTAGTGGCCCAGCACATACGAGCGCAGCGTGCGCTCGCGCGCGTCGGCGCCGGCGGCCTTGTTGTAGGCGATGCGCTGCGCTGGTACGAGCAGCGTGGTGATCGCATCGACCAGGGTTGACTTGCCCGATCCGATGTCGCCGGTCAGCAGCGTGTTGCGGCCGTCGGCGCGCAGCGTCCATACCCGGGCATCGAAGGTGCCCCAGTTGTAAACCTCAAGTCGCTGCAGGCGAAAACCGGCGAGTTGCTCGTCGGCGATGAAATCAAGCTCGATGGATTCATTCTTCATTGCCGGCCCCGGCCGAGAGTTGCACGCGGTACGCGGCGAGCCGTTCGTCAAACTGCGCCAGCCACTGCGCATCGACAAAGGCCTTGAGGATGCGCTGCACTTCGATCATGTGCTCCTGCCCGCGCAGGCGCCGCACAAATCCCAGCTCGGCTACGCGGTTCAGGTGAGTGTCCACCTGGTCGATCAAGCGTGCTTCGTTGCTGCCCTCGGGCAGGAACACGCGGATCAACTCGGCCACCTCGTCGCGCGAGAGAATCAGCCGCGTGTCGCTGCCGGCCGCGTCGAACTCGGCGAGCTTTTTGCGCAGCAGCGCGAGCAGCAGACTGACTGCAAACGACAGCGGCCGGCGTGCCACCAGCCGCGGTGGTTTGGGCTCGCTCGGGTCTGTGGGGTCGGGGCGCGAGCGCAGAAAGGCATAACCCTCGGATTCGTCCAGGGTCAAGTCCAGACCAAGCACACCCACATGGTCGCGCACTCGGGCTTGCAGGTTCAACAGCGCGCTCCACAGCGCGGCGTCTTTATCGCGGTAGAGCACCCCCTTGAGCAGCGGCACGACGAGGGCCGACAGTTCATACGTCGGTGCGGGAATATCGAGGTCATGCATGTTCATCTCGAGAAGGTGACACGCGGCAGCCTCGCTTGCCTGCTGTGGCCGTCGCGGGACTGCCAGACGACGATGTCTTCAGTGTCGGCGTCAATGACCGCTTTGCCCTGGTCCGACGCCAACTGCAGATAGGCCACCAACTCGGCCAACCCCTGCTGTAAGGGGCGCAGCTCCAACAGTTCACGCAGGCTGACTTGCGCGCGCTGCGACAAGCAGCGTTGAACATGCTGCGCCAGCGCCGCACGGTCGACGACGAACTGCGAATACAAGGCAGCCGCGTCCAGATCTTCGACCCCGGCTTCGAGCCGCAGGGCGCTGATCGAAGCCTTGTGCGGCGGCGCATGCAGCGGGCGCTCCATCGGCAGCTCAATGCTCGCAGCGGTCTCGTCAATGGCCATGAACTCGCCCGGCGGTGGCGCCCCCCGCACGGCGAGTGCGGCGACCTCGATACTGCGCAAAATGTCCATGATGCGGCGGTTCTCCAGCCACGCCTGGTCGTCGAGAAAGCGCCGAAGTTGCTGCGACAGCTGCGCCACGGTGCGCTGCGCATGCTCGCCGGCTTCGAGCCAGTCGTAGTGCACGCGGCGGGTGCGTGCGTCGGGCTCGAGCGCGGCGACGGGCGGCAGTTGCATCACGCGGTCGAGCAAGTGCGTGAGTTCTTCCTGACGCGCTTGCGACATCAGAAAATCCCAGAACGCGCGAAAGCTGCGGCCCTGGTCAGACTCGGCGATCAGATCGCGCTCGCCCATGATGTCTTGCAGCAGCCCGCCCTTGGCACCGTCCCAGCGCGCAATGCGCTCGCGCACGCGCCGGTCGAGCCCACGAAAGTTGTGCTCGACTTCGCGAAAGTCGGCGAGCAGCTCACGCGCCAGCGCGCTGAACTGCTGAAAGCGCTCGCGCACTGCGGTGTCGTTCAGCAGCGGTATGTCGCCGTGCTTCACGCGCTCAATCTCGGCGTCGATCTCGTCGCGCCGCCGTTGCAACTCAAGCAGGCGCGACTCGGGATTCGTGTCGCTGCCTTCGCTCAGCTGTTTGAGCAATTCGAACAAGGTCAGCAAGCGCGATTCGGTGCCCACGAAGGCGCGCTCGGTCAGGCTGGCGAGCCAGGCAATGGCCTTCTCGGTGGCCGGCGTCAGGTCAAAGTGCGCTTCATCGGATGCCGGCGGGTAGAACTTTCGCAACCAGCCTCGCTCGTTGGCGGCCCAGTCGTTCAAGTACTCCAGCGCACTCTTTGGGAACACGCCAGAGCCGCGCTGTTCGCGCAGCACATACAGCGTGTCCTCCAGGGCCTCGGCGAGAGCAGCCTGGCCCATCACTCGCACATTCGGCAGAACAAAAACGCGGTGCAAAAAGCTCGCAACCAGGGGCGCCGAGTCGGCCACCAGGAGGCGCCACGCCGGGTGCTGGCGCCGCAGTGCTTCTAGCGTGATGGGGTCCAGGCTCATGCTCAACTGCGGCGCAGCCCCGCGAGCAGGCCGCTCAAGGCGTCGGCAAGTCGCTGCACAGTCTGCGGCTCGGGCAAGGGCAGCTTGAGAACATCGCGCCCGGTTTGCGGGTCGCGCTCGATCCACGCGGCGCTTGAGCCTGCGGGGCCGGAGCCACGTTGCGCCAGAGCGTTCACGAGCTGGAGTCCAGCGTCGATCAGTGGCGCCCACGGATCGGGTGCGGGTGCGGGTACGGGTGCGGATGCAGGCTCCGCCACGTCGGCAGTGGCCTCTGTCTGCGCCACGCTGGCCAGCGCCAGCTCACTGATCGCGCCAGTGACTTCGTCGACGCTGTCCATGAACTTCGAGAGCCGCGTTCCTTCCAAGAAGACCTCACCCTCGCCGCCATCGAGCACGCCGGCAAAGAGCGACTTCTTGAACGCGAGCAGCGAGAGCATGCCCTCTTCGATGGTGCCCTGGGCCACGAAGTTGACCACCTGCACTCGCTTGCGCTGCCCCAGCCGATGAACACGGCCGATGCGTTGCTCCAGCACCGCCGGGTTCCAGGGCATGTCCATGTTGATGATGGCCGCGGCTGCGTGTTGAAGGTTCAGCCCGACGCCGCCAGCATCGGTGGAGAGAAAAACGCGGCAGCCCGGGTCGTCGTGAAAGCGGTCCACGAGCGCGGGCCGCTGCTCGGAAGGCACGCCGCCATGAAACAACACATGGCCCCAATCGTGCGCTTGCAGCCGGCGGATGATGAGCTCGTGGGTGCGCACCCATTGGCTGAAGATCACGACCTTCGCATCGGGCTGCTCCAGCAGCTCGGCCAGCAGCGTCATCAGCTCGTCGGCCTTGTGGCCGTGGTCGGTTTCGTGGTCAAGCAAATAGGTGCTGTTGCAAGACATGCGCATGTTCTGTAGTGCGCAGGTGAGGCGGCACTGGTCGGCATCGCTCAAAAACCCGGTGCGGCGCCAGCGCAGGACGATGCGCCGCACCACACCACCGTTCTCGGCGTGGTGCGCGATTTGCTGCGTCGTCATGGGCACAAAGTAGGTGTTGTCGATTCGCTCTGGCAGTTGCGACAGCACCTCGGCCTTGCGCCGGCGCAGCATCACCGGCGCCAGCGTCGCGCCAATGCGGCCAAGGTCGCGGTAGCCGACCACCCGCCCGGCTTCGTCGCGCGCTTGGTGATCGTGCAGCAAACGCCAGGTCGGGCCGAGCCGGTGCGGGTCGACGAACTGGATGATCGAGATCAACTCTTCAAGACGGTTCTCAAGCGGCGTGCCCGTCAGCACGATGGCATAGGGGCTGGCGATGCGCTTGAGCGCGCGCGCAGCGATCGTGTTCCAGTTTTTGATGCGCTGTGCTTCATCGACGATCACGATGTCGGGTGCCCAGGCGTTGATCAGGTCCAGGTCGCGCGCAAGCGTTTCGTAGTGGGTGATCTTGGCCCACCCGCCGGCCTCTGAAACGTCGGCGTACTGTTGCTGGCGCAGCGGGCGCGGGCCGTGGATGACCTGAGACTCGTGCCCGGCGAAACGCGCAATCTCGCGCTGCCACTGGTGCTTGAGCGAGGTCGGGCAAACGATTAGCACACGCTCGGCCCCACAGTGGCGCACCAGCAGCTCGGCGGCGGCGATGGCCTGAATCGTCTTGCCCAGGCCCATCTCGTCGCCGAGCAGCGAGCGGCCCGCCCGCGCGGCAAACAGCGCACCCTCGGCTTGGTACGGGTAGAGCTTGGTGTTGAGCAGCCCGCGCAGCGAAGCACTCTTCGCGCCCTTGGGGTAGGCCTCGTCGAACACGTGGTGGCGCCGGGCCGCGTCACGCCGCTCGGCAACGAAGCTGCGCGCGTCGTCGTAGCAGCGCAGCTCGTGGCCGAGTTTGGCGGCTGCCCGCAACAGCGCATCAAGGTCGGGCACGCGCGTGGCCTGCGCATCGATCAGCGCGGCGGCTTGCTGCGCCAGCGTCGGTGGGCAGTCTGCGCCAGCCCGAAAAGCCAAGCGGCGGGACGCGGTGTATTGAAGGAATATTTCGCTCCATGGCGCTTCGAAACCGCGTGCCAACGCGGTCTTGCCGCCACGTTTGGCAGCGAGACGCGCGAGCGTGAACTCGATGTGTTTGCAGGTGCCGAGGTCGTTGGTCGCGAAGTCGGGGCAGGCGCAGAAGTTGTCCCCCGCCTTGCTGCCCCGAATGGCCACGCGGTAGCGGCCACCGCTTTGCGGATTGCTAACGATGAACTCGGTGAACACCGGCTCGGTGCCCAGACGCTCCAGACCGAAGGCCTGTTCTTGGCCGAACTGGCGGCACAGGCCGGCCTGCCACACCTCGGGCGAGGCGCCTTCTGGCTGGCGTGTGCGCGACAGGCGCGGCTCGGTCTTCACGGGTCGCTTTGCGCGGATGGCGGCTTTGGGTTGGCGAGCTTGGGGCTGGCGGGGCATGCGCGTGTACCGGGTTCGTGGCTGATGGCGCGAGATTGTCGGCCTCGCGGCGCGGGGCTACCAACGCACCGGAAGTGCGCCCGGCCGAAGTGCCGTTAGCAGATCGTTGGCACGACTGAAATGCCGACAACCCAGGAAAGGCACGGGCGGCCGAAGCGCAGACAACGGCGACGGGTGGTTGGCCGTCAACACCTTGTGAGCGCCAAGATCAAGCGCCGCGCGCTTGCGTTGCGCCGAGGCACCCCAAAGCATGAACACCACCGGCTCCGGCTGGGCGGCAACATGCGCGAGCAGCGCATCGGTCAGCAGCTCCCAACCGCGGCCAGCGTGACTTTGGGGCGCGCCGTCTTCGACCGTCAGCGTGGCATTCAACATCAGCACCCCTTGCTCTGCCCACGCCGTCAGGTCGTCGCGACACTGCGAGGGCGCGCCGGTGTCTGCTTGAACTTCCTTGAGCATGTTGCGCAGGCTGGGCGGCAGCTTCTTCTCGCCCGGCGCCACCGAAAACGCAAGTCCCTGGGCCTGACCCGGGCCGTGGTAAGGGTCTTGCCCGAGCACGACCACGCGCGTGTCCTGCGGGGCAGTGAGTTCAAGCGCGCGGAAGATGCTGCCCGGGTACACGAGCGCACCGTCACGCACGCGCTGATCGACGAAGGCGGCCAGGGTTTGGCCAGTTGGGCTCGTGATGAAGGCGTCGGTGACCTGGCGCCACGCCGCAGGCACTTGTGCAAAGGCCTGCGCAAGCGGCTCGCGCAGTCGGTTGTCGACCGGGTTCACCCGAACAGGTCGGCCAATGCCTCGCCCGGCTCCGGCGCGCGCATGAAGGCCTCGCCGACCAGGAAAGCGTGCACGTTCGCATCGCGCATGCGCTGCACATCGGCGCGCGCAAGGATGCCGCTTTCGGTCACGAGCAAACGGTCTGCCGGCACCTGCTTCAGCAAGCCCAGCGTCGTCTCCAGCGTGACCTCGAAAGTGCGCAAGTTGCGGTTGTTGATACCGATCAGCGGGGTTTTCAAGCGCAAGGCCCCCTCGAGCTCTGCGCCGTCATGCACTTCGACCAACACGGCCATGCCGAGCGCATGGGCCTGCGCCTCCAGGTCGAGCATCAACGGGCCGTCGAGGCACGCCGCGATCAGCAAGATGGCGTCGGCCCCCATCGCGCGGGCCTCGAACAGTTGGTAGGCGTCGACCATGAAGTCCTTGCGCAACACCGGCAAGACGCACGCCGCGCGGGCTTGTTCAAGGTAGGCAACGCTGCCGTGAAAGAAGTGCACATCGGTCAGTACGCTCAACGTGGCGGCACCGTGGCGTTCGTAGCTCCTGGCGATCTCGGCAGGCACGAAGTTCTCGCGCAGCACGCCCTTGCTCGGGCTCGCCTTTTTTACTTCGGCGATGACCGCGGCCGCGCCCGCGGCGATCTTGCCGCGCAACGCGCCGACAAAATCGCGTTGGCCGCCCAGCGATTCCGCATCGCGCCGCAGCGAAGCGAGGTCGCGCTTGCGCCGCGCCAAGGAGATTTCATCGCGCTTGACGGCGACGATCTTGTCAAGAATGTCGCTCATGAAAAGCGCAGCCCTTCGTCCGCTGAAAACATCGGGCGCCCCGCGAAAGCGGCGACCTTGGCTTGGGAAGGCTCGGTGTGCCGGCTCACGGCGCCAACTCCTTCGTCCGCGCAACGAACTGCCTCTGCTTCGCCAGGGCTTTGCCCGAGGCGAGCGCTTCACGCGCCAGCGCCACGCCCTCGACCATCGTCGTGGCCACGTTCGCGGCGTACAGCGCCACACCGGCGTTGAGCATCACGATGTCTCGCGCTGGGCCGGGTTCGTTAGCCAACACCGAATTCAGCAAGGCTTTTGACTGCTCAGGCGTTTCGACCTTCAGCGCGCGGTTGCTCGCCATCGTCAGACCAAAATCTTCGGGGTGAACTTCGTACTCGTGGATGCCACCATCCTTGTACTCGCCGACCATCGTGGCGGCACCGAGCGACACCTCGTCCATGCCGTCGCGCCCATAAACAACGACCGCATGCTCGGCGCCGAGCCGCTGCAATGCGCGCACCTGAATGCCGACCAAGTCGGGATGGAACACGCCCATCAAGATGTTCGGCGCGTCGGCCGGGTTCGTCAGCGGCCCAAGGATGTTGAAGATGGTGCGGATGCCGAGCTCCCTGCGCACCGGCCCAACGTTCTTCATCGCCGGGTGGTGGTTCGGCGCATACATGAAGCCGATGCCGGTGTCGGCAATGCAGGTCGAGATCGCCGCCGGCGTGAGTGTGAGCGGCACACCCATTGCTTCGAGCACGTCGGCACTGCCAGACATGCTGCTCACGCTGCGGTTGCCGTGTTTGCTGACGCGCGCACCGGCCGCGGCCGCCACAAACATGGCGCAGGTAGAGATGTTGAAAGTGTGCGAGCCGTCGCCTCCGGTGCCGACGATGTCGACCAGGTGCGTGCGGTCGGCCACCTCGACCTTGGTCGAGAACTCGCGCATCACCTGGGCTGCCGCCGTGATCTCACCGATGGTTTCTTTCTTGACGCGCAGGCCAACCAGCAGCGCCGCCATCATCACCGGCGACATCTCGCCGCTCATGATGCGGCGCATGAGGGCCAGCATCTCGTCGTGGAAGATCTCGCGGTGGTCTATGGTGCGCCTGAGCGCTTCGAGGTTGGTGATGCTCACAAGGGTTCCCCGATCATTCAGGCGCAAAGGTGTTCGCGCACGGCGGCCACAGCGCGGTCGACGCCGGCTGCATCAACATCAAGGTGCGTCGCGAAGCGCAGCTTGTACAGACCCGTCGCCAGCACGCCGCGCGATTTCAGGTGCGCCATCAGGCCAGCCGCGCGCTCACCCTGAAGGTCGGCAAAGACGATGTTGGTCTGTGGTGGCTCGACCGTCAAACCCGGCAGGCCCTGAAGGCCGCCGGCCAGACGCTGCGCCAGCGCATGGTCGTCGGCCAGGCGATCAACATGCTGATCGAGTGCGTGCAGTGCCGCCGCCGCCAGCAGGCCCGACTGACGCATCCCGCCGCCGAGCATCTTGCGCCAGCGGTGCGCGCGGGCAACCAATTCGCGCGAGCCGACGAGCGCCGAGCCGACCGGCGCGCCCAGGCCCTTCGAAAAGCACACTGAAACGGTGTCGAACAACTGCGCCATCTCGCGTGCACGCAGAAGCGGGTCGCCGCCGAGTGCGATTGCCGCGTTGAACAGCCGCGCGCCGTCGAGGTGGGTGGCGAGACCGCGCCCACGTGCAAGGGCAGTGGCGTCGTTCAGGTAGGCCATCGGCAACACCTTGCCGCCGATGGTGTTTTCGAGCGCGAGCAGCCGGCTGCGGGCGAAGTGCGAATCGTCGGGCTTGATCGCGGCCTCGATGTCTTTCAGGGCGAGCGAACCGTCGGGCTGATGCTCCAGCGGCTGCGGCTGAACGCTGCCGAGCACCGCGGCACCGCCGCCTTCCCAGCGGTAGGTGTGCGCCATCTGGCCAACGATGTATTCGTCGCCGCGCGCGCAGTGGCTCATGATCGCCGCGAGGTTGCTTTGCGTGCCGGTGGGAACGAAGATCGCCGCCTCTTTGCCGAGCAGCTGTGCGATGCGGGCCTGCAGCGCGTTGACTGTTGGGTCATCGCCGAACACGTCGTCGCCGAGCGGTGCAGCGAGCATCGCCGCACGCATCGCCTCGGTCGGTTGCGTGACCGTGTCGGACCGAAGGTCAACGATGTTCATGGGCGCAGCTCCAGAAAATTCTTCAGCATGGCGTGGCCGTGCTCGGTGAGGATCGACTCGGGGTGGAACTGCACCCCTTCGAGCGGCATTTTCGTGCCTGCGAGTTCGCGGTGGCGCACGCCCATGATTTCGCCGTCTTGCGAGGTCGAGGTCACGTCGAGCACGGCCGGCAACGAAGCCCGCTCGATCACAAGCGAGTGGTAACGGATCACGGTGAATTCTTTCGGAAGCGCCGTGTACACGCCGCGTTCGTCGGTGCTGATCACGTCGGTCTTGCCGTGCATCTGGGTCTTTGCGCGAACCACCTTGCCGCCGAGCGCAGCGCTGATCGCCTGGTGGCCGAGGCACACACCGAGGATGGGCAGCTTGCCGGTGAAAGCCTTGATCGCCGCGACGCACACACCGGCTTCGGCCGGCGAGCACGGCCCGGGTGAGAGCACCAGCTTGTCGGGCAGCAGCGCTGCGATGCCTGCCACGTCAATCTCGTCGTTCCGGAACACCCGCACGTCTTCGCCGAGTTCGGCGAAATACTGCACCAGGTTGTAGGTGAAGGAATCGTAGTTGTCGATCATCAGCAGCATGTGCGCTCTACCCTGTTGATTTCGTTGGATGCTCTTGAGGGCATCCACGTTTCATACCCGCTTTGATGCCCACTTTTTCTGTCGCTGGCCAGGCCGGCGCGATGTGCATGGCGGGGGACTGAGGCGCCGGTGCGGGCGCAATAGCTTGGTCAGGCTGATGGCTTGCGCCAACGCTGCCAAGAGAACGATGCTGAGAAGGAGGTCGTCGCGAGCATGACGCGCATTATCGTCGGCATTCGCACGGGTAAAAGACGGCGCCTTACGCCCACGCCTCCCCCAACGCCTTCGCCTGCTGCAACACCAACTCCACCGCTGCATCTTGCTGGTCCGGCGGGTACTTGTACTTGCGCAGGACGCGCTTGACCATCAGCCGCAGCTTGGCCTGCACGCTCTCGCGCGCCGACCAGTCGACGGTGAGGTTCTTGCGCAGGTTTTCGGCCAGCTCGTGCGCGATCTTCTTCAGCGTCTCGTCGGTCAGCTCGCGCACCGCCGATTCGTTGTTGGCCAGCGCGTCGTAGAAGCGCACCTCGTCCTCTGTGAGGCCGAGCTGCTCACCACGCGCCGCCGCCTCGCGGAATTTCTTGGCCATCTGCACCAGCTCTTCCATCACCTGCGCGGCTTCGATGGACCGGTTCTGGTAGCGCTGCACCACGTCCGTCAGCATGTCCGAGAACTTCTTGTTCTGCACCACGTTGCCCGCGAAGCGTGCCTTGATTTCGCCTTCGAGCAGCCGCTCCAACAGCTCCACCGCCAGGTTGCGCTCGGGCAAGTTGCGCACCTCGGCGAGGAATGCATCGTCGAGGATGCCGATGTTCGGCTTGTCCAGGCCCACGGCGTCGAAGATGTCGACGACTTCCTCCGACACCACGGCCGAGCTGATGATCTGGCGGATGGCCAGCTCGCGCGCCTCGTCGGTCTTCTTCTGCTGGCTGATCTCGCGCTTGGTCAGGATCACCTTCACGGCCTGGAAGAAGGCGACCTCCTCTCGCACCGACTTGGCCTCGTCGAGCGTGCAGCACAAAGTGAAGGCCTTGCTCATGGCCAGCGCCAGATCGGCAAAGCGCTTCTTACCGTCCTTGATGCCCAGAACGAAATTGGCAACACCGGCCAGCGTCTTGTGACCGCCAGTCAGGAAGCCGCTGTAGTCGAAGCCATGGCCGTTCGTGCCGGCCAGCATGCCGCGCAGCGCATCGAGCTTCTCGGCCAGCACGCTGTAGGCCTCGTGAGCGTCCACCGTGGGCCGGCCCCGGCCCTTGCTGGCGGTGTACTCCTTTAGCGCCGACTTCAGCTCGTTGGCGATGCCGATGTAGTCGACCACCAGGCCGCCCTGCTTGTCCTTGAACACGCGGTTCACGCGGGCGATGGCCTGCATCAGGTTGTGACCCTTCATCGGCTTGTCGATGTAGAGCGTGTGCACGCAGGGGGCATCGAAGCCGGTCAGCCACATGTCTCGCACGATCACCAAACGCAGCGGGTCATCGGGCTTCTTGAAGCGCTTCTCCAGGCGCTTCTTCACCTGCGCGCTGTAGATGTGCGGGCGCAGCAGCGCCTTGTCGCTCGCTGATCCGGTCATCACGATCTTGATGGCGCCAGCTTCGGGGTCGGTGCTGTGCCAGTCGGGCCGCAGCGTGATGATCTCGTTGTAGAGATGCACGCAAATGTCGCGGCTCATGCCCACCACCATGGCCTTGCCGGTCTGCGCCTTGCCGCGCTCCTCGAAGTGCGCCACCAGATCGGCCGCCACACTGGCAATTCGCGGCTCGGCGCCCACCACCTTCTCCAGTGCGGCCCAGCGGCTCTTGAGCTTGGCCTGCTGGCTCTCTTCTTCGTCTTCGGCCAGCTCGTCCACCTCATCGTCGATGGTGGCCAGCTCTTCCGCCTTCAGACCCAGCTTGGCCAGGCGGCTCTCGTAGTAGATGGCCACCGTGGCGCCATCCTCTTTAGCCTGCTGCATGTCGTAGACGCTGATGTAGTCGCCGAACACGGCGCGCGTGTCGCGGTCTTCGCCCGACACCGGTGTGCCGGTGAAGGCCACGAAGGTGGCGTTGGGCAGCGCGTCGCGCAGGTGCTGGGCGTAGCCGACCTGGTAGCGGTCGACCGTGGGTGCGAACTCAGCCTGGTGCTTGGCAGGTTGGCCAGTGCCCGTGGTCAGCACGGTAATAGCCGACCGCTGCTTCACCGTCTTCAGCTTCGCCTCGAAGCCGTACTGTGTGCGGTGCGCCTCGTCGGCAATCACCACGATGTTGCTGCGGTCCGAGAGCAGCGGGAAAGCATCTTCGTCCTCGCCCGGCATGAACTTCTGGATGGTGGCAAACACGATGCCACCCGAGGGGCGGTTGCTGAGCAGCGCCCGCAGCTCCTGCCGCGTGCCCGCCTGCACCGGCTGTTCGCGCAGCAGGTCTTGCGCCAGCGAGAAAACGCCGAACAACTGACCATCCAGGTCGTTGCGGTCGGTGATGACGACGATGGTCGGGTTCTCCATCAGCGGCTCTTGCATCACGCGCGCCGCAAAGCAGGTCATGGTGATGCTCTTGCCGCTGCCCTGCGTGTGCCAGACCACGCCGCCCTTGCCACGCACGCTGGGCAGCCCGTCGGTGCGAGACGCCGCGATCACCTGGGCGATGGCTGCGCGCACCGCATGGAACTGGTGGTAGCCGGCGATCTTCTTGACCAGGCTGCCGTCATCCTCGAACAGCACGAAGAAGCGCAGGTAGTCCAGCAAGTACGCCGGTGCCAGCACCCCGCGCACCAGGGTCTGTAACTCGTTGAAGGGGCCGAGCGGATCGAGCGCAACGCCGTCAATCGTGCGCCAGGCCATGAAGCGCTCGGCATCTGCCGAGAGCGAACCCAGCAGCGCGTCGGTGCCGTCGGAGATCACCAGCACTTCGTTGTACTGGAAAGCGTCTGCTATCTGGTCTTTGTAGGTCTGGATCTGGTGGAAGGCCTTCCACACATCGGCGTTTTGATCGGCGGGGTTCTTCAGCTCGATCAGCACCAGCGGCAGGCCGTTGACGAACAAGATGATGTCGGGCCGGCGCGTGTGGCGCGGGCCGGTGATGGAGAACTGGTTGACGGCCAGCCACTCGTTGCGCCCCGGGTTGGCCCAGTCGATGAGCCTGACGAAATCACCACGGGTTTCGCCGTCACGTTGGTACTGCACCGGCACGCCGGTCACCAGCAGACGATGGAACTGCCGGTTCGCCGCCAGCAGCACCGGCGTGCCCAGGTCCAGCACCTGCTTGACCGCATCCTCTCGCGCCGCCTGCGGCACGGCGGGGTTCAGCGCCGCCACGGCCTGGCGCAGGCGACCGATCAGCAGCACCTGCCGGTAGTTGTCGCGTTCCGGCGCAATGCCATCGGGTGCCAGGTCGGGCCCGTAGCGGTGTTGCCAGCCCACGTCGGCCAGCCAGCCCAGGGCCTCTTGTTCAAGCTGGTCCTCGGTCATCCGGACG
>JBBRPV010000082.1:0-18189 GCA_038227445.1 Burkholderiales bacterium | reverse complement strand
TCCTCGCGAGTTGCCAGAAAAACCTTCAGCCGAGACAGCACGGACGCCAGGTCACCCGCCTCGACTTCTCGACGGGAGATAAGGAGAACCACGGGTTCGGAGACGCCGGGGCGTAGATCAAGGCGCGGTGACTGGGGCATGCCGCTATTCTGGCGCTGGGTTTTCGGACTTGGTTGGCCATGCCTGGACGGCACTTCCCCAGACAGCCTGCCAGGAAGCGGCCGATCGCCGCTACCGGCAGCCGGCCAGGAGCGGAATTTCAAGTCGCTCCTGATTTGGGTCGGGAGCGACCGCTATCAAGGTACTGCTGACATTGCCTGCCGACCACACAGACCTGAAGCAATCGCAAAAGATGACAGCTACCGTCAGCACCTTCCGGCTCAAGTTTCGCGAGGGGCTATGGTCCACAGTAGCTGTGTCGAGTGCCCGCCAACCAACTGAACACCGATCGCGCAAACCTATCGAGACTTGATGAATGCCTCGAACCCTGCCGCCGGTAGCGGGCGGCTCAGCAAGTAACCTTGCATCTCGTCGCACCCCGCTTGACGCAGGTAGTCCATCTGCTCAGCCGTTTCGACCCCCTCGGCAATAGTGCGCAGGCCCAGACTTCGGGCCATGCTGATGATGGCTGAGACGATGGCTTGATCATCGGCATCGTCGGCGATGCCACGCACAAACGACTGGTCGATCTTCAGCTTGTAGACCTTGAACCGTTTCAGGTAACTCAGCGATGAATAACCGGTGCCGAAATCGTCGATCGACATGTGCACACCCACGGCGCGCAGTCGGTTCATCATGATCACGGCGGCGCCAGGGTCGTGGGCAGCCAAGCTTTCGGTCAATTCAAGTTCTAGGCGCTGCGGCGCCACACCGGCCTCTTCGAGCATCTGGGACAACAGTTCAGGCAGGTTTTGCTGCCGGAACTGCACGGCGGAGAGGTTCACAGCCACGCTCATCGGGCCCATGCCGTCGGCGGTCCAGGCCTTCATCTGCTGCACGGCACTGCGCAGCACCCATTCGCCGATGGAGGTGATCAATCCACTGCTTTCGGCAATCGGGATGAATTCGGCTGGCGAGACCCAACCCAGTTCCGGGTGCTGCCAACGCAAAAGGGCTTCTGCACCAACGACGGTGCCGTCATGCAGCGACTTCTGCGGCTGGTAGTGCAGTTGCATCTGGCCACGCTCCAGCGCACGCCGCAGCGCGTTCTCGAGCAGCAGCACGCGCGCCGATTTGGCCTGGATCTCGGCCGTGTAAAAGCGAAAAGTATTCCGCCCGCCCTGCTTGGCGCTGTACATGGCCGCATCGGCGCACTGGTTCAACAACTCCAAATCCTGCCCGTCCGCGGGGAACATCGCGACGCCGATCGACGGCGTGATAGTCAGTTCGTGAGGCCCGATGTGATGGGGTTCCTGCGACAACTGCAGCAGCCGCTGTGCAACGTGGGCCGCACCCGCCGAGTCGGTGTCGGGCAACATCAGCATGAACTTGTCGCCGCTCCTGCGCGACATCGTGTCCTGCTCGCGCAGCCCGACCTTGAAGCGATCCACCAGCGCTGCCAGCAAGCGGTCGCCGATGTCGTGACCCAGTGAGTCGGTGACTTTCTTGAAGTGATCGAGGTCGATGGACATCAGCGCCAACGGCGCGTTGTTGCGGTGAGCCACCTTCAGCGCCAGACCGGCTCGGTCCCCGAGCAGCGCGCAATTGGGCAAACCCGTCAGCGCGTCGAAGTGCGCGAGCCGGTGGAGGCTCTCCTCGGCCAGTTTCCACTTGGTGATGTCGTTGAAGGCGGCAATGTGGTTCGTGACCTGTCCCGTCTCATCGACGACCCGGCTCATCGACAGCCGCTGCAAGTAGACCGCGCCACACTTTCGGCGGTTCCAGACCTCGCCCGTCCAACCGCCGTGAACCGCGACCTCGTTCCACATGTCCTGGAAGAACGCCGCCTGGTGGCGGCCCGACGCTAGAAAGCGTGGGTTCCGACCGAGTGCCTCGGCCTCGCTATAGCCGCTGATTGAGCTGAAGGCCCGGTTCACCTTGAGGATCCGGCCATCGGCATCAGTGACCATGAACCCCTCACTGCTCTGCTCGAACAGCTTGCTGGCCAGCAACAGTTCTGCCTCGGTATGACGGCGCGCAGTCACGTCGCGCATCACACCGACGGACTGCGTCGGCCGGCCGTGCGGGTCGAACACTGGCGTCACCGACAGCTCGTTCCAGAACGACGTGCCGTCCTTGCGGTAGTTCAGCAGTTCCCCGTGGAAAGGCACCGCGTCTGCGATGGCGGCACGCAGCGCCTTCCTGCGGGCTGGGCTGGTGCCGGGACCCTGGAGCATCCCGGCAGTGCGCCCGCTCATTTCTTCGGCGGCGTAGCCGGTCATCTGCTCGCAGGCCCGGTTTGTGTAGGTAATGCGTCCCTCGGCGTCGGCAATTGACACCCCTTGCGAAATTGCGCCCAACGCACTGTCTCGCAGCCGCAGAGTGGCCAGGCTGTCCTGCAGGCAGCTTTCAGTGACCTGCTGCCGTTCGACCAACTCGAGCAGAGCCTGGCGTGCGTTCACCGCGGCTTCGCCGCGTTTACGCCAAGTCGGATTTCTCGATGTCGACATCCGTTTGCTTAAAAGAGTTCGATCCGGGCAGCCGGGGCGCCCGCTGCCGTGCCGGCCGCGGCATCAGGATCGCGGTGCAGCGCTTCGGCCGCCAGGTATTCGGGCATTAAGGCAGCAGCACGGGCATCGATCTCCGAAGTGTCTAGCTGGCCGGCACGCAACCGCGCCACGAGGTCGGCCAGCACGGCGTTACGACCGTCGATGGCGGGCTGCACCCGGTCGACGATCTGCTTGAATACGTCCTGGTACTGCGCGGTGTCGAGCAGCAGTCCTATGCCGTGGTCGAGTTCGGTGTTGTGCTGGGTCACGGCCGTCATCAGCATGGCGTAGAACTGGCGCATATCGACATAGCTTGCGTCCAGGTCTCGCGTCAGCCCGCCCAGGCGTTTGGCCTCGTTTTCGTTGTGGTGGGTGCGGGTTTTGAACTCGCCGCTGTAGTTCACCTCCACGGACTGCAGCAGGCGGCTGATGTCGTGGTTCACCTTGGCCGCCGATTCGTTGGCCTGTGTCGCCAACCGCCGCACTTCGCCGGCCAGTACCGCAAAGCCTCGCCCGGCCTCGCCGGCGCGCGCCGCTTCGATGGCGGCGTTGATGGCCAGCATCTCGGTCTGGCGCGCGATGCCGCGGATTGTGTCGGTCATCTCTGTCAGGCCCTTGACTTCGCGCATCAGCAGCTCGAACTGCTCACGCTCCAGCGCGATCTGCTGCGGCAACGTCTGCACGAAAGTCGCCAGCTCGTTGATGACACGGCTGTTGAGTTCGATCCCATCCTGCATGGCCTCGCTTTGTTTTTGGGCCTGCGCCAGGTAGTCCACTAAGCGGCTGGACAGCACACGCAGGCCGCCGACTTGGCTAACCAGCTGCAGCGCCGATTGTTCCGAAAGCCCCACCGCACGGCCGAGCTGGGTGACCATCTGCTGATCCAGCGTGCGCATGCCGGCGACGGCGGCGCAGTCGGCCACGGGCAATGCCTCGTGTTGTGGACTGGCCTGCCGCAGCCGACGCCACAGCGCGCTGCACCAGCTTGTGGGCAAGGATAAGAAGGTGGTTGTGTTCATGCGGAAGCCCTCGATGTCACGCCCCGGGCAGGACCTGGCGGATCACCTTCACCAGGTCCGTGCCGCTGACGGGCTTGACCATCCAGCCGCTGGCGCCCAGCTTCTTGGCCTCGTCGCGCTTGGCCTGCTGGCTTTCGGTCGTGAGGGTCAGGATGGGCGTGAAGCGCAGCAGTTTGCGCACCTGGCGGATGAGCTCGATCCCGTCCATCTTCGGCATGTTGATGTCGGTGATGATCAGGTCGGGCTTGAGGCCGCTCTTGATCTTCGCCAAGGCCTGTTCGCCGTCACCGGCGGTCTCGACCTTGAAGCCCGCGATCTCGAGCGTTGCCTTGAGGCTCATCAACATCGTGGCGGAGTCGTCGACGAGAAAAATGGTGGTCATGGTGGGTTGATCTCAGTGCAGATGAAACGGATCAGGCGCCGCGCAACACGGCGGCCAGCAGTGGGTCGGCGGGCGCGGCAACCAGCTTGGGCCGCAGCGCCAGCAGCACCTGCAGCACAGCGCCGTGCAGGTGTTCGCACTTGCCCAGGTGCACCCCAGGTGCAGTCTGCTGAAGCAGCCATTGCGTCAGCGTTTCGGCGTCGTCCACCGAGACCGAACCTTCGAGCGCAGCGTGTTTTTTCAGATATCGAATGGCCATCAGAGCAACTCCTTGGGGTTGAGCACCATCAGCACGCCGCCGTCGCCCATCAGCGCCGTGCCGGCAAAACCGGTCAGGCCGGCGAGCACGCCTTCGAGCGGTTTCAGGATGATGTCGCTGGCGCCCTGGAATTGGTCGACCAGCAGGCCGACGTTCTGGTTGCCGATGCGCACCACCAGCACCGCCAGCTCGCCCTGGTCGTTGGCCAGCGGTTCGGCGTCCAGCGCCAGCAACTCGTTCAGCGCACGCAAGGGCACGATGCGGCCGCGCAGCACGGTGGTGCGCGCCTGCTTGAAGTGGTGGATGTCGTCGGTGTGCACACGCACGGTCTCGACGATCAGGTCCATCGGCACGCCCATGCGGCGGCCGGCGCTCTCGATCACCATCACGTTTGTCACCGCCATCGACAGCGGCAGCGACAGCGTGAGGGTGGTGCCCTTGCCGTGCACGCTGCGCAGATCGACGCCGCCGTTGATGCGTTCGATGGCGGTGCGCACTACGTCCATGCCGACACCACGGCCCGACAGGTCCGAGATCGTGTCGGCGGTCGAGAAGCCGGGCAGGAAAACCAGTTGCACCGCGTCGTCGTCGGACAACTGCGCCGCGCGGTCGGCCGGGATCAGGCCGCGTTCCACCGCCTTGGCGCGCACACGGGCCGGGTTGACGCCGGCACCGTCGTCGCTGATCTCGATCAGCACACGGTCGCTTTCCTGGCGTGCGGCGATGCGGATGGTGCCGGCCGCCGGCTTGCCCGCGGCACGACGCACCTCGGGCATCTCGATGCCGTGGTCCAGGCTGTTGCGCAGGATGTGGATCAGCGGGTCGGACAGCGGCTCGATGACGTTCTTGTCGGCCTCGGTCTCTTCACCTTCGATGACCAGATTGACCTCCTTGCCGAGCTTGCGTGAGATGTCGCGTACGAGGCGCCCGAAACGCTGGAACACCGCGCCCACCGGCAACATGCGCACCTGCATCACGGCATGCTGCATGTCTTCGGCGATGCGGTTGATGACCGCGTACTGGGCCTTGATTTCGCGCGCCAGTTCGCGCTGCTGGAACACCGCCTCGGCGCGCTGCGCCAGATAGGGCAGGCTGTTCTTGGCGACCACCATCTCGCCGATCAAATCCATCAGGCGGTCGATCTTTTCCTGGCTGACCTTGAGCACCTTGTGCGGATGCGCGGCGCTGCTGTCCTCGCCACGTTGCGGCAGTTCGCCCACCGTCGCGTCGGCCGACTGCCGTCTGCCGGCCGGGTCGGCGGCCGAGTCAGCGGCAAGCAGGGACCGGCCTTGCAGCGCCTGCTGGCGCGCCCAGGCGAGCAGCCCGGCGTCGGGCACGGCATCGAGTTCAGCGCCGGCGGCCTTCGAGGCCCTATCGTCCACAGCCGCGAGCAGCCCGCGCAAGGTTTTGCGCGTGGCCTGCACGGTGCCGGCGCTCAAGCCGCTTCGCGCCAGCAGTGCGCATTGGTCGGTCCACAGCTGGGCAGCGCGCTGGCGCAGCGTGGCCTGTGCGGGGTCGCTGTCCGTGTCGGCTTCAGGGGCCTCGGTTGACAGCGGAAGCGGGAGCGCTTGGTGTTCGAGCAGGTGTTCGGGCTGGGGCTGAGCCTGTAGCTGGTGATACACCACCTGCTCGGGCACGCAGCGGAAGTGCTGCTCAATCTCTGCGCGCGCCGCGCTGCTCAGCAGCACGATGTCCAGATTGCACTGGTAGCAGTCCCAGGCAGCACGCGCGTCGCCTTCGGGCCAGGCCTGCCGGCCACCGACATGCAGCGCCAGCAGGCCGGGCGCCGTGCTCGCCAGGCGCCACGGATCTTCGCCTTTGAAGAAGCAGCCTTCTTCGGGTAAGTAGCGCACTGCCGTTGCAGCGGGGTGTGCGGCCAGCAGGGCGGATTCGATGCGGGCCAGCCAGTCGGGCGCGGCTTGGCTTGCAGTGACGGCTCCGCCCGCCGCTGCGGGCACCACAGCATGCGCCACTGCGGGCGCCACCGCGTGCCCCACCGCGTGCGCCACTGCGGGCAGCACCGCAACCGGTGCCGCAGTCACGCTGTCGAACAGTGCCCGCAAGGCCTGGGCGTGCGCGATCGACTGCGCGTCGGCACCGTCGTCGATACGCCCGCTGCGTTCGATCTGGTCGATCAGCCGCGCGGCGTAGTCCATGGCCTCCAGCAGCGCATCGGCGAGTTCGCCGCTGTAGTCCAGCGTGCGGTTACGGACGCGGTCGAGCAGGTCTTCACCCGCATGCACCACACGTTCCAGCGGCTTGAATTCGAACAGCCCGCAGTTGCCCTTCAGCGTGTGAACCGAACGGAACAGGTCGTTCAGCAGTTCGAGGTTGGTGGGCTCGCGCTCGACGTCGAGCAGCCGCGCGCCGATGGCTTCCAGGCACTCGCGCGCCTCGATCACGAACTGGTCCAGCAGGTCGGTCTGGTTCATGGCTTCACTCCAGCGGCAGCCTTGAGTGCCGCCTTCATCGCGGCAGGGCGGTCGCCGAGCAGCAGGGCAGCGGTGAGCACCAAGTCCGGCGGCCGCGCGGGCTTCACCAGGTAACCGTTGGCGCCGGCATCGAATGCGGCGTTGGCGTCGGGCGCCTTGGCTTCGGTCGAGACCATCACCACCGGTGCCTGGTGCCGTGCCGGCAGGCGGCGCAGTTCGCGCACGAAGCTGTAGCCGTCCATGCGCGGCATGTTGACGTCGACGACATAGAGGTCGAACGCGGTGTCGTCGTCCTGCGCATGCACACGCTCGAGCGCTTCGACCCCGTTGCTCGCTTCGTCGGTGTGCCAGCCGGCATCGCCGAGGATCTTGCGGTGGTACATGCGCACGGTGGCGGCGTCATCGATGACGAGGATTCGATTCATGATCACAGCGGCCTTTGATAAACCAGCGCGTCGGGGAAGCGGCGCATCGTGAAGAGCGAAGACATGCGGCTCATCGACTCGGAATGGCCCAGGCAGATGAAGCCGCCGGGCGCCATCGTGTCGAACATCGCCTCGGCGGCGACGCGGCGCGACAGGTCGTCAAAATAGATCAGCAGGTTGCGACAGAAGACGATGTCGATGTCGCGAAAGCGCCGCGTGTCGGCGGGATCGGTCAGATTGATGTGGCTGAACGCCACCGACTCGACCAGCTCGCGCGAGATGCGCCATTCGCCTCCGCTTCCTCTTTCGCCACAGGGGGTGAAATACTTTTTCAGGTACGGCTGGGGCAGCTGCGCCACCGACCGTGCCGAGTAGATGCCGCGCTGTGCCGCCTGCAGTACCTGCGTGTCGATGTCAGAAGAGAGGATCTCCACCTCGTACTGTTCGATCAGGGCCCAGCGTTCGAGCAGGTAGATGGCGATCGAGTACGGCTCTTCGCCGGTGGACGACGGAATCGACCAGATGCGGATGCGGCCACCCGGCCGCTTGCGCGCCGTCACTTCGCCCAGCATGTGGTTGACCATGCAGTCAAACTGGTAGCTCTCGCGGAAGAAGTACGTCTCGTTGACCGTCATCACGTTGACGAGCTGCTGCAGCTCGGCGCCGTCGGTCTCGAAGCGCAGCGCGACGAACCAGGCGCGGAAGTTCTCCGCACCGGTGGCCTGGATGCGCTCGACCAGCCGCTTGTCGACGAAGTAGCGTTTGGAGGGCTCGAAGTGGATGCCGGTCTTGCGGTGGAAGAACTCGGCGAACTTCTGGAAGTCCACGTCGCTGATCACCGGCGGCGCAAGCATGCGCTCCGCTGTTGTCCGGTTGTTCACTGTTTGACCGCCGCGCTACGCGCTGCGGTGCGATCCGCCTTCGGAACCGTCGGGCGGCGGCTCATGGCGTGGCGATCCGCAGGATGGCCAGATCGACCGAAAATCCGATGTACGCGTCGTCGGCAAAGCGCTGCGCCGCACTGCGCAGTGCCGGCAGCGAGGCCGGCGTGCCGACCTCGGCCAGCACTTCGAGCGCAGCGCCCACCACGTTGACGGCCGGCTCGTGCAGAAGCACCTGCGCCAGCCACTGCGGCACCTTCGCATGTTGCAGGTTGCCGAGCAGGTTGACGGCGAAGATGCGCACGTCGCTGTCGGTATCCATCAGCAGGCGGTCGATGTGCGGCGCCACCGCGTCGGGCAGGCCGGCCAGCACCTCGATGGCGCCGTTGCGCAGGCCCGCCTCGTCGCTGCGCAGCAAAGGCAGCAAGCCATTCACCACCCCGCTGCCGCCCAGGCGCGCAGCGCTGCTGAAGAGCACGGCCCGCACGCTGGCGTCGCTTTCCTGCGCCAGCCGCGCGCACAGCGCCGCAGCCGCGCGCGGGTGGGCTGCCAGGTCGCGCGCGGCCCAGCGCCTCACCGAGCTGTCGGCGTCGTTCAATTGCGCGATCAGGCCGTCGGTGTCACGCGTGTAGTCGCGGTCTTCGACGGGCCGCAGCCCGGTGCTGTCGGTGGCCTTCTTCAGTGCCATGGCGCGATCCCCAAGGTGTTCTTCATTGCGACCGTCAGTGCGGCCGTCACTGCAGCCATCACTGCAACCAATGCCGCAATTGCGCGGCAATGTTGTTGCACGGCAGCACCAGGCTGGCCCCACCCAGCTCGATCAGTTCGTGCGGCATGCCGAAGACCACCGCCGTGTCGGCCGATTCGGCGATCGTCTTGCCGCCGGCCGCATGCAGCCGTGCCATCGCCACCGCGCCGTCGTTGCCCATGCCGGTGAGCATCACGCCCACTAGGCGGTTCGGCGGCAGGTGCTTCATGGCGCTGTCGACCATCACCTCGACCGAGGGATGCCACAGCACGGCCGGCGTTTCCGGACGCGGCGCGGCGTGCAGCACGCCGGCGCGGTCGGTGACGGTGATGTCGGTGCCGCCGCGGCCGATGTACACCTGCCCAGGCAGCAACGGCATCGGCGTGGCGACCTCGACCACCTTCAGCGCGCACAAGCCGTCCATGCGACGCGCAAAGGTTTCGGTGAAATTGGCGGGCATGTGCTGCGCCACCAGCACCGGCCACGGGAAGTTGGCAGGCAGGCGGGGCAGGATGTCTTCCAGCGTGCGCGGGCCGCCGGTCGAGACACCGATCAGCACCAGGCCAGGCAGTGACCCGCGCGCCTGGGGTGCCGAACCGACGCGTGGCGGCACCACGACCGGCCCCGGCACCGCAGCCGCCTTGGACAGAGGCCGCGCCGCAAGCGTCTTGCGGCCGCCGTTCTGCGCGCCCACTTTTGCGCGCGACGCCGAGCGCACCTTGTCGAGCAACATCACCTTGATGTCGTCGACATGCAGCGAGATCGTGCCGCCGGGCTTGGGGATGAAGTCCACCGCGCCCAGCGCCAGCGCCTCGAAGGTGGCGAGCGCCCCCTTCTCGGTCAGCGACGACACCATGACCACCGGCGTCGGCCGCGCCGTCATGATCAGCGACAGCGCCGTCAAGCCGTCCATCTCGGGCATGTTGATGTCCAGCGTCACCACATCGGGCTGCCACTGCACCACCATCTCCACGCCCTCGGCGCCATTGCGCGCGCTCTTGACCTCGTAGCCGGCTTCGACCAGCACGCCGGTGATCAGCTTGCGCATCAGCGCCGAGTCGTCGACGACGAGAACTTTCTTCACGATCGTCAGGCCGCCAGCGGGAGTGGCTGCGCGGTCGGCAGCGAAGGCGCTGTCGGCTCGCCGCCGAACTGCACCATCGCCTGCACCTCAGGGCCCTGCAGTAGCTGCGTCGGGTCGAGCAGCAGGACCATGCGCTTGTCGCCATCGAGCTTGGCGACGCTGCCGATCAACCGGCCCTGCTCGGCCGACATCGCCGGCGCCGGCACGATGTGCTGACGCGGAATGCGCAGCACCTCGGCCACCGAGTCGACGATGAAGCCGGTGCGCTTGCCACCCAGCAAATAGACCATGATGCGCTGGCGCTCGTTGCGTGCGATCAGCGGCAGGCCGAGACGGCTGCGCTGGTCGATCACCGGCAGCACCGTGCCGCGCAGGTTGATCACGCCTTCGACGAACGCGGGCGTGCGGGGCACGCGGGTCAGCGTGGCGGGAACACGAACGATCTCCTGCACGCTCATGATCGGCACGCCGAATTCCTCGGCGCCCAGGCGGAAGATCACGACCTGCGCGTCTTCGTCGCCGCTGCCCTCGCCGTTGTCGTCGGCTTGGTCGTCGTTTGTGTTGCTCATGCTCGTGTCCTTCGGTGCGCTGTTGTCGGCGCTTACGTCGCGCGCGAGGTCGAGCGCCTTCTCTATTGCCGGCAGGCGCAACAGCTTGTCGGCGGCAATGATCGACACCAGCCGCTTGCCGCCGTCGAGGCGGCAGATCGACGAGATCTCCTCCATCTGCCCTTGCGCGGCCAGCATGCCGGGCATGCTGTCGGCCTGGGCGCGCGGCACGCTGAGCACTTCCTTCACCGAATCGGTGACCAGCCCTACGTGCTGGCCGTCGGGCAACGTGGTGACCACGATGCGTTGCTGCTCGCTGTACGGCACAGGCTGCAGCCCGAACAGGCTGCGCAGGCTGACCAGCGGCAGCAGGCGCTCGCGCAACGAGATCACGCCCAGCACATGGCCCGGCGTGTTGGGCAGCTCATTCACGCTGGCTGGCAATTGCACGATTTCCTGCACATCGGCGATGGCCAGCGCGTACTCCTGCTCGGCCACCGAGAACGACACCAGCCGCAGTTCGTCGCCGGCAACGCCTGACGCGGTGCCGTCGGCTTCTGCCGCCGGCTTGAAATCGGTGCTGCCGCCGGTGCCCGTCTTTGACCCGCCACGTTGCGCCCCGAGGCCGCCGAACTGGCCTTCGACGAGGCGCGCGAAGTCGATCGCCAGCAGCATGTCGTGGCCTTTGCCATCGGCGCGCGGATGCTTGATGACGCCGGTCAGGTAGTCGGCATTGACGATGCTCTGGATGGCATCGGCCGGCTCGATCTCGCCCGGTTCGATGGTCACCACGCTGGCCACCCGGTCGACCACGAAGCCCAGCGGCTGGCCGATGTGGATGACCAGTGCCCGCGTGGCGTCGTCGGGTTCTCGCTCTGGACAGCCCAGCAGGCGACGCAGGTTGATGATCGGCAGCACGCGGCCACGCAGGTTGGCCAGGCCGTCCAGCGTGCGCGGCGCCAGCGGCAGCTGCGACACCGCGGGCATGCGGATGATTTCCTGCACTGGCGCGATCGGCACGGCGAACAACTCGCCAGCCACCGCGAAGGTGACGTACTGGTTCTGGTTGCTGCTTTCGACGTCCGCACCGTTTTCGGCTTCTGCGTGTTCAGCGCTTGGCAAGGCTGTGCTCATGGCACACCTCCTGTGTTCTTGGGTGAAGGGAGCCCACAGGCGGCGGACGTACCGCCGTCGCTCCCCAGGGGAGGTTGAGCAAAGTGGCAAAGCCACATTTGCTCGGGCGGTGTGCGCTCAGGCGCTCTGCAGTTCGTCGGCCAGCGACGCAATCTCCTCGATTGCGGCCGAGAGTTCTTCGGCGCCTTGGGATTGCTGCCTGGCGGCAGATGCAGCCTGCTCGGCGGCTTTTTCGGCCTGGGCCGCCGCGGTGGACACCTGCTCGACACCGACCTTCACCTGGGTCACGGCGGCCGCGATCTCTTGCGCTGCAGCAATCGCTTCCTGGTTGCCCTTCTGGACCAGGGCGACGTCGCCTTCGATCTTGTTCAACCCGCTGGTGATGAGTTTGGCCTTCTCGACTTCGGTGAGTGCCGACGCCACGATGCCGTTGAGGTCGCGGCCGACCAGCCCGATCTGGTCCTGGATCGCCTTCACCATGTCCTTGATGCGGTCGGCGTTCTCGGCCGAGTCGTGCGCCAGGTTGCGGATGTCTGTCGCGACGACCACGAAGCCCTTGCCGAAATCGCCGGCGCGTGCCGCTTCGATGCTGCCGTTGACGGCCAGCATGTTGGTCTGGATCGAGACTTGCGAGATTGCATCGACGATCTTGTCGATCTTGCGCGACACCAGTTCGAGCGCCTTCACCTGCGTGATGCTGCTCTGCGTGCTGTCGACGTTGGTCGAGATGGCGGTGATCAGGCTATCGATGCCTTTCTTGTTTTCGCCCATGAGCGTGAGGATCGCCGAGCCGCGTTCGTTGCCCTTGCTGGCGCGTTCCTCGGCGAGTTGCGCGCCGCGCTCGATCAGGGTAATGGCCGCTGCCGATTGGGCGCTAGCCGCGGCCTGGGTCTGCGCGCCCTTGCGGATTTCGTCCAGCGCAATCAGGATCTGGGCTGCGGAGCGCTTGATTTCCTGCACCGCGCTGGAGAGTTCTTCGGCCGAGCTGGCCACCTCTTCGGCGCTCTTGGCGATGTCGGTCGAATTCTTCAGTTCGTCGGCAATTTCCGAAAGGCCGGCCGAGGTCTGTTCACACTGCGACAGGGCTGTGGTTTGTTCGGTGACGGTCTTGTTGGCCTCTTCGCAGGCTGACGACTGCTGGGTGGAAGCCGCCGCGATCTGCTCCGCACCTTGCAAAGCCTGCTGCGACGCCACGTTGCTTTGGGTAGCCGCGAGGCCGATCTCGGACGCTCCGTTGACGATGTCGGCGGCGTCGGTGCGGATCTGTTCGAGCTGCGTCAGTATCAGCACGCTCTTCTCGACTTCGCTCTGTACCGTCTCGGCACCCTTGTTGATGCCTTCGGCGATGACCTTGACGTCGCCCTGGATCTGGCCGATCAGGTCCTGAATCTGCTTGGCGCTCTTCTCCGACGTTTCGGCCAGCGTGCGCACTTCGTCGGCAACGACGGCAAAACCCTTTCCGTGCTTGCCGGCGCGGGCCGCTTCGATGGCGGCGTTTAGCGCCAGCAGGTTGGTCTGGTCGGCGATGCGCACGACGGCCTTGACGATGTCGCCGATGCTCGCCGCCTGGCGTTCGAGCTCGGTCATCATCTTCACCGACTCGGCCTGCCGCAGCGCCGCCTGCTTGACATTGCCGACAGTCGAGCCGACTTGGGCGTTGACCTCGCCGGCCAGTGTCTGGATGCCCTCGGCGGTGCGCTGTGCCAGCGCCGCCGCGGCGATCTGCCGCGTGATCGCGCCCGCAACCTGGGTGATGGCCGCGAGGGACTCCTGCGCCGCGCCGGACGCTTCTTCGGCGCCAGTGGCGATCTGCGTTGCAGCGCGCTTCAGCTCTTCGGCGGCCGACGCTGCTTCGTTGACGCCCGATGCCAGTTCGGTAGCGGCGGCGGCGACCCGTTCGGACGCCTGCTGCTGCTTGGCCAGCGTGCGGGCGCGTTTGCGTTGCACATCGGCGTCGCGCGACACATTGCGCGGGATGCCAGCCGCAACGGCCTGCAACGCTTGGGGGATTTCTTTGGTGGTAGCGATAGAGGCCTTGCGGACAAGTGACATGCGTGCTCCAGATCTTTGTGGGTTGGGCCGTGAAGCACACAGGGCGGTGCATCATCGACAGCCTGGTTTGCAGTGCCAGAGCGCCGATTGCGCGCCAGACACCGACCAGTGCTCGCTATTTCAAATCAGGAGCCGCCTGCGGGATTGGGAGATAAGAGCAATAAAAACCGGGCAGATGCGGTCGGGTCGAACTTGAACGGCACTATGGCTCGGCAGGCAGCCGTACTCGACGATTTCGTCTTGCTCGTCCACCCACATCCCCACGACCGCGGCCTGGTGCACTTGCATGCGTTCGAGCATCAGAGAGACCCTGCGGTTGCGGCCATGGGTCAAGCGCCGCAGAAAATCGGTGCGGGCTGCGGCGTCGAGGCGGCCCTGCACAGTGATCCAGCAGCGGCTGCCTTCATTGGTGGCGGTGAGCAGCACTAAGGCTGTGCCGGGCAAGCTGTCGCGGATCGAAATGTCTGTAGGTGAGGTAAGCAGCGCCGGTCCGCTGGCCGCTCCCGTTAGGCTGCCTTCATGGGCTCAGTGGGGGTCGAGGCCTTCCAGCCAGGCCAGCACTTCGATGGCGGGGAAGGCACATTCCAGCCGGTGTAGGGCCGGCGTCATGTGCGCCATCGAACGCTCCATGCGCGCATGCCGGCTCATTGTCCCACCGGACTTCGCTCGCGTAGCCCGCACCGGGCTGCTTGTTGCGGCGCAACTCACGGCTGACCGTCGAGGGCGCGCGGCCAGTGACTGCAGCAATGCGGTGTACTCCAAAACCCTGCAAGCGCAAGTTCGCGAGCACGACACGCTCTTCGGGCTTGAGCTGCTGATAGCTGCGGCAATCTTGCATCTTGAAACCTCATCTGGGGACGAGGTGTTGCACTTCAAATTTGAGGCCGCGAGGCTATCCCACGGTGTCCTGCACGCCGCAAAAGCGCCGGGATGTCCCGAAAGGAAGTGCCTTAACGCCGTATAAAGCTAGCCGCGACGAGACAAAGAGTATTGGCAGCTTCCGCATCTACTCATCAGCACCATCTTGAGCCAGGGACGAGCACTTACTCAGGTCCCATAAGACACCGAGCCGCTTTAGGTCACGTCGAAGGCCGACTCCGGCAATCTGGTCGCGACAGGCCGGGTTTTGGCAATGTCCGCTTCCAAGGTGGAGCGGTCGGCCGCGCCGAAATCCGTGGCCGACAGCAATGGGTCGACTTGCACCGATCGCGTTGGCGATCAGGACGCCCGTCTGCCGACATTGAAACCGGGCTGCCAGGCAGCAGTCCTTCAGCTACTCACAGAACCGGCCACCACCGGACACTCGGCAGGGTCGGCTTTGACGCATACCAGTTGGGGCAATACAAGCACCGCAGGAGGTTGGATTGGGCGGATGTGCGATTCATCGCAAACGTGCTCACGTCACGCGCTGAAGCTCGCGTTCGCGATCAAGGTGCCGAACAGGCGACGATGGGCTGCTCACCACACACGCCGCGACGGGCCAAGCTCCTACAACACAAATGGCCGGCCCGTGACGAGCGTCGTCGGCACGGCCATCTCCTGCTTGGCCATGATGCCGGCTTCCCAGGCCAGTCGCCCGCCCTCGATGGCCAGGCGGAAGGCGCGGGCCATGGTGACTGGGTCATGAGCCAGTGCCACGGCGGAGTTGACCAGCACGGCGTCGTAGCCGAGTTCCATGGCGTGCACAGCATCCCGCGGCGAACCGATGCCCGCGTCGACGATGAGAGGCACGCCCGGTAGTCGCGCGCGCAGGGTGCGCAGGGCCGAAGGATTCAGCAAGCCCTGACCGGATCCGATGGGCGCACCCCACGGCATCAGGATTCGGCAGCCCGCATCGAGCAGGCGGGTGCAGGTGACGAGGTCGTCGGTGCAGTAGGGAAAGACCTCGAAGCCGTCGGTGGCCAGTTCGCGTGCGGCCACGACCAACTCCCACGGGTCGGGCTGCAAGGTGTACTCGTCGCCGATCACCTCGAGCTTGATCCAGTGGGTGCCGAACATCTCGCGCGCCATGCGCGCCAGCGTGACGGCCTCGCGCGCCGTGGTGCAGCCGGCGGTGTTCGGCAGCAGGTGCGCGCCCGAATCGCGGACGTGACGGTAAAAATCGCCGGCTTCGCCATCACCAGCCAGTTGCCGCCGCAGGCCGACGGTGACGACCTGGGAGCCGGACGATTCGATCGCCGAGCGCAGCACGGCCGGCGACGGGTAGCTCGCGGTGCCGAGGAAGAAGCGGCTGTGGAGCTCGACGCCCCCTATCGCAAGGTTCATGGTGTCATCCCCCGGTGATGGGTTGGAAGGTCGTGACCGCGTCGCCATGCTGCAGGCGGCAGACTTGTCGCTGCTCGCGCGGCACGAAGTTGCCGTTGACGGCGGTAGCCAGCGCGGCCGGTGTATGGCCGAGCGACACGATCAGCGCGGCCAGTGTGGTGTCGTCCTCGAGCTGACGCGACTCTTTGTTGAGACGGATCTCGATCACGAAAAAATCTCCTGGAGGGTTCCGCCCGGGCGCGCGAAGCCGCTGCCGAAAGCGGCCCCCAACGCGATCTCCAGCGCGGTCTCGACAAGCCCGGGCGCGATCAGCCAGCCGTGGCGGAACAGGCCGTTGATGCGCACCAGGCCGGGTTGCACCTCGATGCACGGCAGGTTGTCGGGCAGCGCCGGGCGCAGGTTGGTTTCGCTGTGGACGATGCGCGCTTCGGCGAGCGCGGGCACGATGCTGTGCGCCGCCGCCAGCAGCTCGACCGTGCTGCGCAGCGACACCGGTGAGCGGTCTTCGCTTTCGATCTCGCTGGCGCCGACGACGACGAGGTCGGGCGCCCGAGGCACCAAGTAGACGCGGTGGCGGGCGTGCAGCAGGCGCACCGGCCGGCACAGGCCCAGGCCCGGCGCCTGCAGCCAGAAGATCTCGCCGCGCACCCCGCGCACCCGCAGCTGCGGGCGGGCGCCGACGCCGCGCACGTCGAAGACCCAGTCGAAAGCGGCCGGGCCACCGGGCAGCAGCAGCCGACCCGGCTCGACTGCGGCCACCGGCGAGCCCCAATGCCAGTCGGCGCCCGGCCGGCCGGCGGCCAGTGCGGCCATCGCCTGCACGGTGTGAATGCGGCCCTCGCCGGGCAGCAGCCAGGCGTGCAGGCCGCTGCGCAGCGCGGGCTCGAGTTGCGCCAGCTCGGCCGGCGTGATCGGCTGCGCCGAATGACCCGGCGGCGCCTTGTGCGCCAGCACGTCCAGAACGCGCCGCGCGGCGCCGATGTCTTCGCGGTGCGCGACCAGCAGGCTGCCGTCGCAGCGAAATTCCACCTGCGCCGGCAGCGCGGCCAGAATCTGCGGCCACAGTTCGATCGAGCGCAGCCCCCAGCGGAAGACCCGCTCGTCGGCGGACTCCAGCTCAGCCAGCGGGCTGAGCATGCCCGCGGCCGTCCAGCCCGCAGCGCCACGGGCATCAGGGCCCGCGGCCGGGTCATGCACCTCGACCCGGTGGCCGGCGCGTGAGAGCGTGAAGGCCAGCAACCTGCCCAGCAGCCCCGCGCCGGCAATGCCGATGCGCAGCGGTCGTGTTGCCGATGTCGTCATGTCGCAGCGCCCAGCGTGGGGTGCATCGGACCGACCGGCTGGCCGGCATCGGCCAAGGCGTCTTGCCGCCCCTGCTCGAAGGCCTGCTGCAGCGCGGCCACGGTGAGCCGCGGGTCGCTGCCCAGGCCGCGCAGCACACACACGCCCGACGCGCCGGCCGCCGCGGTCTGGCGCACCTGCTCGGGCGTCAGGATGCCGCCGATGGCCACCACGGGCGCGCCTGCGACACGGCACCACCAGGCCAGGTTGTCCAGGCCCTGGGGTCGCCACGGCATCTCTTTGGTGGTGGTCGGCCAGACAGGGCCGCAGGCGATGTACTGCGGTGCCAGGCTGCGCGCCCGGCACAGCTCCCAGACGGCGTGCGAACTGATACCCAGGCCCAGACCGCTGGCACGGAGCTCGGCGTGCCCGCGTTCGTCGAGCGCCAGCAGGTCTTCCTGGCCCAGGTGCACGGCGCAGGCGCCCAGTTCGGCGGCCAGGCGCCAGTGGTCGTTGATGAACAGCAGTGCGCCATGCACCTCGGCCGCTTGGATGCTGTCGCGGATGGCGTCGCGCAACGCCGCAGTCCAGGCCGCGTCGGCGTCGGCCGGGCGTTTAATTCGCAGTTGCACGGTGCGCACACCGGCCTCCAACACGCTGCGCAACGCCGCGGCGCTGTCGACGATGGCGTACAGGCCGTGAAGAGTAGTAAACCTGCCACCCCGGTCTTCTTGATCTCCTCCTCGACAGAAGCGCCTCGCGCTCAGCCTGTGTAGCCACGATTACTACTTGTTTTCGAGTAGTGAACTTGCCACCGTCGATACTTTGGTAGTAATGTTGCCTCGATGGCAACCCGCTGCCGCCAAGTACTCGTCCCCATTGCGTTTTTTCATCCTGCGATGCCCCGTTCCACCTACACGCAGCCCCTGCCGCTGCCGGCCGCCGGATGGGTTCTGCGTGCAGCAGCAGGTTGACCAGGGGCAGCAACTGCTCGAGCGCCTGGTCTTGGAGGAGCAGCGGATCGACCGCTT
>JBBRPV010000081.1:0-18244 GCA_038227445.1 Burkholderiales bacterium | reverse complement strand
CCGTCGATGATGATGGCCGGCTTGCTGCCGTTGGCCGCAAAGCTGTCGTCCGTGGTGGCGTCCAGAATCACGGTGCCGGTGATGTTCGGCAGTGAGGTCAGCGGGTTGATGGTGTGCACCCCGGTGCCGGCAATGTTGAAGACTATAGAGTCTGTGCCAGCGTTCGCATTGGCGTCGATGATGGCCTGGCGCAGCGAGCCTGCGCCGCTGTCGTTGGTGTTGGTGACGGTGTAGGTGGCCAGCGCCCCTTCCCACTGCACTTGCGCAGACTGCCCAACCACCACGCTGGCTTCGATTTTGCCGACCGCGGCTTCGAGCACCCAGTCGGCGTTTTGCGCTGCGCTGCCGGTGCGGTTGGTGCTGGCTGCAACGTCTGCACCCGTGAGGTCGGAGAGCAAGCGCATGGCCGCCGCGCCGTCGTCGCCCGCGCCGAAGTTGCAGCCGTAGATCAAGATGTCGGCTTCGCCCGTCAGGCTCTGGCCAATGCGCGCAAGTTGTTGTGCGTAGGTGCTGCTGATGCTGTCTTGCGTCAGAAACGCGCTGCCCAGGTGCAGTTGCCCGGCGCTGCCTTCGCCGATGAGGTGAATGGCACCCACGTCGCTGCGGCCCTGCAGGGTGTACAGGATCTGCTCAATGCCGTCTGTGCCCGGCGTGATGAGCACGACTTGTGCGGCATAGTCGATGCCAGCAAGAATCTGCCCGACATTGCTGATGCTGCTGTCAAGGAAGACGAGCGTGATCGCCGCCGGGGCGGTGGCCACCACGGCGGCGGGTGAGGCCGCGGGCTCAGGCGCGGCGGCGAGTGCGCCGGCGGGTTTGACGACCCTCACCACGGCCATCAGGTCGTCGCTGAACACCGCTAGCGGCGAGTCGGCTGAGTACAGCAGGCGCGGCTCCAGCTCTTCGATGATGGCGCGCTGGATGCTTGCATCAGGGTCTGGCGGGCCGCCGCGCAGCCACAGCGCCGCAGCGCGCAAGCACCCGCGCCACCATGACTGCGAACGCGGGAGTTGGGCCATGGGGATGGTGGCGCGACGTGCGGTGGGGCGGGGGGTCAGCCGGCGAAGTCAATCTTGCAGCGCACGCCCGAGGGCACGCCGAGGTCGCGGTTGGGCAGCATGAGGCGGGCGCGGAAGGTGTTGCTCGCGGCGTCGACAACACGGTCAACGATGCTCACTGTGGCCATGAGCGGCTGGGCGCCGGGCAGCTCGGGCATGACGCGCGCGGTCTTGCCCACGCGAATGGCGTTGAACTGCGACGCCGCAAGCACGACCTCAACGCGCAGCGGGTCGATCTGCGCGATCTTCAGGATCGGCCGGTTCTCAATACGCTCGCCCACCGAGGTGTAGCGCTCGACGACCACGCCCGAGATGGGGCTGGCGATGGTGCGCTGTGCGAGCTGGGCGCGTGCCAGGGCCAGTTCTTGGCCGGCAAGGGTTTGTTGTTCCAACGCCTGGGCGACCTTCATGGTGGCCAAGGAGGCTTCGGTGTCGGCTTGTTCGCGGGCCTGGTCTGAGACGAACTTCAGTGTTGTGAGTTCGGCGGTGCGCACGGCCTTGCGGTCGGCGTAGTCTTTTTGGCTGCGCGCGGAAAGAATGTCGGCCTGGTTTTTGAGCCGGGTTTGCGCCAGCGACACGGCAGCGCGCTCGACGTTGGCTTCGAGCTGGGCGAGCACTTGGCCTTTATGCACCACGTCGCCACGCTCGACCAGCACGGCCTGCAAGACGCCGCTGACCGAGGTGCCTACTTCAACCACGGCCGAGGCGTCGATGAGGCAGCCGAGCGCCGCCGTTGGGCTGGGTGCAGCGGCAGCGGCCAGCGCGGGCGCGGGCGCGGGCGCTGGCGCGACGGGGCTGCGCGGGGCAACTTGCGCGAAGGCAGTCAGGGCCGTGCACAGCAGCAACACGCCTACGGAGAACCGTTGCGGCAGCGGGCGCACGGGGGTGCAACGGCAGGTCATGGGGCGGTCTTTCTCGGTTCTATGAACGGGTTTTCGGATGTGTAGACACAAGCTTGAGGGGTGGTGGCTTTTTCCGCCAGCGAACCAAAACCAAGGCTGCGCACAAGTTCACGGTCGATGCCGCAATATGCACATCGACGTGGATCGCGGGATGCTTGGAGCCAAGAACGGCGGGGTGCCGCTTTGGCCACTTGCGCACGGGCAGCTCGCAGCATCGGGAGGGCCTGGCCCGCGCTGCCGCAATAGACGGCTTTCCCGCACGAGATCGCTCGGTGGGTTGCTGACCACGCTGGGATCAACTTCGAGGGTCGTACCGGAGCCTCGCGCAAGAGTGGGCGTTAGCGCCAGCACCGGCGTGCGGCACGGGCCGGCCAGCAGTCTGGAGCCGCGCATCTTGCGCGGCTTGAGGGTCTCGCGTTATCCGTTGCTCGTCGAGAAGTTCGAAGACACCGTGGGCCTCTAAATCCCCCACCCCTCCCGAGCACGCCCTGGTGCTATGCCGCGACTAAAAGCGACAGCCTCGGCCTCATGGCTGAACATGGCTGAGCGCTTCTTTCGCAACATCTCCGAGGGGCGCTTTCACCAGCGTGCCTGAACTGGTCGCCGCGATTGATGAATGCGCTGCTCATCACAGCACCAAAGCCGAGCCGTTCGCCGGGAGCAAGGGCGCGTGCGACCATCTGCAGAAAGTCTTTCGTGCCAGCGCTCGCTTGAGTTCCAAACAGAATGGAACACTGCACGAGCCAGGCGCGGCGTGCTGGGATGGCCTCAGCTCAGCAGCGCCTGCGCGAATTCACGCGCGCTGAAGGTCTGCAGGTCTTCGAGCTTCTCCCCCACACCGATGAAGTAGACCGGCAGCGGCCGGGCGCCGCTGAGCACCCGCTCACGCGACCAGAGCGCCACGGCTGCGAGCACGCCGCCCTTGGCGGTGCCGTCGAGCTTGGTGACGATCAGCCCGGTCAGTTGCAGCGCCGCGTCGAACGCCTGCACCTGCGCCAAAGCGTTCTGGCCGGTATTGCCGTCGACCACCAGCAGCACTTCGTGCGGTGCTCCTTCCTGCGCCTTCGCGATCACGCGGCGGATCTTTTTCAGCTCTTCCATCAAGTGCAGCTGCGTCGTGAGGCGCCCGGCCGTATCGGCGATCACCACGTCGCAAGCGCGCGCCTTGCCGGCGATCACGGCGTCGAAGGTGACGGCCGCCGGGTCTCCACCTTCCTGGCTGACGATCTCGACCCGGTTGCGGCCGGCCCAGACAGCGAGCTGCTCGCGCGCCGCGGCGCGAAAAGTGTCGGCGGCCGCAAGCAACACCTTCTTATGCGCATCTGCCAGGTGGCGCGTCAGCTTGCCGATGCTGGTGGTCTTGCCGGCACCGTTGACGCCGACAACCATCATCACTGTCGGCCGGTGTTCGCCCACGTGCAGGCGTTGTTCGAGCGGCGCAAGGAGGTCGGCGAGCGCGTCGGCGAGCAGGCCCTTGACGGCCTGAGGTTCGATGGCCTTGGCTTCCTTGACGCGGCGCTTCAGGTCAAACAGCAGAAACTCTGTCGCCTTGACTCCGGCATCGGCCATCAGCAACGCCGACTCCAGCTCTTCGTAGAGCGCGTCGTCGATCTGCGTGCCGGTGAACACTTGGGCGATGCTGGAACCGGTCTTGCGCAAGCCACCGCGCAGCTTGTCAACCCAGCTGCGGCGCTCAGGCTCAGGCTCGGCGTTCACCGCAACGACCGGCGGTAGAGCGGCTATCGGCGAGGCGGCTTCGGGGGCTGGTTTTTTCTTGAAGAAGCTGAACATGCTGGGCGGGCGTCGGTCCGTGGCGATGAAGGGCAGGAAGCGGGGGTGAGCGGAGCAGATTCGCGGCCGCGCGGTGAGCGATATAATCAAAGGCTTAGGCGCTTTAGCTCAGTCGGTTAGAGCGACGGAATCATAATCCGCAGGTCCGGGGTTCGAATCCCTGAAGCGCCACCAAGACCCAAAAGGCTTCTAAGTCAATGACTCGGAAGCCTTTTTCTTTGGCGCTTTGCGCGTGAATTGGGGACGGGCTGGGTGCCGAATAGCGCGCAACACCGTGCGAGGTTCACGGGCTCTTAGCTCGGCCGTGACGCAGCGCCGGCCGCGTGGTGCGATGGCATCGCCACGCAGGTTGCTCCGCGGCGTTGGCCACAGAACCTACTTCGACAGGGCGAGCTTGATGCCGAAGCCGATCAGGAACATGCCTGCAACTTTTTGCAGCACGCTCGAGACGATCGGGTTGGCGCGCATGCGCTCAGCCAGGATGTGCGTCAGCGTCACAACGATGATGCCGTAGGCGAATGTGAGCACGGCGATCGTCAGCGCCATCGCACCGAAGGTCACCACGCCCTGGTGCCGAAGTGGGTCGACAAACAACGGAAAGAACGCCATGTAGAACACGATGGCCTTCGGGTTTAACAGCGTGATGAGCAGCGCCTGCCCGAAGTAATGGCGTGGCTGGATGTTCAGCACCGGTGCGTCACCTGGATTGGCGAGCAACATCTTCGCCCCCAACCACGCCAGGTAGACCGCCCCCAACCACTGCACGGCGCGAAAAGCGGGTGGCCAGGCGGACAACAAGGCCGCCACGCCGGCGACCGCCATCCACATCAGAACCTGGTCGCCAGCGATCAGACCAAGCGTCGCGGCGACGCCACCGCGCACGCCGCCCTTGCTGGTGGACGTGATCAGCGCCAGGTTGCCCGGCCCGGGAATCAACAGGAAGACGATGATCGCGGCCACGAATGCGGCGTAGTCGGCAATTCCAAACATGAGCCTGCTCCCATAACGCCAAAACGCGATGCTAAGCCGGACACGCCGCGTTAAACTGCGGCGCTTTCGCCCCCTCAACAGCCACTGGATGAACACCATGTACCGCTGTCTTTTCGTTGCTGCCGCAACAGTCGTGCTGGCCGCTCCTGCGGCCGCGCAAATGCAACGCCAGTTCCCCGCCTCCGCGCTGCGCGGCGTGATCGTGGTGGAAGACAACGCTGAGCTCAGGCTCAACGGTCGTGCCGCCCAGTTCTCCCCAGGGGTGCGCGTGCGCGACCAGGCCAACATGATCCAGCTGACCGGTGCGCTGGTGGGCCAGAAGCTGCGTGTGAACTACACCATCGACACCAGCGGTCTGATCAAAGATGTGTGGATCCTGCGGCCAGAGGAAGAGGCGGTCCGGCCCTGGCCCTCGACGCAAGAGCAAGCCCAAGCTTGGTCGTTCGACCAAGGCGCGCAGATCTGGACCAAGCCGTGAGCGCCGATGGCACGAGCGCTCGGCCGCCGAGCGCGGGCGCTGGTCCCGTCGCGGGATCGCTCGCCGTCAGCGGCGAGCGAGAGGCTTCAACCTCCAAGAAGGTTTTCATCAAGACCTTCGGTTGCCAGATGAACGAGTACGACTCCGCCAAGATGGCCGACGTGTTGCGCGCGGCCCAGGGCTACGAGCCGACGATGAACGTAGACGACGCCGATCTGATCCTGTTTAACACCTGCTCGGTGCGCGAAAAGGCGCAAGAAAAAGTGTTCAGCGACCTGGGCCGCGTGAGGCACCTGAAGGCCAAGGGCGTGCTGATCGGCGTGGGCGGTTGTGTGGCGAGCCAAGAAGGCGAAGCAATTATCAAGCGCGCTCCGTATGTTGACGTGGTGTTCGGGCCGCAGACGTTGCACCGCCTGCCCGAGTTGTTGAACCAGCGCGTGAAACAGCTGCGCCCGCAAGTCGACATCAGCTTTCCAGAGATCGAGAAGTTCGATCACCTGCCACCGGCGCGGGTTGACGGCGCAAGTGCCTTCGTCTCAATCATGGAAGGCTGCTCGAAATACTGCAGCTACTGCGTTGTGCCCTACACCCGAGGCGAAGAAGTTTCGAGGCCATTCGACGACGTGCTTGTGGAAGTGGCGCATCTCGCTGAACAGGGCGTGCGCGAAGTAACCTTGCTGGGCCAAAACGTGAACGCGTACCGCGGCGCGATGGGCAGCACGGCCGACATCGCCGACTTCGCGCTGCTGATCGAAGCCGTGGCCGCCATTCCCGGCATCGCGCGCATCCGCTACACCACCAGCCACCCGAACGAGTTCACACAGCGCCTCATCGACGTGTACGCGAAGGTGCCGCAGCTTGTAAACCACCTTCACCTTCCGGTGCAACACGGCAGCGACCGCATCCTGATGGCGATGAAGCGCGGCTACACCGCGATGGAATACAAGAGCACGATCCGCAAGCTGCGCGCGGTGCGGCCTGACCTCTGCCTTTCCAGCGACTTCATCGTCGGCTTCCCCGGCGAGACCGAAGCCGACTTCGAGCAGATGATGAAGCTGATTCTTGATGTGGGCTTCGACTACAGCTTCAGCTTCGTCTTCAGTCCGCGCCCCGGCACGCCGGCTGCCAATCTTGCTGATGCCACGCCGCAGCTGGATAAGCTCAAGCGCCTGCACCACCTGCAGAAGGTGATAGACGACAGCGCCCGGCGCATCAGCGAATCACGCCTGGGCACGGTGCAGCGGCTGCTGGTAGAAGGCCAGTCGCGCAAAGACCCCAACGATCTGGCGGGTCGCACCGAGTGCAACCGAATGGTCAACTTCCCTGGCGGGCCGAATGCTTCACGGCTGATCGGGCAGATGGTCGACGTGACGATCACCGACGTGAATTCGCATTCGCTGCGCGCCGAGGTGCTGCAGCGCGATCCGGAAGGCGCATTGACGGCCTGAGGGCCTGCGCACGCGAAGTTCCAAGCGACCATGCGCTTTGGCCTGTGGGCGAGCGCATGCCACAACAGCTCGGCGCGAGGCTTGAACAGGCGGCGCCTCTTGAAGCGCGGCAAGGTCGGCAACGCTCAACTGCCATGCAAAGAGGCTCAACGGCAGCGAAACATCGCCCACCCCAAACGGCGCGCGACCTCACTGGAATTCAAGCTGCGTTGCTCGGCCGCCGCCGGCGCTTAAATTGCGTGAATGCGGCGATGAAGCACTTTGGTCCTCATGAGGCTGTGAATGAATCCGGCGCGCGCTGCTGGCGACGGGCCGAACCTCACAGTTGTGGACCGAAACAGCGCAACAAAAGGGCCCGGACCATGCCCGATAATCTTTTGCAGCCTTGACGTTGGGGCGCGAGCTGAAAGCCTGAACAATATGTGGCTCCGTGCATTGTTGATGCTGGTCTTTTCGCTGCCTGGCGGGCTACGTGCCGAGCCGGTCATCGGCGTTGTCACCATCGCCGATGGCGAGGTGCTCCTCGTACGCGACAGCGCGCGCTTCGCACTCGCCGAAGGCGTACGCATCGCGGCCAGCGACATCGTCGAATCAACCCAGCAGGCCAAACTGACGCGCATCGAATTCGGCGACGGAACCTCCCTCGACATCGGCCCCGCCACGCGTGTGCTGATGACGCCGAAGTTCTCTGGCGAGCGGAGCGGCGCCCGCAGCGCCAGGCTGTACGTGTTGCAGGGATGGGCCAAGATCACCGTGCCGAAGGGCCTGCCCGCCGCCGGCTTCGCCAGCGAATCGTTCGACCTGACCGGCATTGCTCGCGACGCGGTTCTCAACGTGGAGGCCGCTTCGTGGGCCGTGTTCGCAGAGTCCGGCGAACTGATGCTGACCGAGCGCAGCAAAGGCAAGGCCGTGGCGACTGCGAAGTTGAAAGCCGGCGAATTCCTGGCCGGCACCGGCGACTCAAAAGCCGTTCTCTCAGGGCGCCCGACGGCCGACTTCATCAACCGCGTGCCACGTGCTTTTCTCGACACGCTGCCGGCCCGTGCAGCGCTGTTCGCTGCGCGCGACGTGCTGCCAAAGCGCCTGGCCCCGATCACGTATGCCGACGTGCAGCCCTGGGTCGACGCCGAGGCTGCGTTGCGCCCGCTGTTCGTGGCGCGCTGGAAAGCGCTGGCGCAGACCGCTGACTTTCGCACCGGGCTGGTTGCAGGCCTGCGCAATCACCCCGAGTGGGACCGCGCCCTCTTCCCCGAGAAGTACTTGTCGAAGCCGCCGGCCTCGGCCGCGCCCGCGCCCGCGCCTGCGCCCGTTTTGTACCGTTGATCCGCCCACCTCTGCGAGACACGCCCGATGAAGCTGCTGCTCAAGTTCAACCTCGTTTTCTTGATCGTCTTCGCCATTGGCTTCGGGGTGGCGGCTACCGTCGCACGTGAACTGCTGCAGCGCGACGCTCGTGCCGAGGTGCTCGACCGGGCGCGCTTGTTGATGGAAAAAGCTGTTGTGGTCAGTGCCTTCACCGCAGAGCACATCGCACCGCTGCTGGAAACGCAGATGAAGTACAGCTTCTTGCCAGAGTCAGTGCCGTCCTTCGTCTCGACCGAAATCCTGAAGAAGCTGCAAGGCCGGTACCCCGACTACTCCTACAAGCCGGCAATGCTGAACCCCACCAACCCGCGCGACCGTGCTGTCGAGTGGGAAGCAGACGTGATCGCCCAGTTTCGAAGCTCGCCCGACAAAACTGAATTCATCGGCGAGCGTGAAACCCCTTCGGGTCGTTCGCTCTTCATCGCCCGGCCGATCAAGATCACCAACGCCGCCTGCTTGCGCTGCCACACCACGCCCGATGCAGCACCCAAGACGCTGGTCGAGAGATACGGCCCGAACAACGGCTTCGGCTGGACCATGAACGAAGCGCTCGGTGCGCAGTTGGTGTCGGTGCCGCTGGCGGTGCCGCTGCAACGCGCCAACCATGCGCTCGGCGTCGTGATGGCTTTGCTTGCGGCCGTGTTTTTGATGGTCGGCGGCACCCTCAACCTGATGCTGTGGAAGCTCGTGATTCAGCCGGTGAGTCGGCTCTCGGCGCTGTCTGACCGCGTCAGCATGGGCGACATGGAGGCCCCCGAGTTCACGGCCAAGTCGCGCGACGAGATCGGCGTGCTCGCCGAGTCGTTTGCCCGCATGCGCAAGAGCCTCGTTCACGCGATGAAGCTGCTCGACAGCTGAAGCCGCCACGGCAATGGTTCATCCGGAAAGACTCGGCAAGTACACGATCACCGGCGTGCTCGGTGACGGCGCGATGGGCGTTGTCTACACCGGGTTTGATTCCGACATTCAGCGCCGCGTGGCGCTCAAGACCATCCACAAGAAGCTGATCGACGACGACCTGCAGGCCGAGTCGATCGCGGCGCGTTTTCGCAATGAGGCCCAGGCAGTGGGCCGGCTGCTGCACCCAGGCATAGTGGCGATTTACGAATACGGCGAAGACCAGAGCTCGGCGTTCATCGCGATGGAATATGTGGAGGGCCGCAACCTCGCGCAGGTGCTGACCAAAACGCGGCTGCTGCCAGAGCCGGAGCTGCTGCGCATCATGGATCAGCTGCTCGACGCGCTGGACTGCGCGCACCAGCACCAGGTGTGGCACCGCGACATCAAGCCGGCTAACCTGATCATCACCGCCACCGGCCAGCTCAAGGTGGCCGACTTCGGTATAGCGCGCATCGAGAACCGTGCGCTGACACAGGCCGATTCGATCATCGGCACGCCGGGTTACATGGCGCCTGAGCAGTACGTGGGCGAGAGCATCGACCACCGGGTAGACATCTTCGCAGCTGGGGTGTTGCTATACCGCCTGCTGTCAGGTGAAACGCCGTTCACCGGCAGCTACGAAGCGGTGATGTACAAGATCCTCAACGAGCACCCCACACCCCCAAGCCAGGTTCCCGGCAGCGGGCGGGCAGCGCGCTTCGATGGGGTCGTCGCCAAAGCCATTGCCAAGGATCCGAAGGCGCGTTTCGCCAGCGCCGCCGAGTTTCGCGACGTGCTGTCACGCGTGGCGGCCGGGCTCTGCGTAGACCTGAGCGAGACCACTGTCGTTATCCGGCCAACACCGAGCGCCGCAGTGGCCTCGGCGATGGCCGACCCGGCCGGTGCACGCCCGCACGACAAAGCCACCCATGCGCCCAGCGGCGCGCTGACGACGCCGATCACCGGCTGGGACAGCGCCGCGCTGGCGCAGGTCGAACGCGCGCTGGCCATCCACATCGGCCCGATGGCGCGGCTGCTTGTGCGCAATGCCGCGAAAGCATCGACCGATATGCGCGGGCTCGGCAACGCGCTCGTCGAACACATTGCCGAGCCGGCCGACCGCCGCACTTTTTTGCAGAAGGTGGGCGCGATCACTTCGTCGCTCGGCGGGTTGGCGCGCTCGCAGCTCACAGCACCGAACCCGACGGAGCCCGGAACGGCAACGGCCGTGGCGCTGTCAGAGGCGACTCTGGCGCATTCGGTCAAGGTGATGACGCGGCACATTGGGCCGATCGCGAAGATCGTGGTGAAGAAGGCCTCCGCAGTTGGCGGCACGCAGGAACAGTTTTTCCAGCTCCTGGCCAACCAGGCCGAGGGCGTCGACCGTGCCAAGCTGTTGCTGGAATTGCAGCAGCCGCGCTGACACTGCCGCTCACGAAAGAGGCGCCACTCCAATCAGCCAGCCGTGCGCCCAGAACAGGAACACAGCATAGAGCGCGAAGCCTCCAGCAACCGCGACCACGTCGTTCATGGCACTGGCCGGCGCACCTGGCACGGCCCGTGCCACTCGGCGCTTGAGCGAGATGCGGTCAGCCACGGCCCAGGCCAGGAAACCACCAAAAAGCAGCATGTCGGCCAGATTGCCGTTGGCAAGCAGGTGCGACAACGCCCACAGTTTGGTGGCCAACAGCATCGGGTGCTTGGCTGCCGTCTTGATGCGCCCTGGCAGGTAGCTGGCCAGCAATAGCGGGAACACCGGCAGCATCAGCAGCAACGTGACGTGGCGCAGCGCTTTGGGCGGTGCGTAGATCACCACAGGCGACTGGCGCGCCACACCATAGCCATACACGAGAAGCCCGAAACCGATCAGCGAGACAACCGTATACAGGCCCTTCCAGGCGCCTTCGCCACGCTGCGCGGCCTGTTGGTCACGCCAGCCTGGCGCGAAGATAGAAACCGAATGAATGCCCAGAAACAGCACCAGGCCGATGATCAGAAAGCTCATGCACAGGCTCCCTCGTTGAGGCAGCGCAGTGTATCGCCGGGTTCAGCTTGGCGGCTCGACGCCTGTGAGGCCTTCAGTTCGATTCTTTGATGAGCCGGCCGCTGGCCGACTGGATCGGCCGCGCGTTCATTGGGTAGAGGCGACTGAAGATGCCGATCTGTTCGGCCGAGACCTGCACCGGGCTCTTCATCACCATCCACAGCACGCCTTCGCTGCAGGGCGGCGTGGTCAGTGAACCCATGTAGGTGAAGTAGCTGCGTTCGGCGGGCAGCAGTGCGCTCAGGTCGAGCGGAAGCTTTGCCGCCACTTCGTCACCTTTTTCAAGCGGAAGGTTGTTCCACACGCTTTGCACAATGGGCAACGCGCTGCCACGTTCGAGCAGCACCGCAACGACTGCGAGCCGGCCTTCCAGATCTTTGTGCACGAGGTGCACCACCATGTCGAACTGCTTGCCGTTGATGCGTTCTTCCGACGGCCGGTGAAAGTGGAACTGCAGCAACTCGTAGCGGCGGCCCAGCACTTCGATAGCATTGCCTGCGCCCACATTGACCTGAACAGTGTGCCCGTTGTCAACGACACGGAACGCGCTCGACTTGTAGTCGAACTGCACTTCATCGAGGCCGACCTTGATGCCGTCGCGAATGTCGATCGGACTCTGGCGCGAACCTGTCGAACACTTCGCAAACTCGGGCTTCATCTGGCCCCAGCCATCTGGGCCGGCGCTGCCTTCGTAGCTCCAGTCGGCCGCATGGTCGACATGCTTTGGGAGCTGCGCTGCAGTGCGCCGCGCCACCGGTGCAACGACGGGGCCGCGGCCCGCACCCGCTGGCACGGGGGTCTCTTGTGAAACGCTGGCTTTGGAGACGATGCGCACCACGTTCGGGCTGGCGGCTTCGGGCGGTTTGGTCGCACCCAGCCGGGCAGCGAGTTTTTCGCGCAGCATCTCCATCGGGTCCAGCGGGCCTGTCTTCTTCGCCATGCTGCGGGGCTCTTCTTTAACGGCCTTGGGCACAGCCGCTTCAGCCTTGGCTTCGCCAACGGCCTTCGGCGCGGAGGCAGGCGGCGCAGCGTGGTCAGAAGCCAGCGCGGTCGCGCATGAAGCGGCAGCGGCCAAGCCGAACACGGTTTGGGTCAGCAAGCGTTGCAACGGGAATCGGGGAGCGGGCATCGCGGATCTCCGGCACGAGGGAGGCGTGCCTCTCTTTCATATCGACCCGAGCCCGGAATACTTGAACCGTCAGGTGACGCGTGGCTTGACCCAGATCCACGCGAACACGCCTACGCTCATCATCAGCAGCGAGGCCGTGGCCAGCCACACCGTGGAGTGCATCACCAGAGGTGCGATCACACCGGCGACCAAGCCATTGGCCAGGCTGCCCACACAGGCTTGGAACGACGACGCCATGCCGCGTCGTTCGGGCACGAGGTCAAGCACCATCAGCGTGACCACCGGCACCATCAGCGCCCAGCCGAAAGAGTAGACACCGATTGGCAGCAGTGCCCACCAAGCCTGCGGCGTGAAGAGCAGGTTGAGCGCCAGGTTCAACACAGAAACCAGCACCATGATCAGAAAACCGTGCCGGATCTGGCGGTGCGGCTTCATGCGCCCGGCCAGCCGGCCTGACAGCCATGCCCCTCCCATGATGCCGGCGATGGTGATCGTGAAGAACCAGAAGAATTGCCCCGGCTTCAGGTGCAAATGTTCGCCCAGGAACACCGGCGCTGACAGCACATACAGGAACATGCCGTTGAAGGGAATGCCGCTGGCCAACGCGAGCATCATGAAACGCGCGCTCGACCCCATCTGGCTGTAACCGCGCATCAGGTTGCGCACATTGAACGGTTGGCGCTGCGAGAGGTGCAGGGTCTCGGGCAACAACTTGTAGTTGGCGGCCCAGAGCACCGCGCCGACCGCCACCAAAAACCAGAAAATCGCGTGCCAGCCGGTGTGCACGAACAGGAAGCCGCCGACCATCGGCGCCACCGCGGGTGCGACGCCGAAATAGATCGTCACCTGCGACATCACGCGCTGCGCCTCGGAAGGCGGAAACATGTCGCGAATGACGGCGCGCGAAACCACGATACCGGCGCCAGCCGACATCCCTTGCACTGCCCGAAAGAACACGAGCGCGCCGATGTTCTGCGCCAGCGCGCAGCCAACCGAAGCCAGCGTGAAAACCGCCAGACCCCAGAGCACGACCGGGCGGCGGCCGAAGCTGTCGGACAGCGCGCCGTGAAACAGATTCATGACCGCAAAACCGAACAGGTAGGCCGACAGCGTCTGCTGCATTTCCACTGGCGTGGCGCCGATGGCAGCGGCGATGCCGGTGAACGCCGGCAGGTAGGTATCGATCGAGAAGGGGCCGAGCATGCCCAGGCAGGCGAGCAAAACAGCAAGGGCCCAGCGCGGAGCGCGCCAGAGGGTGTGTGCATCTGGGTTCATCGAGGCGGATAAGTCTAGTCCAGTGTTTCGTGAAGTGCCGGACAGCGCGCAGCGCTTCACCATGGCCTGCGCACAGAGCTCAGCACACGACGCAAGCGCTCTGGCGGCGCGTACCGGGGCAAGCGGCCGCTCGACGAAGCGCGCGGGCCCGTCTGCGGCAGCGCAACGCGGGGCGCACTCTCTGAAACCCGTCGTTCCGCGCTGGAACATGAAAAGTGTGAAGCGAGCCGATAGGCCGGATTCTGTGCAGCCGGCGCGTCTTGCGAAGCGCCGACCGTGACCGCCATTCCTCTGGGCCGTGCATCGCTGCACGGCTCGGTGCTACCTACCCGCACACATGTCCCCGGGCCGGGGCCGTGAACGATGCGGTTGCCCGCGTCGCCCACCGTGTGCCTATTTGGTATTGCTGCGCGTAGAGATTGCCCGTTTCACCCGAACTGAATCGGCTCGTCTCTGTTGCTCTGATCCTCACCTCACGGTGGGCAGCCGTTAACTGCTACGCCGCCCTGTGCAGTCCGGACCTTCCTCCAGTGCGCCCTTTCGGGCCTTGCACCAGCGGCGGTCTGGCTTGCTTCACGCAGCAAATTATGGGTGCAGTGCAAGAGCGGTGCGGCGCTGACACAACACATCGGGCTCGCGAAGGACCCAGCGCCCTTTGAAACAAACACTTTCGTCAACCGATCAAGGGATCCCGCGTTCTAATACGTGCCGCGCTCAAGCGGTCGGCTCTGGCAAATTGCCAGCAGGTCGACTTGATGTAGGCATATCGCTCCGAGTGCGTTGGCTCCACCGAAATGCCCTCCCCCCGTTCTCTAAAGGAGATATTCAATGATCACGAAAAACGCTCTCTCGATCGTGGCCGCAGTTGCTGCCGCCATGTTCGCCCAAGCTTCGTTCGCCCAGGCTTCGGCCCCGGCCACACGCGCTGAAGTCAAGGCAGAAACGAAGGCCGCTGCCGCCGAAGGCAAGCTGACCCCGGCCGGCGAAGGCGCTGCGGCGTCGGAAAAGCCGACCGCCAAGACCGCCAAGTCGACCAAGACCCGTGCCCAACGCAAGGCCGAAACACAGGCTGCCGCCAAAGAAAGAACCCTGACGCCGGCTGGCGAAGGCAGCCCGAAGCCCGCTGCTGCTACTGGCACGCCGGCTTCCCGTGCCGACGTGAAGGCAAAAACCAAGGACGCTGCCAAAGCAGGTACGCTGACACCGGCTGGCGAAGGCTCCGCTACCCCGAAGTAAAAATTTCGACTGCGCCAGCCCCCTCGGGTGTGCGGCGCTGAGAATCGAATCAGCGGCCCTCGGGCCGCTGTTTTTTTGGCCGAGCCAGAGCAGGCTCAGGGCCGCCGGAAGACAACGGTGTCGGCGTAGAAAGCGGGGTCTTCGTTGGCGAGCCACCAGCCCGGTAAGCCCAGCACTGGCAAGGGCAGGAAAGGCCGAGCCGCCAACAGTTCCACCGTGGGCAGGTCGGGCAAAGGCCTGGCAACGGACTCGGGCAGCACCCACACATGGGCGGTGATCGCCTTGCGCGGTGAGTTGAGCTTCTCCATCAATGCGTGCCCGAAGAGTCTGAGCCGCGCCTGAGCCCATAGGGCACGACGGGTCACGAACAGCGTGGTCCAGTCGCGCGCGCGCAAGGCGTCGACCAGTGCCTGCGGGGCTTGCAGCAACGCGCCATTTTCGTCAAACAGCGTCAGTGCATCCCGCACCGGCCCGCGGATGGAGGCCACGCCTCTCTGCGTAATTTGCTCAGCCTGCAACTCGTTGAGCCGGCGCTTCCAGGCCGGAAAAGTGAGCCAGACGAGCGCGTTGAAAAAGTCGTGCAGGTTGTTGCGGGTGGGCACACACGCGGTGCGCGCCACAAAAGCTTCGTAGGCCTCACCCGCGGGCTGCAGCGCGGGATCGATGAAACGCACGCAACCTGCTGCGACACACACCTCTGCATGGCTGGCGGCATTGAGGGCATGAAGCAAGCCGTCGTGTGCGGCTCTCTGCGCAATAGCCTCGCCGCGCTCACGCAGCGGGGCCAGCCACGGCCGCGTCCAATTGATTTCGAGCGACTCCGTGACAACGCGCGCGTTCACGGGTGTGTCGGACTCAGGTAACGAACCGTGCGGGGTTTGTCGGCCGGCACCAGCTCGAAGTGCGCAGCATGGCGTTTGAAGAAGCGGCTGGGCGACGCGCTCTTGCTCTTGAGCAGGCCGTGCCTGCGGAGTCCTTCGCCGGCTTCGTTCAACTGCATGGGCGCGCCACCCAGCAGCGCCGGCACGGCTTGCAGGATGCTCAAGATTTCGGTTGGCACCACGACTTTCCCCGGTGCGGGCAGGCCCACGGGCGCCAGTGCGCGCGAGCGCACGGGCTGAGCGCGAACTCGCGGTGCGGCCACCTTGATCGGTGCGGTGCGGGCCGCGGGACGCGCCTTTATGTGCTCAAGATCGACGAAGCCGTCGTACACGCCGCGCGACTCTTCCCCGGTCTTGCCCATCTGCCCGATGCCCAGCACACGGCAGCCCTTTTCGCGCAGGCGGATCACGAGTGGTGCGAAGTCGGAGTCGGACGAGACGATCACGACGACCTGCGGCCGCTCGGCCGCGACAAGGTCGATCGCATCCACCGCGAGCGCGATGTCGGTCGAGTTCTTGCCGGTAGCGAGGTTGACGATCGGGCGAATCGACAGGCGCTTGAAGAGATGCTGGTGGTTCACCGCCGCCTCTGCCGTGCAATGGGCTCGCCGCACGTGGATTGCGCCGTGGTCTTCGAGAACGCGCGCGATCGCCTGCTCGATCACGCTGGCCGAGACGTTGTCAGCGTCGATGAAGAGCATCACCGTAGGGGGGTTGTTCATGCCAGTCTCCAGGCCAGGGTTTCACCACCGCGAAGTGGCTTGAGTTCGGCGTCTCCAAAGGGCACCGTGTCGGGCAGGACCCAGGATTCGCGGCGCAAGGTGACACTGCCCGTGTTGCGCGGCAGGCCATAGAAGTCGGCCCCGTGAAAGCTCGCGAAGGCTTCGAGCCTGTGGAGTGCGCCGACCGCGTCGAACGCTTCTGCATACAGCTCGATCGCGCTGAGCGCCGTATAACAACCAGCACAGCCGCTGGCGTGCTCCTTCAGTTGCGCCGGGTGCGGCGCGCTGTCGGTGCCTAAGAAGAACCTTGTGCTGCCCGAGATGGCCGCTTCGACGAGCGCACGCCGATGTTCTTCGCGCTTGAGCACAGGCAGGCAGTAGTAGTGGGGGCGCAGTGCAGCTGCGCCGCCGGCGCCGAGAAAGATCGCGTTGCGGTTGTAGAGCAGGTGGTGGGCGGTGATCGTTGCACCCGTGAAGATTCCGGCCTCTTGCACGTACTGCACCGCATCGCGCGTGGTGATGTGCTCGAACACGATTTTCAGTTCCGGGAAGTCGCGGCGCAGTGGGATCAACTGGGTGTCGATGAAGACTTTTTCGCGATCAAAAAGGTCGATGGTCGGGTCGGTCACTTCGCCATGCACCAGCAGCGGCAGTCCAGCGCGCTGCATCGCTTCTAACGTCGGCAAGGTCTTGCGCAGCTCGGTCACGCCGGCGTCGCTGTTGGTGGTGGCGCCGGCTGGATAGAGCTTGACTGCGACCACGCCCGCCGCCTTGGCGCGGCCGATCTCGTCGGGCGCAAGCACGTCGGTGAGGTACAGCGTCATCAAGGGCTCAAAGGCCAACCCCACAGGCACAGCCGCCAGAATGCGCTCGCGATAAGCCAGGGCCTGCGCGGCGCTGGTGACCGGCGGCTTTAGGTTTGGCATGACGATGGCGCGCGCGAATTGGCGCGCCGTGTGCGGCACAACCGCGGCGAGCGCAGCACCGTCTCTAAGGTGCAGGTGCCAGTCGTCGGGCCGTGTAAAAGTGATGGAATCGATCAGGTTCATTGCCCGCATTGTGGCGCGCGAATGGGCTCGCAAGCGTCGCCGGTAGCAGGGTCACGGGGGCACTCTGCTTGGCGCCACTTACGCGGACTGGGCCGGCGCGGACCGGCCGCCGGCCACTGACGCAAGGTCGCCACGAGGTGCCCCTCAGTGCTGCGCGCAAGCACACGGAGCCGGCCTCTTCAGCCGCACGGAACGCCCGCACCGAAGGCCGGGGCAGCCCCGTCAGGCGCTCGACGACCCGGACCCTGCGCACGGTGCGAGACGCCGCAGCACTTGAACTGCCGGCAGCGCCCGGGACCGACACCCGCGCAACGCGGCTCGCACCAGCGCCAACGCGGCTCACACTGATGAAGCACGTCGAACCCAAGCTGACGGCTGACCAGCTGGAAGGCCGCCACGCGCAGCCTCGGCGACCCGGATGCTCTCAGTGGGCAAGAATCTTCGACAAGAATTCTTTGGCGCGCGGCGAACGCGCCTCGGGGTTGCCGAAGAACTCGTCTCGCTTACAGTCTTCGACGATCCTGCCGGCGTCCATGAAGATCACGCGGTGGCTGACCTTCTTGGCGAAGCCCATTTCGTGGGTCACCACCATCATCGTCATGCCCTCCTGGGCCAGCTTGACCATCACATCGAGCACTTCGCCGACCATCTCCGGGTCAAGCGCCGAAGTGGGCTCGTCGAACAGCATCACGATCGGGTCCATGCTAAGCGCACGCGCAATGGCCACGCGCTGCTGCTGGCCACCCGAGAGCTGGCCGGGGAACTTGTCTTTGTGCGCCATCAGGCCCACGCGGTCGAGCATCTTCAGGCCGCGCGTCTTGGCGTCGGCGTCGCTGCGTTTGAGCACCTTGATCTGCGCCAGCGTCAGGTTCTCGGTCACCGTGAGGTGCGGGAACAGCTCAAAGTGCTGGAACACCATGCCCACGCGCGCGCGCAACTTGGGCAGATTGGTCTTCGGGTTGGCGATTGAGATGCCGTCGACCACGATGTCGCCCTT
>JBBRPV010000080.1:0-18583 GCA_038227445.1 Burkholderiales bacterium | reverse complement strand
TGGGGGCCATTGCGTTGCTTTGGCGCCTGCTGTTGGGCATGCGAGGTGGGCGGTACGCTACGCTGGCCCTGCTCGCCGTGTTGTGTATCACCTACTACAACGGACGCCTCTACTACTACAACCACAACGTGGTGCTGATGTTGTTCGTCACCGCAAGTGCGGCCCTGTGCTGGAAGGCGCATTCGACCCGGCAGCTTCGGTGGTGGGTGGGGCTCGGCGCAGCGCTGGGGCTCGGCGCACTGGCGAAGTATCAGATCGCCGTCACCATCGCCTGCGTGCTGGCCTTCTGGCTCCATCAGCGCGGCTGGCGTGATCCGGTTGCGCGGCTTGGCTTGCTATTGGCAGCCTTGATCGCGCTGTTACTGTTCGTTCCACATCTTCAGTGGTTGGGTACGCATGACTTTGGACCGATCCACTATGCATTAGACAGTTCACTCGGCGTGCATCTCGCACCCTCCGTGCGCTGGGGCGAGTCGTTCCATTGGCTGACCGATCAAGTTCTGAACCGCGCAACACCGGCTTGGATGCTGCTTGGTTGGGTTGTCTACACGCAACGCGGCGGCGCGACATCGTCATTGCCAGACAGCCAACCTTCGAACATCTTTCGCGACAAATCCAGCCGCGCGCTGCTGTTGATTTGGGGCATCGTTCCGCTGTTGTTCATGCCGCTCGTCGGGCTGACGACGGGTGCCGATCTGCAGTTGCAGTGGGGCACCCCCTTCCTGCTTTTCGCGGTGCCCGCCGCCATGGAACTTTCAAGCCACTGGGTCGCGTGGTCACGGCAAGGTCTGAAGCCGGCCTTGAAGGCATTTGTCGTAATCCAGATACTGCTGATTCTGCTCAGCCAACTCACCTCGCCGCGCGGACTGTCGACACTGAATGACCACCACTGGCGCAGCTTCGACAGTGCAGCGCTCGCACGCGCCATCGCCCCCAAAGCACGCGAGGCGCTGCGGGGGCCCATCTGCATCGTCAGCGGTCCAGCTGCGATAGCGGGTGCCATGGCGTTGCAGTTGCCCGACCGTCCGAGCGTGCTGATTGACGGCCGCTACGATCGAAGCCCTTGGGTCGACAAACGCTTGGTCGACCGGTGCGGCGCCGTTGAACTGAGCAAAGGTGTGGCGCAACCAGGCAGCACACCAGTCGGCGCGGCCTTTCCCGGGCTGAGCTGGCGGGTACAGCCGCGGTCACTTGTCCCGGATGCGAACAGCACGGCGACGTACAGCGTGCGCTGAGCTCACCACGCTCAACATCGCGGCAGCAATTGAGATTGATCAACACAGGCAGAAAACGAACGACATGAACAAGTCCGCTATCAATGCAATGGGCAAGGTCCCCGAGGTCACGCTGGGCTTCTGGATCATCAAGGTCGCCGCCACCACACTTGGCGAAACGGGCGGCGATGCCGTCACGATGTCGATGAACCTGGGCTACCTGGTGGGTACCGCGATATTTGCTGCAATTTTCGTCGCAGCCGTGAACACGCAGATCGCCACGGAACGATTCCGCCCGTTCTTGTTCTGGGCTGTAATAGTTGCGACCACGACCGCCGGCACGACGCTTGCCGATCTGCTCGACCGTTCGCTCGGTATCGGCTATTTCGGGGGATCGACGGTCCTTTTTCTGCTCCTCATCGCAACGCTCGCGCTGTGGCATCGGTCGCTCGGGTCGGTCTCGGTGAATGCGATCACCTCGCGCAAGGCCGAGATCTTCTACTGGGCAACCATCATGTTTTCGCAGACGCTGGGTACCGCACTGGGCGACTGGATGGCGGACAGCAAAGGCGGACTGGGGCTGGGCTATCAGGGCGGAGCGCTGATCATTGCAGCCGGTCTGGCGCTGGTCGCTGCCGCCTATTTCTGGACGAAGGTTTCGCACACCTTGTTGTTTTGGGCCGCGTTCATCCTCTCCCGTCCTTTGGGTGCCACCGTGGGCGACTTGCTCGACAAGCCGGTTGCGAGCGGTGGGCTCGCGCTCAGCCGCTACACGGCCACGGCGGTGCTCGCGGTGTTCATCCTCGGGTGCATCCTGCTGTTGCCTCAAAGGGCTGAACTACAGCGGGCACCTGTTTGATCGCATCGGCCTTCCTGCCTCGTCTTGCGCACTTGCCGACGTACATTGAGACCCCTGCGCAGAAATGCATTGAAAGAACATCATGTCGACGAACGCTCACACCGCGCCCAGCAAGATCCACCGGTATGCCACCACGGCCATGGCGCTGCACTGGTTGCTTGCCGTCCTTCTGGTCAGCATGATCGGCGTGGGCTGGTACATGATGTCGATCGAGGACGAGCCCGGAAGCGGCAAGTTCTTCACCCTCCACAAATCCATCGGGTTGGTGGTTCTCGCGCTCGTGGTGTGGCGGCTGACCTGGCGGCTCGGCCACCCACCGGCACCCCTGCCGGCGAGCGTGCCGACGTGGCAGAAACGAGCGTCAACGGCATCGCATCGTTTGTTGTATGCCGCCATGCTCGCCATGCCGTTGCTGGGTTTGTCAGGGGCAGCGTTGAGCAAGAGCGGCATCGAGTTCTTCGGCCTTGCGGTCCCTCGCTTCGCGGCGCCGAATCACGATCTGGCGGAAGTGTTCTTCACGGCGCATTCGGTCGTGGCCTGGGTGCTGGTGGCACTGATCGCACTTCATGTGCTGGCGGCCCTCAAACACTTGCTTGTCGACCGGGACGGCGTGTTTCAGCGGATGTGGTTTTCGTGAATCTCGGGCTCGCTGACTTAGAAGCTAACGCTTGAAGCTCAGCACGAGCACCCCGGCGGCGACCATCGCGATGCCGACCCATTCGCGCAGCGCGGGTCGTTCGCCCAGGAACACCACTGCAAAGATCGCGACCAGCACGAGGCTGAGCTTGTCCACCGGCGCGACCTTCGAAGCATCGCCAATCTTCAGCGCCCTGAAGTAGCAGACCCATGACGCGCCCGTCGCGAGGCCCGACAAGATCAAAAACGTCCAGGTCTTGGGTGACAGTTGCCACGGACTGCTCCATTTGCCGGCGAACACCACGAATGCGGTCAGCACGACAAGGATGACCCAGGTGCGGACCAGCGTCGCCAGGTCTGAATCCACGCCCTGAATGCCGATCTTGGCGAAGATCGCCGTCAAGGCCGCGAAGGACGCCGAAAGCAACGCCCAGTAGAACCAACCGGAATCACTGTTCATCGTGTGCCCTTGGTATCGAGCGCGCCGTGCGGCTCGTGTTCAAAAATATTCGCAGACACGGGAAATTGCACCCGCACGCGCAGCCCGGGCATCGGCGCCTCGGGCAGAGCAGGCTCCAGCGAGACGCCGCCTCCCGCACGCTCGACGAGCGTCTTGACGATGGACAGCCCGAGACCTGAACCTTCGGTGTCGGTGCCCAGCACCCGGTAGAACGGATCGAACACGCGCTCGCGTTCGACCGGTGGAATTCCTGCGCCACCGTTCGCCACTTCGAACGTGGCACCACCCCCCCCGTCGCCGACAAGGCTGACATCCACGCGGCCGCCGGCGGGGCTGTAGCGGATCGCGTTGTCCACCAGGTTGCGCACGATGGCGTGCAGATCGATCTCGGGCATACGGAGTTGCACGTCGTCTTGTCGGATCACACCCAAATCAATCTGCCGTAACTCCGCCTGCGGGACCAGCTCCTCGATGACGCTGCGCAGAATCGACCGCGCTGGGACAGGTGCAGTCGGCACGATCGGCTGGGCCTGCGAGCGGGCCAGCGTCAGGAGTTGGCCGATCAATGACCGGGTCCTTGCCATGCCTTGCCGAAGGCGGGCGACGCTCGCGCGGGACTGCGGCGACAAATCGGCGGCGTCCAGCGCCTCGGCCTGCAAGGACAGCGCGGTCAACGGCGACCGCAATTCGTGTGCGGCGTCCGCCACGAAACGTCGTTGCGTTTCCATCGATTGCCCGAGCCGGAGCAGCAGTCGGCTGATCGAGTTCGTGAACGCTCGGATCTCGGTCGGCACCCGCATTTGTGGCAACGGGTCGAGGTCGTACTCGTTGCGCTGGTCAAGCGCGAACGCCAGCCGCGCCACCGGCTTGAGCTGACGCCGAACGACGAGGCTCACCAGCACGGCCATCGCCGGGATGAGCGCGAGCAGGGGCAGGACAGTCCGCAGCGCGCTGTTGCGAGCAATCTCATCGCGCGCCTCCGTCTGCTGGCCCACCGCCACCCGCTGCCCGGTGCGCAATGAACGAACGAGCAAGCGCCACGACCCATCCGCAACGCGCACGGTCTGCAGCCCGTCGGGCAAGTCAGGTGGCAAAGCCAGCCGCGTTACCTGGTTCGGCACGCTTTGAGCTAACGGGTCACCCAACACCTGAACGACCACACGAAGCTCAGGGTCCAGGGCTTTGTCCTGAGGCTCCTCAGCAGTGCCATTGAGCTGCATACCGTGTCGACCGATCAAGGCCGCGGTTTGGCGCAGTTGATCGTCCTGAAGTTCATTGGCCTCCTGAAACGACGTCCAGAACGAGTACCCGCCAGCGCCAAGCGCGAGCAGGATGACAGCGCTCGACAGCCAGGCCGAGAGCTGGAACTGCAGCGAGTTGGTCAGGCTTGCTTTGAGACCATCCATCCAACCCCCCTGACGTTCTTGATCGCCGCGCTACCGAGCTTCCTGCGCAGGCTGTGGATCAGAAACTCGACCGCATTGCTTTCGACTTCCTCGTTCCACCCGTAGATGCGACCCTCCAGTTCCTGGCGCGACAGGATCGCGCCGGGGCGAATCATCAGCGCCTGCAGCAGGGAGAACTCGCGGGCCGTCAGTGTGGTGGCCACCCCATCGGCGCCCGCTTCGCGCGATGCCGGGTCCAGCGTGATGACGCCGTTGCTCATGATGGGATGCGCAACCCCGGACCGCCGCCGCACAACCGCGCGCATGCGCGCGAGCAACTCGGTCATCTCGAATGGCTTGAGCACGTAGTCGTCGGCGCCACCGTCCAGCCCGCGGATGCGTTCGTCAAGCGCGTCCCTCGCGGTGACGATCACCACCGGCACAGTGTTGTGTCGGCTACGGGCGTGCTCCAGCACCGCGTGACCGTCACGCCCCGGAAGACCGAGGTCGAGCAGGACGATGTCGTAGCTGTGGGTGTCCAGCGCAGTGATGGCCAATGCGCCGTCACGAATCCAATCAGCCGCGTACGAAGCCTGGCGCAGCGAGCGCTCGATCTCCTCGCCAATCATCCGGTCATCTTCGACCAACAGCACCCGCATGCGCAAACTCCTGGTTCTTGGTCTTCCTGCGCTGCGTCAGCCAGTGCACTGCGACAGGCAGGATGGACAGGACGACGATGGCGACGGACAGCCAGTGCAGATGCTCGCGCACCCAGGCGATCTTACCGAGCCAGTACCCCGCGCTCGTCAGCAAACCGCACCAGAGGACGCCGCCGAGAATGTTGAATGCGAAGAACTGACGCGACTTCATGCCGGACAGACCTGCCAGGAACGGGGCGACGGTGCGCACGATGGGTATGAAACGACCGATCGTGATCGTCGGCCCGCCGAAGCGATCGAACCAAGACCGGGTCTGTTCGAGGTGCTGCGGTTTCACCCAACCTCGCGAGACGATCTGTTGGCCGAGTGTCGACCTGCCGATCGAGTAGTTCGCTGCGTCGCCTGCGACCGCCGCAAGAGCGAAGATGAGCATCGAAGGCAACAGCGGCATCCCGCTGATGCCGAGAAACGCGCCAGCTGCGAACAGCAGCGAATCGCCGGGCAGGAACGGCATCACGACCAGGCCCGTTTCGACGAAGACGATGGCCGCGATGACCAGTGTGCCCAGCAGCCAGTTCTGTGCGAGTACGGCCATCAGGCCTTGGTCGCTGGTGAACCAGTTGAGCAATCCTGCAGAAAGCATGCGTTGTCCTTCTGAGAGCGTCAACTGCGAAGCCAGCCGCGCTGTATCAATGGAGAAAATAGAGCGCGATGCAACGATGTGGCGAAGGTGAGGAGCGGCCTCATGTAACGATCACGGTAGTACATGCTCGACGTGGCGCTCAGTAAAGCAAACGCTGCAGCACCGGCCATGTCCATCGGAAAATGAACACCCAGATAGACCCGCGCCCAGGCAATTGGCAAACCGAGCAGGCTCATCGCGACACCCGCTGCGCGAAGTTGGCGGCAAGTGAGCAGACTGAACGATACGGCCCACCACAGGGTCAGGTGATCGCTCGGGAACGAGGCGTCGGGTACGTGAGACAAATACCTGTGCCCAAGCCCGATCATGAACGGGCGCGGATGCGGCCAGACCAGGCCGATGAGCTGTGCGAAAGCCAGCGCCAGGATGCTGGCACTGGTTGCTTGCAGCATGGTTTTTCGGATCGCGTCACCCCCACATAACCAGCCGATCAGCAGACCGACCGGAACGACCCAGATCAAGTCCTCGGCCAGAACACGGGTCACGGCCAACACCAACGCACCGGCGTTTGCCGGTGCGTTGAGGTAGAGGAACAGCGTTTGGTTGAAGGTTTCCATGACTGCGGTTGCTGACTTGAAGCGCGTGCAGCGCGTAGCGCCGCGCGCGCAGTCGATCAGTCTTTCTCGTCGTGCTCGTCGTCGTTGTCCATCTTGTCTTCAGTTGACGACAGCACTGCGCCGGAAGTTGGGTCGATCTTGATATCGAACACCTTCGCTCCGGCAACAACCTCGACGTCATACACCCACTGACCGCGTTTGCTGGCGCGCTCGTATTCAGCCTTCGACGCCTTGCCGCTGGCGTGCTGCTCGGCGGCGCCGATGGCCTGGGTCAGCGAGATGGTGGCTTGTGTCACGGAGGCCGCGTCGTTCTGCAAGGCCGTATTCGTCGCGGCGTAGACACCGATGGAGACGAGCGCAGCTGCGCCAGTGGCGGCGATGGCGCCGATGTGGAGACGTTTCATGGGTAAATCCAATCAGTGAACCCGCGAAGGACCGCGTAAGTGGAAGGTTGATCGAGAAGACTTAGCTTGCCCTGAGCAACGCAACCGTTTCGACGGGACGTTCCGGCGGGACGAGGCCGACCTGCTACCCTCAGTCACTCGATGGGCCCCATAGAAGGTTGGCATCAAGCTGCGCAGACAGTTCCATCCGATGAACGATCGGATCGGGTCTTGAGTGCGGGACGGGCCTCGCCCAGCCATTGGCGTCGAACGAGGAGCAACGAATGATGGCGCGCGTCCCTGAGGCAAGCACACGCTGTATCAGACAGGCTTTTACTCGCTTCGCTACCGCCCTCCCGGCATGCGATGTGCAGCCAACAAAACTGCCAACAGCCTCGGCGACGGGCTTGGTGTTCGCTTCGCAGCGACATCCTTCCAACCGCGCTCTCATATGCCCAACTCTGAATTCGCTGTCGCAACTACCCTGACCGTCAGCAAACGGGATTGACTCCTCACGACCGCTTCTGGCCGTGGGCCGACATTGGCCTAGCGCACCCACCCGAGCATCAACGCTCGGCTGGCTGGCTCGGCGACCTCAACTTTACGCTGCAGGTATACGCAAGAGTGCAGAAGATCAGTCGATTCCCTGCTCTTGAGAGCGCTTCTGTGTAAACCCGAAGACCCTTGACCGCGTTGAGTCGACGCAGGGAACCACTCAGGAACCCCACTCTCTAGGAACCATGATGAAGAAAATGCTGACCGCTTGCGTTCTTGCGCTGACTGCTGTCGTTGGCTTTGCGCAATCCACCACCGACCGACAGGGCGTGACCACCAGCACCAACCCTGCGAAGGCTGCGGCCGTGGAGCGCCATGTTGCCGAGTTGAAGGCTCAGGAACAAAGGGTTTTCGATAGCAATGCGGACCTACGCACTCGCAGCGTCAAAGCCCACACTGGTCTGCACCATGCGCAGCATGTGCAGCATGCGTACCCTAAGGCCACAGCTGCCAAGTCAGCAAGTTGAGTTGCGGTGTTGGGCAGCCGGTCGGTCAGCCGCTGTCTCGAAGTTGGTGTTGATGCCATGAGTGTGCTGGGCTGCTCAAGCGGCCTGCTTCTACAGGGCAGGACATGACTTTCGCACCCTGGTCTCCTGTTGCTTGAATTTCCTAGTCCCAACCCTCACGGAGTGATCTCAATGTTGCAAAGTAATCGTCGTACCTTCCTGCTGCATGTCGCCGCTGCCAGCACCGCCCTTGCAGGCACACAAGCCCAGGCTCAAGGCGTCAAAGTTGATGAAAAGGACCCCACAGCCGTTAGCCTGGGTTACGTGGCCGAGACCGCCAAGGCTGACGCCAAAAAGTACCCCAAGCACACCAATGAGCAGAAGTGTGGAGCCTGTGCGCTGTACCAAGGCAAGGCTGGAGACGCAGCCGGTGCTTGCCCTCTATTCGCCGGCAAGCAAGTGCTTGCTGGCGCCTGGTGCAGCGCATGGGCGAAGAAGGCCTGACTCGCTTTCAACCTGACTGAACAAGCGGCCCTGTGGGGCCGCGTTTTATGGACGCATCAAGACTTGGTTGAACTGGCGGGCGGTGATTAGATGCCGTAGAGCCGTCATTCATCAGCGCCCGTTGCTGGCCGGGTCGAGTCAACGAGAGGTTCAGACTCGCCGCCCGAAACCTGCCATTCGCAGGTACGCCAAGGCAAGAATTCCGAGCCCGCCGGGAAGTACCGCTTGTGGCCGGGACCCGGCAGAAGCAGACTCGCCAGACAGGTGAACTTCAAGTTAGGGGGTATGACGAGGTCGGCGGTCCTTCCGCCGGTCGTTCCGGAGCTGACCGACTGCTGTCCGGCACGACCCCGAACTGGCGGTCCCGACCCAAACCGGTCGAAGCGCTACCCAAGCTCACCGCCATGAAGCAGTCCTTCGAAGCATCCGAGCCGAACCTAAGGCGGCATCACCGTCCGGGAACCAAGCTGCGCAAGCCAGACGTTGACCGGGTTGCGATCCAGGAAGCTCTCGCGAAAGAGCTCTGGGACGTGGACGCGCGCTATCGTCCTGACCCAGTCCAGGCCGCGGTCGAGAACGCTGCTGCCCCGCGTGTCGTCGCCTGCTGCGAAGAACGTCAGCGCGCATTGCAGCCAGAGCTCGCCGCGGTAGCTAAGCACGGTGTCGAAGCTCTCGGCCAGTGAAAGGGCCATGTCGGCGTGACGGCAAGCAAGGGCCGGATCAAGTTCTCGCGCCACCTGGGCGGCCCGAATGTGGGTCTCCAGCACGATCCCCTGCTGTTCCTGCTGCCGCGCTTGCTCGCGCACGGCGACCAGCGCTGCGAGCGCAGCCGCCGGTGCAGCGGACAAGGCCCGCTGAATATTGACAGCCGCGCGCAGGGTCGCATAGGCCTGCTCGGGCAGCAGCGCGTCTGCGGCAGCGAGATGGACATGTTCGGGCACACCGGCTTCGGCCGACAAAGCGTACGCCAGCAGATGGCCCCGAATCCTGGCTTGCAGGATCGCGTCGGGGAACGCGGCGATGTTCTGTACCACCTGCAACGCTCGGTGGCGCTGCCCGAGATGCAGCCAGCACATGCCTCTATGGGCCCAGGCCAAAGGCACGGCGCTGTGCTTGGTCTCGTCAAGGCCTGCCTCGGCCCTATCGCAGCAGCGCAGCGCTTCAGCGTACTCGCCAAGCAGGGTCAGGGTCTGGGCTAGATTCGTGTACACCACGGCATCCGCCGGCAACACAACCTCAGCCTCTGACGCCAGAAGCAAGGCTTGCCGACGCATCGTCACGGCCAGTCGCAGTTGCCCCGCCTGCGACCGGTTGTTCGACTGGTTGCCGATGATCACGATCCGGTTGGCCGGGTCGCCGAGGCGCTCGGCAAGCGCTAGTGCCTGTGTGTGATGGTGCAGGCCGCTGGAAAGCCGGCCGACAGTGTCATGGAGCACGGCCAGATCGGTATGGAACTGGAAGCGCAGATCGAGATCGGAGACTGCGTCGATCCACGGCAAGCAGTGCTCGGCCAGCGCCAGCGCCTCGTCGTCGCGCTCGGAAACGCGCAGCGCCTGAAACAGCGCGACCTGGCACTCCTGGACCAGCACAGCGTCTCCGGTGGCGGGAGCGGCCTCGAATGCGCGACGTGCGAGGGATTCGGCGAGCGCGCCTTCGTTTCGATGAGACAGCGATTTCGCACGCGTCAGCCGAGCTCGACAGCGTTGTGCATCGGTGCGCGCGAGGCGGTCGAGATGGTCGCAACGCGCTTCGCTGTCGGCGCCGTGGCAAGCCAGGCCGACCAAGGAATCGATCGCTTCACGGCGGGTGGCGAAGGCCGACTCGCGGCGCCCCAATGCCTCCTCGATTTCGGCCAGCTGGTCCATGAACCCGAGTGCCTCCCGGGTACACATGGCTGCAATAGCTTCGCTCGTGGCACGTCGCAGCCACGAGAGCGCCAGCTCGGGACGGTCAGCGTCGATCCAGTGCGCCGCGACGCGGGCCGGCGCGCCGCCATGTGCCTCGAGCCAGCCAGCGACCTTGGCATGAAAGTGCGTCGCAACCGCCGCGGGAACGCCGTCGCGCACAGCATCGAAAACCAGATCATGTGCGAACTGCAAACCCTTCAGCACCTGCGCATTTTCCAACTCGACGAGATCATTGGCGAATTGCATCGCCGGAACGGTCAGCACTGTTTCCGCGAGGGCCAGCGTGAAATCGACGCCAGCAATGCTGGCGACTCGCGCGAACGCCAGAGCCGATGGCGACAGCAATGCGATACGGCGCCTGATCAACTGCCCGACCGACATCGGCCGCGGCAGCGCTGCGCCGATCGCCACGCGATCAATGCATTGTTCGATCCATGCCTGTTTCAGGGTTTCGAGAACGAAGAGGGGATTGCCGCCCGTACGTTGCAGGAGTTGCGCCGCAATGCTGGTGCCACTCAAACCGATATCGAGCTGATCGACGAGCTCAGCCAGTGCCGATTCAGTGAGCGGGGACACGGCAACGGTCGCCAGCATGGCCGCCTCGCCGAGCGCGGTCTGCAGCGCCAGCACTGGCGAGCCGGCCTCAGCCGAGCGATAGGCCAGCCCCCAGCGCAACGACGGCGTCTCTACGATCAACGCCTGCAGCACGTCGACGCTGGGAGCGTCGGCGAAATGCAGGTCGTCGATGACCAGTCCTTCGAGCCCAGGCGAAGATCGCAGCAGGTTGACCAGCGCCAGCTGCAGCTGCAGCCGGTGCGTCTCCAAAGGTGGCGGGACCCCGTCGCCGAGCTCGGGAAGCACGCGCGCCAACTGGTGGCGCACAGCTGCATCCATCGTCAGGACTGCGCTGCGCTCATGGACTGCCCGCAGCAGCCGAGCGAGCGTCGCGAATGGCACGCCGGCATCGCCTGGCCTGCCCGCGCATCGCACGACGCCGGGCAATGGCTCGATCGTCTCCAGAAGCAATCGACTCTTGCCCATTCCCGCCTCGCCGACGATGGCGGCGACGTGCCCGGCGTCCCAGGCACGTAGCACCGCCAAGCGTTCCATCTCGCGCCCGACCATGCGCGGTGGCCGCAGCACGGCGGCGGGCAAGGCCCGGCGTGCACTCATCGACCTTGGCACCTGAGCCTGCTCTACGGTCCGCAGCAAGGCCAGCGTTTCACTCGAGGGGCACGCACCAAGCTCGTGTTTGAGGACCTGCTCGCAATGATCGAAGGCAACGAGGGCAGCGGCGCGGTCGCCCGCCAAGTAGTGCAGCCGGATCACGCGCCGATGTGCTTCTTCCGCCAGTGGTTGCAGGCGCAAAGCTGCCTCCGCCAGTGGCAAAGCGGCATCGGCGTTGCCGCTCGCTTCGAGATCGCACGCCTGCACGCGAAGCGTTTCGATCTCAAGTCGCCGGCGGCGTTCACGTTCCTGCTCGAGCCACGCATCGATTTCTGGTGCATCGGACATGACCAACGAACCGAGCAACCCCGTCGCAGCGTGAAGGTCGTGGCTCACGCCGCCCGTCAACTGCAATGTCGATACGCCGACGGCAACGTTGCGGCCCAGGGTCGCCTTCAGCTGGAACAGTCGCTGACGCAATGTCGTACGCGCTTGGGCCACGGTGCTGTCAGGCCAAAGAAGTGTGGCCAGCCGGTGGCGCGGCGTCGGTCCTTCGACGGCGAGCCACGCCAGCAGTGCTGCGTCACGCACGGCCAGAGGCAGCGCGGCATGTCCTGCGCGCTCGACCTGCGGCAGACCCGCAAGGCGTAAATGGATCAAGTCAGTTTTCAGGGGGCTCTTCCAACGAAGTGCTGAGCAATCATGCGGCTGACATGCCCGATAAATTGTCGCTGCCAGCGCAAATGCATAGCGCTGAGACTGGGGCTGCCCAGACCATTCGGTCTCACGATAGGCGTCGTGGCGTTATGCCGGCGTTAGGCGTGACACAACATGCGCCCACAACCAAGCCCGGGTACGTTTCGCGAATCATTTTCGACTGCGTCGCTGCCCAGCAACTTGTGGTGGGGCAAGATCGATGTGAATGGGCGCCTTCGACATGCGCGTGGCCACGCGTCCGCGATCCATAACGGCCGCATAACGCGTGGTTTCCTATATTCAGCCGCATGGAATCGCCGCCCCGAAGACGCAGTGTCGTGATCCTTAGGCGACGAAAGGAACGGCCATGTACTGCTCGAACCCGGTGATGCGCCGCGCCTTCACCTCCGGCCTGTGCGCCTTGGTGCCGGCGCTGGCACAGGCTGCCGCGCGGTTCGGCGCCGCAGCGGCCGTAACTTCTCATATGCTGGCGCGGTCTACATGAACACGATGTCGTTCAGCATGATTTCACGCTCTCCGGCGACGACCCAGGCCATGCGCGAGGCCGAGGCGTCGGCCAACGGCAAGATCCCGGCGCCGCCAACGCCGGCCACACAGCGCAGCGCTTCCGGCTCGCCGGCTGCGCCGCTGACGATCAGCAATTTCAAGCCCGTCCCTGACGAGCGCGACAGCGCGATCGAAATCGCGCTGTCGGCGTTGCCAACCCACCCAGCCGGCGTCACCCGGCGCACCCGCAGAAACGGTGTTGCCGCAGTTCGAGTGCCGGTGCCCAGTTCGCCGTCGCCGCCGCGTCCGAAACAGCGCGCACAACTGCCGGCGACCACTGGGCAGGTGAACTCGCTGCCGCCGCTGACGACTTCGGCCAACGCTGTGCCCTGGGAACTGGCTCTGGGCCAGTTTACCGATGCGCCAAAGCGCAGACCGTGGGCCTTGCCAAGGGCAACTTCTGGACGTGGCTCGGCACTTGAATAGCGTCAGGATCTTGCTGCGTTTAGGCATCAACCTTGCTTCACATCGGCATCTTCGAACTTCTCCGGAGCTCATTCAATGAATACAAAAACAGTCGCATCCATCGTGGTCGGACTTAACCTGGCGCTCGCTGGGCCGTGCTACGCCACCGTTGTCATCGACCAACCGGTGGCCAGCAGCAATTTCCAGATTCAGTTCTACAGCCCGTTCGGTCAGTCGTTCACCGCCGTGTCGACTTCAGTGGAGTCCATTGGTTTGAAGGTCACTAACCTGAACGCGGCGACCAATCTCGAAGACCAGACGCTGACGCTCGACCTGTTCAGCGGCGAAGGTTTTAGCGGTTCGCGCATTGCGACGGCGACCGCCAATGTGGCATCGATCATCGGCGATGGCGCCTCCGCCAGCGGCTTCATCGCGTTCTCTATGGGCTCGGTTGCCGTGAACCCAGGTCAGGCCTACAGCTTTCGCGTCACGGATACGAGCGCTCGCTACGGGCTCGGCTTGACGGGCACGGATGTTTACGCTGGCGGCCATGCCTTTTTCGATCCAACGTATTCCGGTTCGTGGCTACCCGAAACCTCGGACCTGACGTTCAATGTGACCGCGGTTCCGGAAGCGTCTTCGCTGGCTTACTTCGCGCTGGGCGGTATTGCGCTTGCAGCGACCATTCGGCGGCGCAAGGGCGCTGCATTCATTTCAATCTGAGCGCGTTGGTCGGCATGCACTTATCACTCTGTCGGTTCAAGTTTCTCTGCGGCAAATCATGGCAGGACCTTGAGCCGACCGCTGATTCCGGCGTGGCCTTCTGTACCGAGTGCAAACGCCAAGTCGTCCGGGTGCATACGCAGGCGGAGTTCAGCATTGCAGCTGCGCTTGGCCGGTGTGTCGCCACCCAGGAATTGCAAGATTTCACGCAGGCAGAAGTCGGCGACCCACTACCGCCGTAGGACATCGGTTCACCGAAAGTCCACCTGTGCATTCAATTTCCTATTCCTTCACATAGGCAGCACAGCAATGAGCCACATCGAAGCCCGGGAATCCAAGGGGACGACGCGCCTCGGCACCGATTCGGCTAAGAATCTTGCCAGCACATGGCGAGTCAAGGCATCGGCGCGGCGCGGCGTCACTCGGCTACTGATGTCAACCGTGGGCTGTGCGATAGCCTGCCTTACCGCCGCATCGCAAGCCGCGCCCCTGTACTACAACGCGCTTGAACTTCCTCATGTGTCGAACCTGTACACCGATGGCCAGCGCCTGAACGACCTGGGGCAGGTCGTCGGCAACCTCTGGGGCGGATCGACGTATTTCTCGTGGTCCTCCACCTCCGGAATGACAGTCTGGTCCGGCGGCGTCAGCCTTCAAGATCTGAATGACACCGGTGTCATCGTCGGCTCGGTCGCAGGCACTGCCACCCAATGGGTCAATGGCAAGGCTCAGACGCTGTCATCGGATGCCAGTGGCAGCGCCTGGTACGTCAACAACAACGACTGGGTCGTTGGCTCGTCACCGGTGAATGGCTGGTGGCTGTGGCGCCAGAATCAAGGTCTGCTGAACATGCCCGTCGGTTTTGCCCCCGGCGCCATCAATGACAACGGCGTCATCGCCGGCGCCTTCCTGGGCAATGGACAGGTGCAGTCCGCCCTCTGGTCGATCGGTACCGGACTACAGCTGATCGCTGGGACGACGCCAGGCCATGCAGGCGGATTGCGCGCCATTAACAACAACGGCGTTTTTGTCGGCAACGACACGACGGGCAGTTTCATGGGCACGGTGGCCGGTGACATCTACCGCCTGGCCCTGCCGTTGGGATACACCATTTCGAGCGTGCTCGACATCAACATCAGCAACGTGGCGGTGGGTTGGGCCAGCAAGGACGGACAGACGCAGGATCTTGTGATGTGGGACCACGGCGTAGCGGTCATCCCGACCGTCCATGGTGCGCCGGTGCAGCTGCAATCCTCGAGCGGGCTGCAGATCAACGACCAGGGCCAGATTCTGGATTCAGTTTGGGGGTTGAATCTTCAATCTACCTTGCTGCTCACGCCCTGCAGCCGCTGTGGCCAGATCCACCCCAACCCGAATCCAGAAGGCAATGCGATCGTCATCGATCAGACTTGGGAAGGTGCAATCAATGCCGAAAACTTTCTCAATCAAGGCATCATCAGCGTCAGTTCCCATCTCGAAAATACCTACACCGGCCGGCTGACGACCGACAGCACCGGCTCGATCGAGATGTCCGCCGGAAGACTGCGCAACAATGGCGTGATGTCGTTTTCGCGACGCGCGGACGGGCTGGCGTCGTTCGCCATCACCGGCGGCACGTTCGAGCAGGCCGATCCCGCCGCCTACACCCTCAACAGCGGCCTAGTAACGCTGCAGGGCGGCGAAATGGACATCAACGCCGGCCTCTGGCGCAACAAAAGTGGGGCTCGCCTTCAAGTACAAACCGGCGGCAGCTTGTACTTGGGTAGCGACTCTTGGCTGGACCATGCGCAGGGCGCAACGCTGGATATCGCTGCGGCGGGCAATCTATGGATGGCCGGCTCGGCCAAGCTCAGCAATCAGGGCTTGATCGATGTACACGGCGGACATGTCAGCGCCTTCGGCACTGTCATCAACAACAGCACGGGCGAGATACGCGTTCGCGGTGATGCGGGCACGCCGAGCAACTGGGTCATGGCCGGCAACTTGACCAACACCGGAACGATCACGATCGCCGATGGTGGCAGCCTGAACATTTTGCAGACTGCGGTCATCGGCGAGGGGCTGCTCAGCGCGACCAAGGGCGGCGCCGTCACCATCGCCAAGGGAGGGACGTTGTGGGTCGCCGGCACGGCGCGGCTGGAGGCGCACGACGGAGACGGAGGCACCGCAGCCGACCGGGCATTTGTCAACGCCGGTACGTTCATCAATTCGGGCACGAGCGTTCTCGACACGCTCGGCAGCGGCTCAGACCTGGGCGACAAGACCTACAACCTTGGCCGGCTCACTGTCCAGCATGGCGGGGGCGCTGCGGGGGTGGGCGGCGGCTGGGATAGCTTCGCCAACTACGCGGGCGGCTATGTCGAAGTCGGCCGTCTCGGCGGCACCCTGGTGAACTACGGCCTGATGCACTTGACCGGCGCCCAGAGCACGGTGGCCCAGGACGGTAACGGCAACGTATCCATCCGGTTCAACAACACCGCTGCCATGGGTTCCAGCGAGATGCACGTGCTGTCGCCGATGACGAACGAACTGAATGGCATTCTGCAAATCAACAGCGGAGGTCAGTTATGGCTGGGTGACCAGCTCACGAATGCGGGCGGGCTCGTCGAACTGGGGGCCGGAGGCACGATAGACCGCGAGCCGACCAGCGCAGGCCGCGTGCAAGTCCTGCAGACCGCCGGCCTCATCCGGGTGGACGGCTCGATGACGGTGGACAGCTTCGCCTGCCAGGGCGGTGTGGTCCATGGCATTGGGCGCATCACTGCGCCGGCCGGTATGACGTTTGGCGGAAGCTGCACCGTTGCGCCGGGCGATTCCCCGGGCACCTTGACGCTCGACGGCAACGCCAGCTTCGACGGCACGACTTTCGAGATGCAGGTTGGCAGCGGCGTGGCCGACCAGTTGGTCGTCACCGGACGCGTGTTGCTGCAAGGCGGTCAGGTGAAGCTCAGCTTCCTTGACGGCGCGATGCCCGACCCCGACGACCCGACCATCGCGCTGTTCAAGTTCAGCGGCTGCACGGACTGCGCGAGCCCTGACGCCCTACCGGTCACGGTGGTGGCCAACAGCACGGGCTGGCAGGGCAGTTTGGCGACATCGCAGACCACCGGCCAGACCATGCTGTCACTGGTCAACCCCGATGCCCTAACGCTGCCCGACAGCTTCGAAGTCACGACAAGCTACGAGGTCGCTGCAGGCAGCGCGGTCTTTCAGGCCGGCTCAGCCACCGTCGACGCCAACGCGTCGTTGATCAACCGTGGTTCGTTCTACAACCGAGTTGGCGCGTCGCTCGTCAACAGCGGCCTCATCAGCAACGGCACTGGCGGCGAAATGCTCAACCACGGCGTGGTGCTCAACGGCGGCGACTTCATCAACGAGGTCGGAGCCTGGTTCAACAACCGCGGCGAGTTCAGCAATGTTGATGCTGCGGCGCCCGCGCGGCTGATCAACCGCGGGTCGTTCGTCAACTGGCAGGACGGCATCTTGCGCAATGGCGACGAAGTCGCTGGTTTGGGCGGGTCGATCGAGAACCAGGCCGGTGCAACATTCATCAATCGCGGCCTGATCATCAATCGCGGACAAGTGCCCGCGGTCGGACAAAGCGATCCTTCTTCGGCTCAGGTTCAGTTCGTGAACCGCGGTGTGTTGGAGAACTACGGCACGATCGACAACAACGGCTTCCTCATCAACGAAGGCGGTAGCCTGATCGTCCACGCCGGCGGTCATATTCAAGGCAATGACGGCATCATCATCGTGCGTCCTGGCGCCACCAGTGCAGGTGTGCCGATACCGGCCACGCTCGTGGTCGACGGGACACTGGAGGCGCGCTGGGTCTCAATGGAACCCGGGACACGGCTTTCGGGCGTCGGCACGGTCAAGGCCGATGTGTTCAACCAGACCAATTTCAACACCGGCGGCACGTACACGATCGCGCCGGGCAACGGCATCGGCACACTCAGGATCGACGGTTCGGTCTATCCGGCTACTTTCGAGATCGAGGTTGGCAATTCCACGCAGTTTGATCACCTGGTGGTCAGTGGAAGCGTCTATTTGTATGCGATCAACTACGTCTTTGGGGCCGAGTTCGTACCCCATTCGGGAGACCATCTCACGTGGCTCAGTGCCAGCGACGTGCGCAACACCGATCCGTTCTTTGCCAGCATCAACTACTTCCAACTCGATGCCAGCGGCGGATCGACGCTGATGTATAACGGGAACTCGCAGATCATCGACAACAAGCTGTACACGCTGCTGAACTTCGGCACGGTCCAGATGTATGCAGTAGCCGAGAGCTCCGCCACAGGATACGGCCTCGACTTCCTGAGCCAGTTGCCGCTACCGGTGCCCGAGCCGCAGAGTTGGCAGTTGATGCTTGGTGGCGTGTTCGCCCTTGGCGTGAGGCTTGGGTGGCCTCGCCGTACGCTGCGCTGGCAAAGCGCTGTGCCTCCAAGGCGCGAACACGCCACTGAGGACCATTTCGAATGAAGTGGCCAGCCTTGTGCGATCAAGGCCAGCCTGGTGCAAGTAGGGGTCATGCATTGAACCCACAGGCCGCGACAAGCAAACCGCAGCTCAAGTGTCCAGCCGCGGGCCTGGAAGCACCTTTCGCGGAGGGGTGTTACGACCCGCGCTAATTTCGCCTCAGTGACTCACCTTATTTGAGGTCAACCGGATCGAGTTGTCCCGAGGTTGGTCGGACGGAGCATGGGCCTGGAGGAAGGCGGGACGGTGGGTGTTCGCGGGCGCCTGGGGTCGTG
>JBBRPV010000079.1:0-18729 GCA_038227445.1 Burkholderiales bacterium | reverse complement strand
CAGCCTGGCCGAGCGCAGCAGCGCGGCGATCTCGTCGATGCCGAGTTCGTGCCACAGGCCATCAAGCGCGAAGACATCGCCATAGGCCAGCGACGAATCGAAGCGAATGCCAGGCGTGTCGGGTGCAGCCAGCGCATTCGCGGCTGCGGCTGCGGCTGCGGCTGCGGGCTGGCGGGTGGCGCTCAGCAAGCCGCTGAGCAAGGACTGGACTGCGCCGTTCGGCTCGTCGACCCGACCGACGGTGCGATGGTGCGCTGACGAGGCTTGCCGGACACATCGCGATAGGACTCGACCAACTGCACGTAGCGGCGCGATCCAGAGCGAGTGAGCTTGACGAACATGGGCGCGCGTATGCCGCATCTGGCCGGATCATGCCCACACTCATGGCTAGCCCACGTGCTACTACACAAATTCGCGTCTCTAGTTCCTAATTCATTGATTCAATTGGCTGTGTCGGCCCAAGTTGGACGAAATTCTGGTTTTGGTGTCGAACTCGGGTGCAAGCGACGCGGGCTTAACCGATCAAGTGGCCAGCCCGTCATGCATCGGCTTGGCCACAAGCGCTCGGCGCCAAGCAACGCAGCTTGACGACCTCGATCTCCTCCGCACCGAGCGTGCCGCGGCGATACTGCGAGAACCCGAGTTCGCGGTATAGCGCCAGCGCCGGCGCGTTCAATGCGCCGGTGGTCACGGCAACGACCTGCCCCGCGCAGCGGCGCAACGCATCGTTCACGAGCGCACGAGCCAGGCCCCTGCGCTGTTCGGCCGGGTGCACGACGAGCGCTCCGATGGCGACCTGGCCAGGTTCGTCGTCGTCGGGTACGAGGCTCAGGCACGCCAGCAGTTCGTCACCGCGAAGCGCGCCGATGAACAGCGCCGGGCCGCGCTGCAGGTCTTCCGGCGCCTGCGCCATCGGCACGAGGTTCGTCACCTGCAGCAAGCGCGCTTCCTGCGCATGTGCGAGCAGCAGCACCGCGTGAATGGCCTGCGCTATCGGCAGCTCGCGCTGGTTGATCGGCTCGATGCGCGTCATGGCGCTGCGGCCCGGCGCAGCGGATAGGCTCGCACCATCCACAGATAGACCGCCGCGCCGGCGATCAGGCTGCCCATTGCAATTTGCAGCGAACGCGTGAAGCCCGCACCGGCCGTGCCGCTGTGGCGCAGCAGCAGCGCCACCAGAGGCGGCCCGACGATCTGACCAAGGCCGTACATCGCAGTGGCCAGGCCCATGAAACTCGCGGAGTGCGTGGGCCGCAGGCGCCGCACCTCCTGCATCGCGAAGAAGGTGATGGCTGTGAACGGCAGGCCGAGCATCAGGCTGCCAATCGCAAAGCCCGCCAGGCTCGGGCTCCACAGACCGACCGCTATGCCCCCAGCCTGCCCTAAATAGGCCCCGGCCAGCAGCAGTCGCAGGTCGCTGGCTACGCGCAGCCGGCTCGCCGTGAGCGCGCCGCAGAACACACCAAAGCCGAAGATCGGCCAGAACATGTCGAGCCACGGTGAGCCCGGCAGCGCCGTGCGGGCGATCACTGGCAGGAAGGTGGCGGTGACGATGTAGCCGAATCCAGCGATGCCGTAAGCCGAGCACAGGAGACCGAACTCGACCGCGCCGTGAGATTCACTCGCCGGCCTGTTGCCGCTGTTCGCCACAGGCTGCGCCAGTTCCCCGAGGCTGAAGCTGCGCCAAACGAGCACGCTCAACATGAGTGCGAGCACGCCAAACACCAGCCAGGCGTGTGCTGAGCGCCAGTGCCACTGCACCATCGCACTCGCAAACAGGCCGCTGACGACGATGCCTGCACCGGGCCCGGTGTACATCACGCCGCCCATGGCTGGAGCCTGCAATCGCGCCACCTGCGACAGAACCCAGCCGGAGGCATAAACGAACACGAGCGCGCTCGCCACGCCTGCGGCAAAGCGCAGCAGCGGCCACAGCGCTGGCCAGGGCAGCGCCATGCCGAGCGTGAGTACGCCAGTGGCGACGAGCCCGGCACGAACCAGCCACGGCGCGTCGACCGGTGGTAGACGCGGCACGCGCGCCCAGATCCAGGGTTGGAAGGTGCACAGCAGCGCGCCGGCCAAGTAACCAAGGTAGTTGGCGCTGGCGAGCCAGCTGGCTGAGGGCAGGTCGATCACGCCGTCGTTCAGCATCATCGGCAACAGCGGCGTGAAGGCGAAGCGGCCGATACCCATGGCCACCGCGAGCGCCACAGCGCCCGCCACAACGACAGCCCAGCTCCCGTGCGCCACAGGTGAAGTAGGCCCCGCGGTACTCGCCGTCACTTGGCCGGATCCAGCCTCGGCTTCACGTCACCGCAATCGGCCCCAAGCCACGTACCGGCCATCTCTATCGTCATCTGCATGGCTTTGCCGTTGGCCTGCGAAGTGATAGTGGACTTGCCGGTGTAGGCCTTGTCGCTGGGGAAGTTCATCTCGCCTTCTCCGCTCATCGGCCGCGGCTGGGTGCATTCAAACTTGACCTTCATCGAGTTGGCAGTGCGCTGCAACACCTGCTGCGCGCAACCTTCTCGAAACTTCGGTTCGGCTTTACGAGCGGCTTGTTCTTTGGTCACGCAGGCTTTCACGACCGTGCCTTGTTCGCCAGTACTCATGCCGCGGATGGCCATCATCTGTTCAATCTTCTTGCTCTGCTCGGGCGGCATGGCGGCCATCTGCTGGTGCATGTTGGCCATCGCCTTGTCGGCATCAGCGTCTAGCGACTTCATCTTGAACGAGTGCTCCCACAGGCCGGGCGCTTGCGTCTGCGCGGCAGCCTGCTGGCAAACCAGGGACAAGGTGGCGGCGAACAGGGTGCAAATGAGCTTGGTCATGGTGCCTCGCGAGGTGATGTCGTGAGGGGCAGTTTACGGTGCCGTCCCGGCACACTGCTGCTGCGGCACGGAGCCGTACAAACAACCGCCCCCAGCCACTTAGGTCACTGGGCTGCACCGCCAAACTGGGTTCGTCAGCGGCGCTTGAAGTGGCTCGCCGACCGGGGCTTCATAACGCGCGGAACCAATACGCCGTTCAGCACGGCCAAGTCGGCAGGGCACGACGGGGTCGCGATGTTCGAGTTGGCCGCTTCCGTACGCGGCTTTGCAGCCGCGCCATAACGAAGTTACTGCGCCGGCGTGGTCTTTTCCTTGATTTTTTTGCCGGTGCGGCGCAGTGCGTCGCCCGTTTTCTCGACGCCGTTGGAAATGCCTTTGCCGACACGCTGTGCGCCGTGTTTCATCGCGTGACCGGCATTGCGCATTCCGCGCTTAGTGGATTCTTCGGCTCGGGCAAACGGCCCCGGTGAAGGATTCTTCGAGGCGGCGTCGCCGCTGCGATAGCTTTCGAGCGCGGCGTTCATGCGCTGATCGCGATCTGTGTCGGCACTGGCCATGGCGGCGCAAGAAAAGCCAACGATGGCAGCAGCGAGGATGAGTTTGGATTTGTTCATGGAGTGCTTCAGTGAAATCAAGAACCTTGAGCTTATGCGCGGGTTGGCGGGGGAAACAGCGGCCAATGGCGCAAGCACCTGTCGGCCGCTTCCTACGCGCTGGTCAAACGAGCCGAAGCGTGGAGTTCAAGAAAATCGGTGAACTTGATCGTCTGGCGAGGCGCCGGAAGGGCCGGCGGTCGGCGACCTCCTACAGCGCGCACCAGTGCCGACCGACAGACCTCACCAGCGGACCGGCCTAGGCTTGGGGCATCCCTGCCATTCCTTCGGAGACAACCATGAAGACCATCATCGCTTTGACCTTGGCGCTGGCCGCCGCCACGACCGCGGGTGCTGTCGAGCCCAACCTTGCGAAGACCCCGCTCGACGCGACCGCCGCGTCTGTGCTGCCCAAGCTACAAAACGCCAACGGCGTCGAGTACATGAACGGAGGCTCCGGGACCGAGGGCGTTGACTACATGAAAGCGCGCGGCAACGAGTTTCCGCTGCAGATCACCTTCAGCGGACGCGGGGGTGAATACGGTGTCGCCGAGCGGCTGGTGGTGTCGAGCGCAGGGCGCGAATTAATCTCGGTGCCCGATGCCGGCCCGCTCATGATGATCAAGCTGGCGCCCGGCAACTACACCTTGGAGGCCACCTTCAAAGGCGTGGTTGAAAAGCGCAGCGTGTCGGTCGGCAACGGCATCAGCAAGGTGAGTTGGAGCACCCTGCGCGCTTCCGACTGATCACTTCGCCGTCGGCATCACGAACTCAGCACCCTTGGCAATGGTTGAGGGCCATCTCTGCATGACCGACTTCTGCTTGGTGTAGAAGCGCACGCCTTCTTCACCGTAGGCGTGCATGTCGCCAAACAGGCTGCTCTTCCAGCCCCCGAAACCGTGCCAGGCCATCGGTACCGGAATAGGCACATTGATGCCAACCATGCCGACCTGCACTTGCCGTGAGAACTCGCGCGCCACGTTGCCATCGCTCGTGTAGCACGCCACGCCGTTGCCGAACTCGTGCCCGTTGACGAGTGCTACGGCCTCGGCCAGGTCTTTCACACGCACGCACGAGAGCACCGGGCCGAAGATCTCTTCCTTGTAAATGCGCATTTGCGGCGTCACGTGATCGAACAGCGTGCCGCCGGTGAAGAAGCCGTTTTCATGGCCTTCGACCTTGTGGCCCCGCCCGTCGACAACGAGCGTCGCGCCTTCTTCCACCCCGATGCCGACGTAGCCCTCGATCCGATCAAGCGCCTGCTTCGTCACGATGGGGCCCATCTCGGCATCAAGCGCCATGCCGTTTTTGACCTTGAGCAGCCTCGCACGCTCGGCCAACTTCGGCACGATTTTGTCGGCCACGTCGCCCACCAACACCGCCACGCTGATCGCCATGCAGCGTTCGCCGGCAGAGCCGTAACCCGCGCCGATGAGACCGTCGACCGCCTGATCGATGTCTGCATCGGGCATCACCACCATGTGGTTCTTCGCGCCTCCCAGGGCTTGCACTCGCTTGCCATGGTGAGCACCTGTCTCATAGATGTAGCGCGCAATTGGGGTGGAGCCCACAAAGCTCAGGGCCTTCACGTCCACATGCGTGAGAAGCGCATCGACGACCACCTTGTCGCCCTGCACCACGTTGAACACGCCGTCTGGCAGGCCGGCCTGCTTGAGCAGCTCGGCCATGAAGATCGACGGTGACGGATCACGCTCGCTGGGCTTCAAGATGAAGCAGTTGCCACAGGCGATGGCCACCGGGTACATCCACATCGGCACCATGACGGGAAAGTTGAACGGCGTGATGCCGGCGACCACGCCAAGCGGTTGACGCAGCGTCCAGTTGTCGATGCCTGTGGAAACTTGGTCGGTGAAGTCGCCCTTGAGCAGCTGTGGCACGCCGCAGGCGAACTCGACGATGTCGATGCCGCGCGAGACCTCGCCCTGTGCGTCAGTGAAAACCTTGCCGTGCTCGGCGGTGATCATTGCGGCCAGCGTGTCGCGTTGCTGGTTCAGCAGTTCGAGGAACTTGTTGAGTACGCGCGCGCGCCGGATCGGCGGCGTGTCGGCCCAGGCCGCAAAGGCAGCCTTGGCGGCGGCCACGGCGGCGTTCACCGCATCGACCGAACCCAGGGCCACGTGGCGCGCCACGGCGCCAGTGGCGGGGTTGTAGACCTCCTGGCGCCGGCCCGATGTGCTGACCATTGCCCGTCCATTGATGTGGTGACCAACTTCAGTCGTCGCGGTGAAAGCTTCGGGTGCGCCCATGGTGAATCTCCTGCGGGAGTGGTTGTTGCAACGAGTCTATTCCTGCGCTGGCTCGCTGAGTGCGGCACCGCGCTGGCATGCCCACCACCTTGGGTTGGGGAGTGCGAATTTGCCGAGCGCTGTACGCATGACGATGCTTCCTGCCGGCCTTGTGTGCACGCGAGGCGCCGCAGCGCGGGCAAGCGGCCCGATCCGCGAGGCAAGCGGGCGATTGATGCGCTACCAAGTCAGCTTGAACCTTGGCTCGCGATGCACGCCCTTCGGCCAGGGTGAATGCCCGTCCATCAACCCTCCTACAGCGTGCATCACTCCTCGCTGGGTTGGGCAGATGCGCCGGGTGTGGTGCGCGGGTGCGCAGGCGCAGGGTGCGAAAAAAAAGCCCGGCCACGTGAGGGGCCGGGCTTTGCAAGTCCTTGAAAGGACGTCGTTGGGACTGATGCGGTCTGTGCTCGGTTCGGGTTGCTGTTCTTGGTCGAGCGTTGGAGACCTCGCGGTCACGACCTCTGACGAGGCTTTGGGTGACCACCATGTTCGCAACTTTATTAAGGCGGAATCCTTTTCACCATCCCTACTTTTAGGGGCACGGCGCTCGCGTCGCAAAGTTTCACGATTGATGCAGCTTCGGGCGCTGGCGCCACAATGCCGGCATGCCTGTACACCCGCGCCGCCCTTCTTCACCCCGTTCACCGGCGAACACGCCGGCGGCGCCCGCGAACGCGCCAGCGATCCCGGTGAGTGAAGCGGAATTTGAAGAGTTGCAGGAGCTGCTCGACCGCGTGCCCGCGCCGCTCGAAGCGCTCGACGTGAGCATGCTCGACGGCTTTTTGTGCGGCGTGCTGGTGCAGCCGCAATGGGTGCCGGCGTCGCGCTGGTTGCCGTTTGTCACCGATGTCGACGGCCGCGTGCTGCCGCCGCGTTTCGACCCGATCCGGCTGCACCAGCTGGCCATGCGTCGCCACGCAGAACTGAACGATGCGATCAACCGCCGCCAGTGGTTCGACCCCTGGGTCTTCGAGTTAGGCGACGACGCCGCTGGCAGCGAAGACGACGAGTTCGACCAGGGCGCACCGACGGATGTAGACGCCGTCTACCCTTGGGTGGCCGGCTTCGCCACCGCGCTCGAACACTTTCCAGGGCTCATGGCGGGCGATGAGAAAGCGCTGACCGAACCGCTCGCACTTTTGTACCGCCACCTTGCGCCTGATGACCTGGAAGATGCTGACGATCTGCTCGCCGAGATCGAATCGCTGGAGCCGCCGGCCGACCTGAGCGAAGCGGTCGAAGGTTTGGTGCAGGCCACTCTGTTGCTGGCCGACATCACCCGGCCGCAGCACGGCGCACAAAACCCGGCGGGCAAGCCACGCCGCCCCGCGCCACCCCGGCGCCGCTGAAGCTTCGGGTCAAAACGACGCGCCTGCTGGACGGGCCGACCCTCAGATAGACAGCGGGTCGACGTCGACGGCCCATCTCAAGACCTTCGCTGCCGCGCCGTTGTCGGCCGAATGCGCCCGCCTTGTTTCGTGCAGCGCGGCGAGCCACAAAGCCAGAAAGCGCTGCAGCGCCACGCGCGAAGCCGATTCGACAAGCATCTGCATGCGTTCGACGTCGGCCACGCGAGCCACGCCCAGCGGCACTGGCGGGTACATCATCACCGCCTCGTGTCCAGGCACGGTGGTGGCGAGTTCGGCGGCCGCCTGAAGGAATGCGCGTGCGGCCTCGGGCGTGCGCGCATCGGCGCGCAAGATCGCCAGGTGCGAATACGGCGGCAAGCCGGCCATCTCGCGCTCTTTCAGCTGGCTCGCGGCGAAAGCGTCGAAGTCGTGCTTTCGCAAGGCCTCGTACAAAGCATGGCGCGGGTGCCATGTTTGAACCCACATCTCGCTGCGCGCGGCCTGGTCGGCGTTGCGCCCGGCGCGGCCGGCGGCCTGCATCAGCAGCGCGAACAGTCGCTCGGGCGCACGAAAGTCGCTGCTGAACAGTGAGCCGTCAGGGTTCACAGCGGCCACCAGTGTGATGCGCCGGAAATCATGGCCCTTGGTCACCATTTGTGTGCCGACCAGCACGTCGACATCGCCCGCATGCACGGCGCCGAGCTGGGCTTCGAGCGAGCCTTTCAGGCGGGTGCTGTCGGCGTCTATGCGGGCGATGCGCGCCGGCTGGCCATCAGCCCCGAGCAGCGTTTGGGCGAGCTGTTCTTCGAGCCGCTCGGTGCCGCGGCCGAGCGGCGCGATGTCGAGGTTGCCGCACTCCGGGCACGCGCGTGGCACACGCTCGGTGAAGCCGCAGTGGTGGCAGCGCAGTGTGCGGTCGAGCTTGTGGAACACGCGCCACGCGCTGCAGTGTGGGCAGCCGCTCTTCCAGCCGCAATCGCCGCAGTGCAATACCGGCGCATAACCGCGGCGATTCAGGAACACGAGGCTCTGTTCACCGCGCGCCACGCGCTCCTGCAAGGCGGCCACCAGCGGCGGCGAGAGTGCGGTGGTCACGCCCTTGTTCTTGGGCAGCCGGTTCATGTCGAACAAAAGCACTTTCGGGAACGCGCCGCCGCCGATGCGCGCCGGCAGGGCCAGGCGCTGGTATCGCCCTTCGTTGGCGCGCTGCCAGGTTTCGAGCGACGGCGTGGCCGAGCCGAGCAACACGGTCGCCGATTCGAGTTTGCCTCGGTAAACCGCGAGGTCACGTGCCGAATATCGCGCGCCCTCCTGCTGCTTATACGACGGGTCGTGTTCTTCGTCGACCACGATCAGGCCCAGCCGCGGCATCGACGCAAACACCGCCAAGCGCGTGCCCAGCACCAGATCGGCCAGCCCCAGGTGCGCGGCGAGCCAGTTGCGCAGCCGCTGCGCCGGTGTCAAGCCGCTGTGCAACGACACGATGTGGCGGCCAGCGAAGCGCTCGGTGAAACGAGCTTCGAGCTGCGGCGTGAGGTTGATCTCGGGCACCAACACCAAGGCCTGTCGGCCAGCAGCCAGAGCGCGGGCCGCCGCTCCGAGGTAGACCTCGGTCTTGCCGCTGCCGGTCACGCCGTGAAGCAGCACGGTGTTCGCGCCCAGGCCCAACCCGATCTGCTCCAGTGCGTCGGCCTGCGCTTCGTTCAGCACAGGCGCGTCGGTCTCGATGGCGGCGGCCGGGCGCGCCGCGAGCGCTTTGTGCAGCTTGAGAATGCGGTTGGCGATCTGCGCGTCATCGAGTTTGCGCAGCTCGGGCGGTAGCACAGACAGTGCCAGTTCGCCGACGCTTCGTTGGTAGTAGGCAGATGAAAATTCGACAAGATTGAGCCAAGCGCCGTTCAGCGGCGGAAGCGATGAGTTTGCGTGTGAAACGGGCCGCAGATTGGCTGCCGCGGCATCGCTGGGCTCGCCAGACCACACCAGACCTGGCACCTCGCGCCGTCCAAAGGGTACGCTCACAAGCGTTCCTGGCAAGAGCATGTACTCACTTGTGTAGTCGAGTGGCCCGGTCAGGCCCGAGTGCTGCGGGGCGGCGACAGCCACCCTGAGCCGAAACGTTTCAGCCATGGCAGTTCGTGACGTAGTTATCGCTCAAAGCTAAACAATCCGGCAAAAATGATCGGTAAGTTGATGATTTTTAAAGGCTTTTGAAGTTGCCCGCGCTATCTGTGGATAACTTTGTGCGTAACTCATCCAAAATGGCCGCAAACGCTTGCTGCGCTTGGGATCGGAAAGGATTGCCCACTTTCGGGGCATGGACCGACCTTCAATAAAATCAACAACTTAGAGTGGCCGGGTGAAATTCACGTGGTCCATCGCAACACCCACGGCTTTGAGACCCACCAGGTCGGTTTTTGGGGATAAGTCAAGCCCTGCGCGCTCTTTGACCTGAAAAATATAGCCCTTCTCCGGCTGTCGTATTTCGGCTGCGGTTCGGGCTCAAGGCCAGTGAACTGACCCGGCGCGCTCAAGCTGACATTCGGCGCAGCGCCAATCTAGGGGCGAGGCAGATCGGCCATCAGACGTTCGGACTGCGGTGAACCGTTTGCAACAGCGAGTGGCGCCGTTTGGAGCGACCGTGAGGGCCTGCCGGATTTGCGCACAGGCTCTCAGTGCGGCTGGCGCAGCCGGCGCGAGACCTCGTGCACGGTGTCGACCAGCACCGTCACGCTGTCTGGCGGTGTGTGCTGGCTGATGCCGTGGCCGAGGTTGAAGATGTGGCCGGCGGTGCTGCCGTCAGGGTTGGCGGGCGCGCCGAAGCTTTCTAGGGTGCGTGTCACTTCGGCACGGATCTGGTCGGGCCCAGCGAACAGCACGTTCGGGTCGATGTTGCCCTGCAGGGCCACGCGGTGCCCCACACGGGCGCGCGCCGCGCCGAGATTCATGGTCCAGTCCAGGCCCACCACGTCGGGGTTCAGGTCGGCGATCTGTTCGAGCCACAGGCCACCGCCCTTGGTGAACACGATGTGCGGAATACGCTGGCCTTCGTGTTCGCGCTTGAGCTGCTGCAACACGCGCCGGGTGTAGGCCAAGCTGAAGTCTTGGAACGCGCCGTCGGCAAGCACGCCGCCCCAGCTGTCGAAGATCATCACCGCCTGCGCGCCCGCTTCGATCTGCGCGTTCAGGTACTGCGCAACCGCATCGGCGTTGACGACGAGCATGCGGTGCATCAGGTCGGGCCGGCTGTAGAGCATGGTCTTGACCAGGCGGTAGTCGTCTGAGCCGGCACCTTCGACCATGTAGCAGGCCAGCGTCCAGGGGCTGCCGGAAAAGCCGATCAACGGCACCCGGCCGTTGAGCGCGCGGCGGATCGAGCTGACGGCGTCGAACACATAGCGCAGCTTGTTCATGTCGGGCACTTCCAGCTTCGCGACCGCAGTCTCGTCGCGCACTGGGTGCGCGAACTTCGGGCCCTCGCCGAGCGCGAAGGACAGGCCCAGGCCCATCGCATCGGGCACGGTCAGGATGTCGCTGAACAAGATGGCGGCGTCAAGCGCGTAGCGCTCTAGCGGCTGCAGCGTCACTTCGGTGGCGTAGTCGGTGTTGGTTGCCAGGCCCATGAAGCTGCCGGCCTTGGCGCGCGTGGCGCGGTATTCCGGCAGGTAGCGCCCGGCTTGGCGCATCAGCCACACGGGGGTGTGATCGGTGGGCTGGCGCAAGCAGGCGCGCAGGAAGCTGTCATTTTGAATCGGTGCATACATAGATCATTGTCGCAAAGGCGGTCGGGTGACTGCTTAGCGTTTTCTTCATGCTCACGCCGATAATCGGCGCTCCAACCCGGAGGTCCACCATGCTCGCTCAAGACGTCCTCGCCACCATCGGCAACACGCCGCACATTCGCATCAACCGGCTGTTCGGCAACGGCCACAGCGTCTACATCAAGAGCGAGCGCTCGAACCCTGGCGGCTCAATCAAAGACCGCATAGCGCTCTCGATGGTCGAAGCGGCCGAAGTCTCGGGGGCGCTCAAACCCGGCGCCACGATCATCGAGCCGACCTCGGGCAACACCGGCGTGGGCCTGGCGATGGTGGCGGCCGTGAAGGGCTACAAGCTGGTCCTCGTGATGCCAGACAGCATGAGCGTGGAGCGGCGCCGCCTGATGCTCGCCTATGGCGCGAGCTTTGTGCTCACGCCGCGCGAAAAGGGCATGAAGGGCTCGATCGCCCGCGCCATGGAATTGCTCTCCGAAACGCCGAACTCGTGGATGCCTCAGCAGTTCGAGAATCCCGCCAACATCGATGTCCACGTGCGCACCACCGCACAGGAAATCGCGGCCGATTTCCCAAGCGGCATCGACGCGCTGATCACCGGCGTGGGCACCGGCGGGCACCTGACCGGTTGCGCGCAGGTCTTGAAGGCGATGTGGCCCAAGCTGAAGGTGTATGCGGTCGAGCCCACCGCCTCGCCAGTCATCAGCGGCGGCGCGCCGAGCCCGCACCCGATCCAGGGTATCGGCGCCGGCTTCATTCCGAAGAACCTGCGCACCGAGTTGCTCGATGGCGTGATCCAGGTCGAAGCCGAAGCGTCGCGTGAAATGGCGCGCCGTTGTGCGCGCGAAGAGGGCATCCTCGTCGGCATCTCGTCGGGCGCCACGCTGGCGGCAATAGCCCAGAAGCTGCCCGGGTTGCCCCTCGGCGCGACCGTGTTGGGCTTCAACTACGACACCGGCGAGCGTTATCTCTCAATCGAAGGTTTCCTGCCGACGGAGTGAGCAGGCCCTCGGCTGACTTGACTTGACCGCCCCGACGCGGCGCTGCCCCAACGTGCGCAAGTCCGCTTCTGCGGCCGCGCGCTCGAACTCTCGCGCCGCCCAGCGCCTGAGCCGCCTCAGCGCAAGGCGGCTGCGGCCGAACCGCTGAAATCAGTGGGTGCTGGCAGCCCGGCTCTCGCCGCCTTCGCGCGTGCCGCTGCGTGGTTCATGTCGGCGGGAATGAACAGCGTGGGCTTGCCACGCTGCAGCGCAACCAGCAGCTCATCGCGCGCCACGTCGCCGCCGCCGATCGCCACCAGCCGGTCGCTGGTATCGACGATGACCTGCGACGTGGGCGAGAGCCGGGTCGTGCCTTTCACGAAGCCGCCCCAGGCGTCGTCTTGAACCTCGAACACGGTGTCGACGAAGGCCGACATCACCACGCCGCCGGCGCGGGCCTGCGTCGAAACGATGCCGGTGGTCTCGAAGCCCAAGCGTTGGGCCAACGCGTAGACCGCACCGATGCCGTCGGGCGTGCCGCCGATGTTCACGAGCGTCGTGCGCGGATCGACCTCGTTCAGCACCAGCGCGGCCTGCGCAATCATCATCGCCTCGTCTTCGTAGCCGGAGCCGGAGTAGCCAAGAAAGGTCAACACCGCTTTGCCGCGTGCGGCGAAATGGCGACGCGCCGCTTCAGCGCCATCAACCACGCCTCACCTCGCTGGCTGCGAACGCCAGTACGTCGTTGACGAGCGAGATAAGGTCCAGCTGCAGCGCGGCGAACCCGTCGTGCTTCGAGCGCGTGTCCTCGTTCATGTACAGGCGCTTGTTGATCTCAACTTGCAGGCTGTGTCGACGCAGCGCGGGGTTCGAAAATGCCCGAACCAGCTCGACACCCTTGTACGGGTCGTTGACCTTCACCCGGTAGCCCATGCCGGTGAGCGCCTCATACACGCACGCCGTGAAGGCGGGTGAGCAGGTCGTGCCGTCGCGGTCGCCGAGCACGAAGTCGGCGCGCTCGCTGCCGGCGCCGCCTTCGCCTTGCGTGCCCGCCACCGCGTTCATCGAGTGGCAGTTGATATGGAAGCTGGCCCCGAATTGGTCGTGGGTCGCGGCGATCCATTGCTGCAGCAAACGCTGGTAGGGCGCGTGGCAGTTCTCGATGCGCGCTTCGGTTTCAGTCACCGACAGTTGCCGCGCGTAGATCGCGCGGCCGTCTTCGAGCGTGCGCCAGATCAGCGCCTTGCCCAGCTGGGCCTTGCCGCTCGGCACGTGTTCGTGCGGCCAGCGCCCACCTTCGAGCAGGGCGAGGTCGATGTCGCCGCTGTGGCGATTCGGGTCGATGTAGGTTCGCGGGAACTGCGCCGCGATCAGCGCCACGCCCCGCTCGGTGGCGGGCATGTACAGCTCGTCGACGAAACAGTCTGCGCTGTCGCTCAGGTCGAACTCGCTGACGGCCGCGCGCATGTCGGCCGGGAACTGCGAACCCGAGTGCGGCGAGTCAAGCAGCAGTGGCAGGCGAGGGGCGCTCGGCCCGTGAACTTCAACGGCGTTTTTCATGCTTTTTCCAGTATCCAAACTCTTCTTCGTGGACTTCGGTGCCGACCTGCTCATCAGGAAACCTCCGGGCTTTGCACGGTAGTGCAGTCGCCCTGGGGCGCCCCGAGGGCGAATGGGTTCCGTTTGGGTTCCGTTGCGCCCAGTTGACCCGTCGGCCATCTTACGGGTGGACAGCACTCAGGGCAGCTTACCGACCGCGCAATGCACGCCCTTCAGGCCGGCGCCACCGCCACCGCTGGACTGGCAGGTCACGACCCTGCCTGCCGATGGTTCGCGGAACCAGACAGGCGGGTGTTGCCCGCCGAGGCCACGCCGATCGGCGGCAGACCCACGCGAAGCCAAGTCGGATTTGTTCACTGGCGCCTTGCTGATGGCCGCGCGGTAGCATCACGCCGTACCCATTTGGAGGAACTCGCATGTATCGCAACCTGACCCTGACCCCGCCCCCGCGTTTATCGGCGCTGCCTCTCACCCGCCGTATCCGTCTGGCCGCCTTCGCGCTGCTCGCCGCCTTGGGCCTGAGCGGCTGCGGCTACAACAGCTTCCAGCAAACCGACGAGCAAGTGAAGGCTGCCTGGGCCGAAGTGCTGAACCAGTATCAGCGCCGCGCTGACCTGATCCCGAACATCGTGGCCACCGTCAAGGGCGAAGCCAGCTTCGAGCAAGACACGCTGACGAAAGTGATCGAAGCGCGCTCGCGCGCCACCAGCATCCAGGCCACGCCCGAGCTCGTCAACGATCCGGCGGCGTTCGAGAAATTTCAGGCTGCACAAGGCCAGCTCACCGGCGCGCTGAGCCGCTTGATGGTCGTGGCAGAGCAGTACCCGAACCTGAAGGCGAACGCTGCATTTCAAGACCTGCGCGTGCAGCTCGAAGGCACCGAGAACCGCATCACCGTCGCGCGCAACCGCTACATCAAGACCGTGGCCGACTACAACGTGCTGGCGCGCAGCTTCCCGAGCAACCTGACGGCCATGGTCTTGGGCTACAAGGTCAAGCCCGGCTTCACGGTTCAAAACGAAGCCGAAATCTCGAAGCCGCCGGCGGTGAGCTTCGACAAGCCTGCGTCGAAGTGATCGACACCTCGCGGGCTCGCTAGTGCTTCTCCCGATGCGCCTGCTCGCTGCGCTGCTGACTGCGGCGTCGCTCTGCATCACCCCGCTGGCGCGCGGGCAAGACGTGCCCGTTCCACCGCTCAGTGGCCGTGTGATCGACCAGACCGGGACGCTCACGCCACCGCAGGTGCAGGCGCTGTCGGCTAAGTTAGAGGCCATCGAAACCCAACGCGGTGCGCAGGTTGTGGTGTTGATCGTTCCCACCACGCAGCCCGAAGACATCGCGAGTTACGGCCAGCGGGTCGCCGACACCTGGAAGGTGGGCCGGCGCGACGTGGGCGACGGTGTTGTGCTCGTGGTGGCCAAGAACGACCGGCGCATCAACATCGAGATCGCCAAGACGCTCGAAGGTGCGATCCCTGACGTGATCGCCGGCCGCATCATCGCCGAGCAGATCAAGCCCGCCTTCAAAGCGAACGACTACGCGGGCGGGCTCAACGCCGCAGTAGACAAACTGAGCGCACGAATCGCCGGCGAAGCCTTGCCTGAACCCGAGGCGAAGGGATTCGGCGCCAAACGCGGCAGCGGCGGCTTCGACCTGCAAAGCCTGGCGATCTTCCTGTTTGTGGGCGTGCCGATCGCCGGTGCGGTGCTGACCGGCATCTTTGGGCGCAAGCTTGGCTCACTCGTCACGGGTGCGGCCATTGGCGGGCTCGGCTGGTGGTTCACGGCGAGTTTGCTGGTGGCCGGTGGTGCGGGCTTGGTCGCGCTCTTTCTCGTTGGCGTGATGGGTTTTGGCAGCAGCAGCTCGTCGCGCTTGGGGCGCGGGGGTGGGCCGGTCATTTGGGGTGGCGGAGGAGGTGGTGGTGGTGGCGGAGGCGGTTTCAGCTCCGGCGGCGGTGGTGACTTTGGCGGCGGCGGCGCCTCGGGAGGTTGGTGACATGACTCACTGGATCACACGCCTGCTTAAACACCGTCGCTTTGACGAGCGCGACGCGCAGCGCCTGCTCGGCGCCGGCGCCTTGCAGAGGGTGCAGGCGCGCGTGGCGGCCAGCGAAATCGGACACAGCGGTGAGATCCGAGTCTGTGTCGAAGCCGGCCTTCCGCTGAGCTACTTGCGCCGCAAGGCCACGCCGCGCGAGCGCGCGCTTGCGATGTTCGGCAAACTGCGGGTCTGGGACACCGAAAACAACAACGGCGTGCTGGTCTACCTGCTGATTGCCGAACGCGCGATCGAGATCGTCGCCGACCGCGGCCTGGCGCGGCACGTGAGTGACTCAGCCTGGCAAGTGATCACCACCGCGATGAAGGCCGCATTCCAACGCGGCGAGTTCGAAGCCGGCCTGAACCGCGCCGTCGATGCGGTCGACGCGCTGCTGCGAGAGCACTTCGCCCAGGCGCCCGGCGAGGCCAACCCGAACGAACTGCCCGACGCACCCGACCTGCGCTGACGGGCAGCGCCCGTTTGCTCACCCGCCGGAGCGAGCCCGCTTGGCCAAGAGGCAGACGGTGCCCATGGTCTCTGGCAAATAGACGCAACCAGCTCAAAAAGTTGCCAAACTTTTAGCTGGGATGCGCTTCGGTTGCCGCCATAGTTGGATGTTCGCGAACCGCCCACACCACGCCTGCCACGAGCAGTGCCGCGCCCATGAGCGTTTGGACCTCTGGCGCTCGCCCGCGCAGCGCGAACGCGTAGCCCAGTGCGGCCAGCGTTTCGAACACGATCAGCTGGCCCGACAACGACGGCGGCAAACGCTGACTCGCCTCGTTCCAGCACAGCGTGCCGACCCACGACGCGAGCAGGCCGATCACGAACATCAGCAGCAGAAAATACAGCGCCCGCGGGCCGAAGGGCATTGGAAAAGCGTCGCCGCTGGTGGCGCTCCAAACCCACGTGAGCGCATACCCGATCAACGCGAGCGGCAGCGTCATCAAGCCCTGCGCTGTGGCCCAACCGCGCGGGCTGCGGTCGGGGTGAGCACGCAGCCATTCGGCATTGCGGATCGGATACCAGGTCCAGCAAACCACCGCACCCGTTGCGAGCAGGCCACCGAGCGCGTAGCGCGCGAGGTCGGCGGCAGGGTCGCGTTTCAGCGCGTCGAGTTCAACGCGATTGACAAGCGCAATGCCCAACCCGATCAGCACCAGCGAAGGCAACAGCCGCCGCCATTGCAGCGGCGCCTCAAGGCGTGCCCCGGGCGCTGCGCTGCGCAGCTTTGAGGTGATTGCAATGACCACGGGCAGCGTGCCGATGATCATCGTCGGCAGCGGCCCGCCGGCACGCTGGATCGCGCTGGCGAGGAACAAGTAATAGACGATGTTGCCAACCAGCGCGAGCTTCAGCGCCTCGATCCAGTCGGCGCGCGCGAGTTGGCGCAGCCGCGCGCGATCAAACCATGCGAGTGGCAAAGCGATGAGGCCGAACGCGAGGTAACGCCCGAACGACTGCAGCGTGGCCGGGTACTCCGGCAACAAGAGCGGACCAACGAACACCAAGCCCCACAGCGGGCCGGCGGCGAGGGCGAACAAGACGCCGGAGAACAAGGGGGCTTTGAACATCGGTCGCGAGTGTCGCTCAGGCACGGCCTGAGCGTTGGTTGCAGAATTCTGGCGCAGCAGTCTTGATCCGGCTCGCCGCCCTCGTCGTCGGTGCAGGGCAGCTTCGCACCGATGGCCGCGCAAGCTCGGCGCCACGCGAGAGCACGCCGGCAAAGTCTGGCTCGCGCCAGACCGCAGAGAAATTGATGCCCGCATCGGCAAACCGATCAGCGCCGATCAGGCCGCTCACGAGCCCCAGCGGCGGGTCATGTTCATTGCTGCGCACAAATAACGTTAGGCATCAGAAAACCCGCCGCCCAATCACAACCGACTAATGGGCCTCCCAGGACACGCTCTACCAAACTACACCGCCGTGGCTCGGGACGAGGCGCTCTTTCACTACACAACAGGCAAGTTGGGCTTGCGAGGGGCCATCATCCTGCTTGAAGATGGCTGCTCCACCTTTTCCAACATACATGGCCTCACCTACATCGGGTTTCCGCGCGGGCGAATTGGGGCGGCGTTCGAAGATATCCGACGTGTTCTCGAACGGGAGCGAATCATCGGGGCCTAACCCTTTACAGGGACTTCCGAAGTAGTCAACGGTTTTCGTTTTCTCATTGCCAAGATTCCCAAGCCTTCTTGAGTTTGGATCGTTGCAAGACGTGCAAGCGAAGGCGATGCCGAGACAGAGAACAGACTGCCACTTTACAGACGGCCTTGTTGCATCGAGCTCGCAATGAGCAGGCGATGCGGACCCAGATGCGAACCGCTCAGCGGGGCTCCATTCCTATCACGTGGTCACTGCCAATCGAGTGCCACCAAGAGTTTGTCGAGCTTGCCCGCCGCCGGTCTGTAAGCAATGGGATGGACGCTCCCACTTTGGCACATCGATGCCGCCGCGGGTGGGGGCGTCCATCCCATTGCTTACGGTTTACAAGCCAGCTTGGTTAGCGTGGTTCGAACGAGGCGAACTGGCCTGTCCCGGCGCAACCGGCTCGCTCACCAAGAAGGAGGCGGGTTTTCGGTAGCGGGAATATTTCGCACAAGTAGCGCCTTACGAACCGCGACTTCGTTTTGCCATTGATAGCTTCGCGCTTTGGACACGTATCCAAATACAGACTACGTACTGTCCACATCTCAAACGTTGGCTCTGGTCAGCTGACCGACTCGAGTGAGGCGGATGGGCTGGGCGCCGGAAGGTGAATGTCGCGTGATATGGCGACGAAGTCTTTGGCTTGATAGCAGCACTACTAGAAACTTAAGCAATTGCGAGCTGGCCAGCTAGAACCCGCTGTGTTTTTTCGTGATGAAAGGAACCCTATTCATGAAGGTTACAAAGCTTTTCCTCGCCATGCTGGGCGCGTCGCTCGGCAGCTTGTCGCTTTGGGCGTCGGCCCAAACGGTCACCGCCTTCGTCGTGGTGAACGCAGACAACAATACAGACCTCGTCAGATTAAGCCCCGGCAGTGGCTCGGTGACGCGCCCAACGAAAAACATCAACGTGCGGGCCGAAGCAACAGGCGTCACCAAAGTCGTCTTCACCGACAGCAGCACCACCTCGCGGACCGAGGTTGCGGCACCCTATGCCTACAAAGGCGATAGTGAGCACGAGCACGAATACCGATGTCCCTGGCCCGCGATTTGATCAAGCTGAGCGAGGGACGATATAAGGTCTCCCTCAGCGATCTTGAACAAACGAGCGCTGTGGGAGAGTCTCTTTTCGACCAAGATCAGAGACCAT
>JBBRPV010000078.1:0-18812 GCA_038227445.1 Burkholderiales bacterium | reverse complement strand
CACTACAAGCTTCGCTCTGACATCGCCTGGAATGTTCGGTAAGTTGTTGATTTTCTGTGCCAACCAACTGCTCGGATCGCCGGAATCGGACAAAAGGTGTCGAACCTGGGTGGTTCAGTATGTCGACGGTAAATTCCAAATGGGCGTGGCAAGCACATGCGCATTCAATTGCGCAACGGCGCCACAGGCGCTCACCGAGCCAGACCGTGGCGTGCGAACTGTTTGGTGATGAAGGCCCACGCCATCCGCGAGGCGTCTGGGCCCTGCGGGTCGCTGAATGGGCTTTTGGCCGCGCCGCCGCTCCATGCGTGGCCGAGACCGAGCACTTCCACCAGCGTGGCCGCCTGATGACCATTACGCTTGAATTCGGTCACTTTCATCGGGCGGCGCTTTCCGCGCTGCACGTTGCGTGTTGGGCCGACTAGGGCGCCGGCCGCAGCAGCCCATGCTTCGGTTGCGGCGTGGGCATTGCGCTCGGACACCACCGTGTCGGCGCTGCCGTGAATCACCATCAGCGGCGGCCACGAACCGGCCATCGGGCTCAGTGTTGGCGCGAGCGGGTTCGCGGAGCGACGGCCGCGCATCGCACCCAGCGCCGACAAGGCGGAGTCGGCTTTGCCAGGTGGAACGCCCGAGTGCATCACCACGGCCTTAAAGCGATCGGGGTGGACCGTGGCCAGCAGCGCTGCCATGCTCGCCCCCGCCGAGAGCCCGGCCACCGCGACGCGTTCGCGGTCCACCGGGTGCAAAAAGCACACCTGGTCGATTGCGTTGAGGATCAACGACGCTTCTCCTTGGGCTCGTCCCGAGCGCGTGCGGAACCAGTTCCAGCAGCCCTGTGGGTTGGCCAGCCGGTCTTGCTCGGGGTAGAGCACCCAGAAGTGCCCACGCCGAGCCACGCTGTTCATGCGTGTGGACAGCGCAAATTCTTTCGCGGTCTGGCCGCAGCCGTGCAGCATGACCAACAAGGGCAGGCGATCACCGGCTGACACGCCCGGGGGCCGGTACAGCCAGAAGCGGCGTGCTCCGGCGGGTCCCATCGCCAGGCCGGTGAGCCATGTTCCGGCGCCGCTGGCGGCTTGTTTGGTGCGTGCCGGTCTATTTGCCTTGCCCGCTTGCGCGAGTGCCCGTGCACCGTTGCGCGCCGCGCTGCGAGAGATGGTTTTGAGGCTGCGGGCGAACAGCTTTGTCCACCCGCTGACGCGCATGTGTTTGGCCAACGTCAGACTTCCGACCCGTCGGTTTCGGGTGACGGCTTGCGGTGTTGGCCAACGGCCTTGACGAACATCGATGCCACCGCCGCGGCGGTCTGGTAGACGCTCAAAACGCTCCCCGGTTTTCCAGACAGTTGGCGGGGCGCCGCGATGCCCATGTTGTCGAGCCCCTATGGACTGGAATTTCCCGAAAGGCCGCGCCTGTTAGGCGACAAACCTGGGCGCCGGTCTGGGAATGGGGGTGGCCTGGTGGCAGCGGGATTTTCTTAGGCTCGGCACCGCGCACCACGTGGCGGGAACAGCGCGCAACCTGATCCCTCTCGGCAAAGGGGATGTGGACGTTGTGGTTCAACATCAGGCGGCGCGATTCGCTGAATCGGTATCGGCTCATTGGGAATCAGCTTGCACATCACGATGAGTGTCGACTCGGGTATTTGCGGGGCGAAGGGGCACGAGGCATTCGGGAATGCGTTCTTGCTCTAACCGCGTGACCTTCTCGCGCAGGGTGACCTCTTCGTTTCGGGGTGGTCGACGCTGGCCAGTGTTCAGGGAATTCTGTTGGCTCGGCTGAGCACACCGCGGTCGGGGGTGTGCAGTTGGCCGGATTTGTTGCGGAGGTTGCGCTTGAGCCCGCCAATGACGGCCAAGCAAGACCAAAGTCTGATTCTTGCGGGCTTGGGCGGCAAGCGCGTTTGTGGCGCCTGGTTTGGGTTTTTTCACGAGCTTGTCCTGTCTGGAGTGGCCTGCGAATGCGCGTGACCGGCACATGGCGCAGCTTGATGCCAGCGTTCCGAATGAGCTGTAGGAATTGCGGCCATCGCAGCGCAGGCCGTTGCTGGGATCGGTGCATTTAGGGGCCATCGCAGGTCAAGTTGGATGCCGCGGTAGCTGCCGAACAGCGTGAGCAGCACTGCCTGGTTTGGCCACGTCATGAACAACCCCTACCGACACCACGCGCCAAGCAGCAAGCACAGGCCGAACAGGCCCGCGCTCATTGGCGACGGCCGGCTCACCGCATGAAAGCGCCGATAGGCATCGCTGCCGGCCCGGCCACCGTGTAGACAAAACCGTGGCCAGACGAAGCGAGCCGTTCTTCCGACGCTGCTCTCTCCATGTCACTGCCTCTTAAAGTGCCTTGCAATGATCGCAAAGTGAAATCGCTTCAGTAGGGAGTGACGACGCTGTCAAAGCGAGAGTCGAGCGGCCGGTGAGTCGGCTTCCATCAGGCGTAAACCGAGCAGGCTGGCGTCACCTCGGCCTTGGCGCACCAGCACGGGGGCTGCGCCGCTCAGGTCGACCACGGTGGTCGGCTGCATCGGGCAGGCGCCAGCATCGACCACAGCTTGGAGCAGCTTTTGGAAGTGGTCGCGAATCTGATGCGGGTCGTTCATGGGCTCGTCCTCGCCCTGCGCAATGAGCGTGGTGGCGAGCAGCGGCTGGCCCAGAAGTTCGAGCAGCGCCTGGGTGACCGCGTGTTCGGGAACGCGCAGGCCGATGGTGCGGCGCGATGGGTGCGACACGCGGCGGGGCACTTCTTTGGTCGCTTCCAATATGAAGGTGAATGGTCCCGGCGTGCCAAGCTTGAGCAACCGGTACTGTGTGTTGTCTACCCGTGCGTAACTGGCCAGTTCGCTCAGGTCTCGGCACAGGAGCGTGAGGTGGTGCTTGTCGTCGACGCCCCGAATGCGCCGCAGGTTCTGTGCCGCGGCTTTGTCGTCGAGGTGGCACACAAGTGCGTAGCTCGAATCGGTGGGAATTGCTGCGATGCCGCCGCTGTGCAGGATCTGCGCCGCCTGCTTTAGTAAGCGCTGTTGCGGGTTCACGGGGTGAACTTCGAAGTACTGAGACATTTTGTGGCGCCACCGTTAAGGACGGCGACCGATCAAGGCTTCATGCCGGCTGGTGAACCCGCGATGCGAGCGCTTCCCACACGGGCGTGAGCTGCGCGGGTAGCGGGGGCAACCTGCCCAGGTCGATGTGGCTTTCAGTCGGGCTGTGGAAGTCGCTGCCGCGCGACGCCAGCAGGCCGTATTCGAGCGCGGTCTCGGTGTAGCGCACGGCATCAAGGCCGCTGTGACTGCCGGTCACGACCTCGACACCTTCACCGCCGAGCTCCTTGAATTCCGAGAACAACGCGTACTCTTCGTTGGCGGTGAACTTGTAGCGCGCTGGGTGCGCAATCACGGCCATGCCGCCGGCTTGGGTGATCCAGGTGACCGCGTCGCGCAGCGTGGCCCAGCGGTGCGCCACGAAGCCGGGCTTGCCGTCAACCAGATACTTGCGAAACACCTCTTGCGTGTCGCTGCATACCTTGCTGTCTACGAGATGCCGTGCGAAGTGAGTGCGCGAGATCAATTCGGGGTTCTCGACGTACTTCAGCGCTCCTTCGAAGCTGCCTTTGATGCCGACCCTGGCGAGGCCCGCGGCCATCTCTAGCGCACGCTCGCGGCGGCCGCCGCGGGTGGCGATCAGGCCGGCCTTCAGTGCTTTGTTGTCTGCATCGAAACCTAAGCCGACGATGTGCACGGTTACGTTAACGAAGGTGACGGAGATTTCGGTGCCGGTCAGGTAGGGCAGGCCGAGCGCGAAGGCTGCGTCTCGCGCGCGCTGCTGGCCACCCACTTCGTCGTGGTCGGTCAGGGCCCAGAGTTCTACGCCGTTGGCCTTGGCGCGTGCCGCCAGGGCTTCGGGTTGCAGTGTTCCGTCTGACACGGCGGAGTGGCAGTGCAGGTCGGCGTTGATCCAAACGGCGGGGGTGTTGTTCACGCCAGCATTGTAGATAGCCGGTCCGGGTAAGTGGTCAGCATGGCCGCGCTGAACACCGGCGAAACCGGCAAGGGCGCGTGGTGCTGATCACATGGCGGCTATCGCGAGGGCGGGAGCTGCACAAGGCTTCAATCATCTTCCTCGCTTGGCGCCGTGTGCGGTGACGTACAGACCGGCCAGTGCCGCGTGACTATCGTGAAGTGTCAGGGTCCGGACGACTGCTCGCGCTTCGGTGGGCCAGCCGGATCTGTGCCGGCTTTGCTCCGAGCAGCGCAGCACTGTCGCGCGATCAATCCCTTCAACCAATATGTTCGGGTCCACAGCATGAAAATTTCCTCCAATCAAGGCCGGCAACGCTCACGCACGATGGGTGCAAGCTCAAAGGCCTACCTGATCGGCGGCGGCATCGGCTCGATGGCCGCCGCGGCATTCATGATCCGCGATGGCCATGTTCCGCCCGGCAACATCGTCATCTTCGAAGCGGGCTCGCTGCTGGGTGGGAGCCTTGACGGTGCCGGCGATCCCGCGAACGGCTATTCCCTGCGCGGCGGGCGCATGCTGACGACCGACAACTACGAGTGCATGTGGGACCTGTACAAGTCAATTCCGTCGCTGACCGACAAGGCCAAGTCGGTGTTCGACGAGACCTTGGCATTCAATGAGAAGTTCAAGGCACATTCGCAAGCGCGGCTGGTCGACAAGCGCCGCGCGAAGGTGCCCGTGACGTCGATGGGGTTCTCGATGCAGGACCGCGCGGAACTGTTGAAGCTGACGAATGCCGATGAGGGTGCGCTTGGTGCTGATTGCATCACCGACTGGCTGTCTCCCGGCTTCTTCGAGACAGAGTTTTGGCACATGTGGGTCACGACCTTTGCTTTTCAGCCCTGGCACAGTGCCGTTGAGTTCAAGCGTTACCTGCATCGATTCATTTTGGAGTTCTCGCGCATCGAAACCTTGGCGGGCGTGAAGCGCACGGTCTACAACCAGTACGACTCGCTCGTTCTACCGCTTCAAGCCTGGCTGGTGGCGCAAGGGGTGCGTATGGTCACCGATTGCAGGGTGACGGACCTCGATCACAAGACCGAGGACGGGCAGTTCGTCGTGACCGGCATTCACGCCGTTCGCAATGGCAACGTCGAACTGGCAGTTGTGAACGAGGGCGACCTCGTTTTCTTCCAGAACGGGTCCATGACTGACGCGTCCAGTTTGGGGTCAATGACAGCGGCCCCGAAAAAATTGAACAAGGTCGACAGCAGCGGCTGGACTCTGTGGGAGAAGTTGGCGCAGGGCCGTCCGCAGTTCGGCAACCCTTCTGCGTTCAACAGTTGCATCGCTCAGTCTTGCTGGGAGTCGTTTACGGTGACCCTGAAGAATCCCGCGTTTTTTGACTTGATGAACAAGTTCAGTGGCAATGAGCCGGGCACCGGCGGCCTGGTGACTTTCAAGGATTCGAACTGGCTGATGTCTATCGTGCTGGCCCATCAGCCGCACTTTGCCAACCAGCCGGCTGATGTTCAAGTGTTCTGGGGCTACTCACTCTTTCCAGACCGCGTGGGCAACTTCGTGGCGAAGCCGATGGCTGAATGCAATGGCGCAGAGATTCTGCTGGAGCTTTGCGGTCACTTGCGGTTCGACCCGCAAGCTGTGGAAGCCGCCAACTGCATCCCTTGTCGCATGCCCTACATCACGAGCATGTTCATGCCACGGCTGCTCAGTGATCGGCCACTGCCGGTGCCTCAGGACTCAAAAAATCTTGCCTTCGTCAGTCAGTTCGTCGAGATTGCAGATGACGTCGTCTTCACCGTCGAGTATTCAATTCGTGCGGCGCAGATGGCGGTCTATGAGTTGTTGGCCATAGACCGCGAGGTCCCAGCCATCACGCCAAATGACAAGTCACTGCGTACGCAGTTCGAGGCCTTGATCAAGGCGTTCAAGTGACTTGCCGGTGAGGTGATTTCGCCGAGCATCTCGAACCGCATCTCGAACTGCATCGCGAGTTGCATCGCGAGCTGCTTCAGCAAAGGCGTTCAGCCTTTGGGCCGCGGCGAAGATTGCGGCTGCCTACTTCGCTCAGGCCTTGTGTGTGGACAGCAATATGCTGGTCTCGGTGCTCGCGATGCCGTCGATCATGCGAATCGCGTTGAGCACTTTGTCGAAGGCTTCGAGCGTGTCGGTGCGAAGCTCGGCTACCAGGTCCCAGCGGCCATTGGTGGTGTGCAGGGCCACCACGTTGGCGTGCCCGCGCAACAGCTTCAGCACGTCCTCGCCGCGCGGCCCCTTCACTTCGATCCCCATGATTGCCCGAATGCGTTGGCTCTCAGCCTCGGGCCTCAGACGCACCGAGTAACCCACGATCACCCCGTCGCGCTCAAGCTTGGCGATGCGGTTTTGCACCGTGGCGCGCGCCACGCGCAGCGCGCGCGCCATGGTTACGACAGAAGCTCGGGCGTCGTCGCGAAGCAGGGCGATCAGTTGTCGGTCGGTGTCGTCCATCGGAAAGTTGACAAAGTGCTAGAGATAGTTGGCGTAATGTAATCTTGGCTTAAATATCTGACAAGTTGCATTGTTCACTTTGGCATCACCTTATTGAACAATGGCGCATTGGCCGATTGCCCGGCCGTCACCTGCAGGAGAGATATTTATGACCCGCTTCGTCGACGTGCCCGACATGTCGCGCCTGGTTCAAAAAATCGGCGTGACCCGCTTCATCTGCGAACTTGCAGAGGTGATTCGAGACGACTTCCTGCGCTGGCACGATTTCGACAAGAGCGCCCGGGTGGCTCACCATTCCAAGATTGGCGTGATCGAATTGATGCCGGTCTCGACTGCCGAGCGCTATGCGTTCAAGTACGTCAATGGCCACCCCGGCAACACGGCCCAGGGCCTGTACACCGTGATGGCCTTCGGCGTGCTGGCCGATGTCGACACCGGTTACCCGGTGCTGCTCTCTGAGCTAACGCTTGCGACCGCGCTGCGCACCTGTGCCACCTCCTTGGTGGCCGCGCGTGCAATGGCTCGGCCCAATGCGCGACGCATGGCGCTGATCGGTAACGGCGCGCAAAGCGAATTCCAGGCGCTGGCCTTCTATGGCGGGCTCGGTATCGACGAGCTCGTGGTCTACGACGTTGACCCGCGTGCCACCGACAAGCTGATCCGCAACCTCTCGGCCTACCCTGGGCTGAAAATTACGCGCGCTGAATCGACGGCGCAGGCCGTGCGCGGCGCCGACATCGTCACGACCGTCACCGCCGACAAGACCCTGGCGACCATCCTGACCCCGGACATGATCGAACCCGGCATGCACATCAACGCGGTCGGCGGCGATTGCCCTGGCAAGACCGAACTGCACGCCGATGTGCTTCGCGGGGCGCGGGTGTTTGTCGAATACGAGCCGCAGACTCGCGTCGAAGGCGAGATTCAGCAACTGCCGGCCGACTGGCCCGTGGTCGACCTCTGGCGAGTGCTGGCTGGCACCGAGACCGGGCGCCAGAGTGCTGCGCAGGTGACGGTGTTTGACTCGGTCGGCTTCGCGCTGGAAGACTATTCCACGCTTCGTTATGTGCTCGCGCAGGTCGAGCGGCACAAGCTCGGAGTCGATGTTGAGCTGGTGCCGCAGGCCGATGACCCGAAAGACCTGTTCAAGCACACCCTCAGTGATTCATCGAGCACCTTGATTCGCCGTGTGGCCTGAGAGCTTGAGAATTTGAGAGCCATGTTGCCCTTGCCTGCTCGTCAGGCCGGAAGGCGCCCGCTTGTCGTCACAAATACTCGCCACACGGCGGGTCGCCGCCGCCTCATGCAATGGCGCTGGGTCGGATGACGCGGGTTCGGGTCACGATTTCAATAACGCCAGTCCCTTGATGGTCTCGCTGCCCGGGAACACGTCGGTGTTCAGGCTGCTCGTGGCCACTTGAAGGTGGTCAGCCAGCACGCCGCGCAGCACAGCGCGCAGGTCGGTGGTGATGCGCAGGTCGCGCCCTTCGAAACGTTCGCGTTTGGCCAAACCTGGCCAGTCGGCAATTACCCGTCCGCCCTTCACTGCGCCGCCGAGCACGAAAGCCGCGCCGCCGGTGCCGTGGTCGGTGCCGAGCGTGCCGTTGACCGCCACTTCGCGGCCAAACTCGGTGGCCACAACCACGACCGTGCGGCCCCAGGTGCCGCTGCCGAGCAAGCCTTCGCGCAATGCCGCAAGGCCACTGTCGAGCTGGTGCAGAGTGGTCGAGAAGGGCCCGTTCGGGTTGCCCTGGTTGGCGTGGCTGTCGAAGCCACCGAGTTCCAGCACTGCCGCCTGGGGGCCGTTGGACTGCGAGAGAAATTCCGCCGCGCGCTGCGCCAGCACGGTGAAGCTTGCTGGGCGCGCCGCGTTGTTCATGCCTTTGCCGTCCATCGTGTTCACCTCGGCCGGTGTTGCGCCGTCGAAGTGCAAGGTCTTCGCACGCTGCAAGGCTGTGGCGAGGGCAGCGTCGTTGCCATACATGCGTTCGAGTCGAGCGACCAGGTCGGCGGACGGATCGGGCAATGCCGACGGCGCCCAGGTGTCGACGGCACCCGGCCCGCGCAGCACCAGCGGCACCGTGGTGTTCAGTGCCAGGCTCTTCGCCGCGCTCGGTGCGAGCGCGCGGCCGAGCCAGCCGGTGGTCAGCTCATAGGGGCGCACGCCGCCGCTCTCTAACACCTGCTGTGCGTCGAAGTGCGAACGCTCGCGGTAAGGCAGGCCGGCCGCATGCACGATCACCAGTTCACCGCGGGTGTAGCTGCTGTGCAACTGCGCAAGGTTTGGGTGCAGCGCGAAGGTGGCGTCGAGGGTGAGCGGCGCGCTGCCGAATTGCGCAAGCGGCCCGCGTGCTGCGGCGAACTCGGGGTCGCCGATGGCCGGCACCGCCGAGAGGCCGTCCATGCCACCACGCAGCAGCACAAAAACGAATCGGTTTGCATTGCTGGTGCTGCCGGCCGCCAAGCTGAGTGTCGACATGGCGCCGAACACGCCGGCACCCAGAGCAACGCCCATGATCTGGCGCCGCCCCGCGCTGAAGTGACGATGTTTTTTCATGGTGTCGTGGTCTTTCAGCGGCGCTGGAATTCAGGGGCCATCAGCAGCAGGGCCAAAGCTTGCGGACCGTCTGCCGCACGATCAATCTGGAGCTTGGTCTCAGGAGTTAGTAGCGGGCCAAGGCTCTGCGTCGCAAGGGCTCGTGCGTCCACGCTGGTGCCCACGCGGTTTGCGGTGCGGGTTGACCACTCGATGCGTTTCCAAACCGCGTCGGGACCAAGCCAGTCTTCGGCGCGATCGCTCCAGCCGGCTGGCGAGGGCGCGGCCTGAATTCGCTGGCCGAGCGCGTTCAGGCCGATGCCGTTGTCGCCACGCTCGAACAGGCGCGGGTTGATGCGCAGCACCCTCGCGGCCGAGAGCACGAACTCTTCGGGTGTTTTTAGTTTCATGGGCTGCGCACTCCAAGCCTCGGGGCTGCGCACCAGTTCTTGGTAGACCGGTGCGAGCCGGGTCTCGTTGCGCAGATAGGTTTTTGCCAGCCGGTCGACGAGCGCGGGCGGCGGGGTGTCGGAGACGAAGTGGCGCGCGAGTTTGGTGGCGATGAACCGCGCGGTGGCAGGGTGAAACGCCAGGTCGTGCAGCACCTGCCGCAAAGCGTCCGGCCCTTCGGCGAAAACCTTGCCGAGCACCGTCTTCGCGCCCGGCTCGTGCCAGTTGGCATCGAAGGCCTGGGTCGGGTCGGTGCTTTGGGGGCTCACGCGCCAACCGGTGAGAACCCGAGCGAATGCGGTCACGTCGGCTTGGCTGTAGCTGCCGTTTGGGCCGCGCGCGCTCTCCGCGCCGAGTGTGTGCAGCTCAAGCACTTCACGCGCCAGGTTTTCGTTGAGCCCGGTGATGCGCGGGCCTTCGCCCATCTGCTCGGCACGGCGTGCAGCGCGCGCCACGATGCGCGAGTGCGGACCTGCCGATTGCACGTTGTCGAGGTAACGCAGCATCGCCGGGTGGGTGGTCGATGCGAGCAGCAGTGCCTCGAAGGGGCCGGCGATGTTCGGGCGAATCGCGTCGCGCTCGAAGGCGCCCACCAACCCGCGCGCGGCGCCCTTGGCGAGCGACACCGTGAAATGGTTGGCCCAGAACAAATGCAGCCGCTCTGCGAAAGGGCGCGTACTGGTGGCCGCGGTGAGCAGACGCGAGCGTGCGTCGTCGACGATCACTTCGCGGTAGTGGCCGGCAAGCACTTGTTCGGCCGTCATGCCTTCGGGCGGGTTCTTCGCGAGTAGGCGCTTCTCGCGCTCGGCGGCCACGTGTTTGAGGGCCTGCGCAGTGCTCAGCAGGCCTTCTCCACGGGGCGGCTCGGCTGGCCCGATTTGGGCAACAAGCCACTGCTGCGGGTCGCTGGCGATCAAGTCGAGCGTGGGTTCACCTAAGCCAAACCGGTGCGCTGCGATCGCGGCTTGAAGCAGGGAAGGGTTGGTCATGCGCGTCTCCTCTTGATGCGGAGCATGCCGGCATCGCGTGAAGCCGGCGTGTGCATCGGGTCAAGAAACGTTTCTGGCCGCCCGCCGTTCGCAGGGTAGACCGGCGGAAGGCGGGCCGCGCAGCATGGTTGAGCGGCCTTATTTCTCGAGCAACTGATTCAGTGCCGCCACGTCTTCCGGCTTCAGGCGACCCGAAGCCTGGCGCAGCCTCAGGCCGCCGACCAACACGTCGTAGCGCGCCTTGTCGAGGTCGCGGCGGGTCTGGAACAACTGGGTCTGGGAATTCAGCACATCGACGTTCACCCGCACTCCGACTCTGTAGCCGAGTTGCGTGGCCTCGAGCGCGAGCTTGCTCGACGATTCCGCCGCTTCGAGCGCTTTCACCTGAGCCTTGCCTGACTCGACGCTGAAGAACGCCTGGCGCGTGCTCTGGGCCACGCCGCGGCGCGCTGCTTCGAGTTCGTTACGTGCCTTGCCTTCGAGCGCCAGGGTTTCTTTGACTCGGTTCTGGATTGCGAAGCCGGCAAACAAGGGCACATTCGCCGTTAGCGAGATGCCAGTTGAATTGTTGGCGCCCGACAGGGTGAAGCCTTGCACTCCAGCGCCGGCGCGCGATTCGCCGCTGGTCGAGCTGTGGCCGCGCGCATAGCTCGCGGCCAAGTCTACGGTGGGCAGGTGGCCGGCATTGGCTTTTTCGGTTTCGAGCTGGGCTACTTCGAAGCCGAGCTGGGCCTTGCGCACCAGCGGGTGTTCTTGGTCAGCGCGACTCACCCATTCGTCGACGTTGTCGGGCGCTGTGGCCGGCAGTGCCACCGGCACGGCGAGTTGTTTCGGGGAGACGTTGTTGCGCCCTACCAGTTGGTCGAGCGCGATGCGCCTGATTTGCAGTTCGTTGATCGCGACGATCTCTTGTGCGGTGGCCAGGTCGGACTTGGCCTGGGCTTCTCGCGTGTCGGTGATGGTGGCGGTGCCGACCTCGAAGTTGCGCTTGGCCGAGGACAGCTGCTCAGAGATGGCGGCCTTGTTGGCGCGTGTGGTGCCCAGCGTGTCTCGGGCCGCGAGCACATCGAAGTAGGCCTGGGCGACGCGCACGATCAGGTCTTGCTCGGCGGCTTCGAAATCGGCAGCCGAAACTTCCAAGCTTTTTTGGGCTTGTGAGATGGTCACGCTGTTGGCGCGGTTGAACACCGACTGTTTGGCGCTGAGCGTTGCGCCATAGGCTTTTGTGCTGGAGTTGGCGGTGCTCGAAGTCGGCGTGTCGGTGGTCGAGCGAGAGCCGCTCAGGCCCAGACTGGCCGAAGGCAGACGCAGCGCGTCGACCTGATCGACCCGGTACTTCGCCGAGTCGAGCAGTGCGCGGGCCGCGAGAAACGTAGCGTCGTAGCCGTGCGCCGCTTCGTAGAGTTCCTGCAGGCTCTGCGCGCGCGCGCCAGGAGCAAAGCACAACGCCGTGCCCAGAGCAAAAGCAAAAAACGCCATGCGCCTGTGCGTTTCGGCGCGTGGAAGAGGCAGCAGGCTGAGGCTCGCAACAGGCATGGCGTTTCCTTATTTCACTCGTTTTTGGATTCGACTCTCAAGCACTGATGGCCTGGCCACCTTGCTTGACCTATGGGGCGGGAATGAAGAAGTCATTTCCTTGGGGGGACTCAATAACTCGGCTCAATAAGTCTGCTCAATACCTAATACCTAGGCACGTTGGGGTCAACCTGCAACGACCAGGCATCGCTGCCGCCCGCCAGGTTGTAGGCGGCCTCGAACCCCTGACCTTCCAGGAACTCAACGACCTGCGCGCTGCGTGCTCCGTGATGACAAATACAAACAACAGGCTGCGCCGGATCGAGTTCGGCCAGCCGCGAAGCAATTTCGTTCATGGGCATGTGGACGCTCTGAAGCCCGCTCACGCTGACCGGCGCAAGCTGCACTTCCCAGCGTTCGCGCACATCGAGCAGCAACAGCGCCGTGGCACCGGGCGCCGTCTGGTGCGCGTGCAATTCTGGGCCGCTCAGCTGTTTCATCAGAACTTGAAGCGCGTGGGTTCGTCAAAGCCCTGCAGCCGCTGGGCCACGGTGTCGAACAGCACCGTGTGCTCCAGGCCCCGCTCGCCGGTGCGCGTGACAAGCATCGCACGCATCACCGGCTCGTGGCCAACGATGGCCACGAGCCGCCCGCCTGCTTTAAGTTGCGCCAGCAAAGGGGCAGGCACCTCGGCGACCGAGCCCGAAAGCACGATCACGTCGAAGGGTGCGTCGGCCACGAGGCCTTCGGCGCCATCGGCGTGCTTCACGGTCACGTTCATCACGCCAGCGCGGCGCAGGTTGCTGCGAGCGAATTCGGCCAGGCCGGCGTCGATCTCAAACGTGGTCACGTGTTGGGCACGGTGCGCGAGCAGCGAAGCCATGAAACCCGAGCCGGCGCCGATTTCGAGCACACGTTCGTGCTTTTGAACCGCCAGCTCTTGCAGAAGGCGCGCTTCGACCTTCGGTGTCAGCATGCACTGGCCGCCGGGCAGCGGAACTTCGGTGTCGACGAAGGCCAACGCGCTGTAGGCAGCCGGCGTGAAGTCTTCGCGTTTGACGACGGCCAACAGCTCCAGCACGCCCTGGTTCAGCACATCCCAAGGGCGGATCTGCTGCTCGATCATGTTGAAGCGCGCTTGTTCGATGTTCATGTCGGTTACCAATAAAACTGACGAGCTGGATTCTATTTGGCGAGGGCCGGGCCAGAGCCTGCCACCACCGGCTTCTTTGAGCCTAACCGCCGCTTCGCCCATGCCGCCAGATCGTCCAGGTAGCAGTAGATCACCGGCACCACCACCAGCGTGAGCAGCGACGAAGTGATGACGCCGCCGATCACCGCCTGGCCCATCGGCGCGCGCTGCTCCGAACCTTCGGAGAGCGCGAACGCGAGCGGCACCATGCCAAAGATCATCGCCAGCGTCGTCATCAGGATCGGGCGCAACCGCACTTTGGCGGCGTGCAGCAGCGCTTCGGTGCGTTCCATCGGCTCATCGCCGTTGTCGCCCGCGCGCATGCGGATCGCGAAGTCGACCAGCAAAATCGCGTTTTTCGTCACCAGCCCCATGAGCATCACCACACCGATGATGCTGAACATGTTCAGCGTGGAGCGAAACATCAACAGCGCCAGCACCACGCCGATCAGCGTGAGGGGCAGGGCGCTCATCAGCGCCAGGGGCTGCAGAAAGCTTTTGAACTGGCTCGCCAGGATCATGTAGATGAACACGATGGCCAACGCCAGCGCGCCAATCGCGTACTGGAACGACTCGGTCATGTTCTTTGTCGAGCCGCCGAAACTGTAGCGGTAGCCCGGCGGCCAGGCGATGGTGTCGAGTGCCTTCTTGATGTCGGCCGACACGTCGCCCGAGCTTCTGCCCAGCGCGTTGGCGTCGAAATTGATCTCCCGGTTCAGGTCGCGGCGGTTGATCTGGTTCGGGCCGGTGGCGGCCGTCACGTCGGCCACCTGCGACAGGCGAACCGAACGCGCCGAGCCGTCGGCCGCGGCTGCCAGGTTGATCGGTATGCGCTGCAGGTCGGCGATTGAGACCCGACTCTCGGGCGCCACGCGCACGTTCACGCCGTAGTTCTCGCCATCGGGCGCGCGCCAGTTGCCCACCGCGGTTCCGGCGACGAGCGTGCGCAGGCTCGTTGCGAGCATGTTCACGTTCAGGCCGGCGTCGGAAGCGGCGTCTCGCTTGACCGAAATCGAGATCGTCGGCTTGTCGGGCTTGAGGGTGCTGTCGAGATCGACCAGGCCAGCAATGGCCTTCAACTTCGGCACGATCAGGCGCGACAGGCGTTCGAGTTCGGCGAGATCGGAGCCCTGCACCGAGAACTGCAAGCTCTTGCCCCCACCCAGGTCGGTGACGCCGATGTTGGTGACCGTGATGCCGGGAATGCGCGCTAGGCGCTCGCGCAGCGGCGCGATCATCTGCGTGATGCTTCGGCTGCGCATTTTGCGGTCGATCAGGCGCACGTAGACCGCGCCGTAGATCTTGCCGGCGGCCTGGCCGCTGTTGATCGTGGTCACCGTGTACTTCACTTCGGGTAGCTCACGCAAGGCCGAGTCGATCTGCTTCGCTCGCGCTTCGGTCAGTTCGAGCGACGAGCCGACCGGCGTGTAGAAGTTGAGCTGGGTTTCAGAGAAATCGGCCTTGGGAACGAATTCGGCACCGAGCAGCGGAATGATGAAAAAGCTGCCAGCGAACGTGGCGAGCGCCAACCCGACCGTGGCCAGCTTGTGCGCGAGCGACCACGACAAAATGCTCTGATAGGCCCGAGACAGCCATTCGGTGAAGCGGTCGAACACGCCGGTCACCCGGCCGATCGTCTTGTCGTAGAGCGTGACGGGCGCGCCCTGGTGCACACCGTGCGCCTGCGGGTCGTGCCAGATGCTTGAGAGCATCGGGTCGAGAGTGAAGCTCACGAACATCGAGATCAACACGGCCGCAACGATTGTCAAACCGAACTCGTGGAAGAACTTGCCGACGATGCCGCCCATGAAGCCGATGGGTAGAAACACCGCCACGATGGACAGCGTGGTGGCGAGCACGGCCAAGCCGATCTCGTTGGTGCCAGCCAGCGCCGCTTCGTGCGCGCTTTTGCCCATTCGCACGTGCCAAACAATGTTCTCGCGCACCACGATGGCATCGTCGATCAACAAGCCCACGCACAGACTCAGCGCCATCATGGTGATGCTGTTGATCGTGAAGCCGAACAGGTACATGAACAAGAAGGTGCCGATCAGTGCGATCGGCAGCGTCAGTCCAGTGATGACGGTTGAGCGCCACGAGTTAAGGAACAGGAAAACGATCAGGATGGTGAGCGCCGCGCCTTCAAACAGCGTGCGCTTCACGTTCGCAACCGATAGGCGAATCGAGCGCGAGTTGTCGCGGTTGACTTCCACCTTGATGCCGGGCGGCGTGAGCGGTGCTGCTTCGAGAAGCGCTTTTTGGAGCCCGTCAACCACGGCGATCGTATTTTCTCCTTGCGACTTTTGCACGCTCAACAGCACCGTGCGCTGGCCGTTGTAGAGCGCCAGGCTTTCCACCTCTTGCGGGCCGTCGACCACGTCGGCCACCTGCCACAGCTTGACCGCGTTGCCACCCTTGCGGGCGACGACGATGTCGCGAAAGTCTTCTGGGCGCTTCAGGCGTGCGTTGATTTGCACCACCCGCTCCTGATCGAGCGAGCGGATCGAGCCGAGCGGCAGTTCCTGGTTTTCGCTCTTTACAGCAGCAACCACCTGCTCGACGCTGATGCCCAGCGCGTCCAGCGCGGCCGGTTTGAGGTAGAGGTTGATCTCGCGCGCGATGCCGCCGATCACGCCGACCGAGCCCACGCCGCGCACGTTCTCGAGCTTCTTCTGAAGCACCTGCGTGGCCCAGGTTGTCAGCTCCTGCGGCGTTTTCTTGCCGTCGGTGGACAGCACGGCCACGTTGAAGATTGGCACGCTCTGTGGGTCAAAGCGTGAGATGCGCGGGTCTTTCACTTCGTCGCGCAACAGCGGGCGGATCAGCGAGACCTTTTCGCGCACGTCGTCGGCGGCCTTGCGACCGTCGACATTGAGGTCGAACTCGACGATCACGACCGAGGTGCCTTCGTAAGAGCGCGAAGTCAGAGCGCTGATGCCGGCCACGGTGTTGACCGCTTCTTCAACCTTCTTCGTGACTTCGTTTTCAACGATCTCGGGCGATGCGCCCGGGTACTCCATCACCACCACCACGGTTGGGAAGTCGATGTTTGGAAACTGGTCGACCGCCAGCCGCTGGTAGCTGAACAGGCCGAGCACGATGAAGGCCAGCATGACCATCGTGGCCATCACCGGGTTGCCTATCGAAATGCGGGTGAACCACATGGTCAGGGCTTTGCAGGTGCGTTCGACGCGGGCGGTGCAGCTTCTGTCACGGGAGCGGCGGGCAGCTTCACATCGGTGCCGTTGCGCACCGTGCCGGCGGTGCCGCGCAGCAGGGTGTCGCCCGGCTGGGCGCCACTGATCAGCTCGACCATGTTGTCGATACGCCCGTCGATCAAGGCTTCGCCACGCAGCCCGAGGGCAACGTTGCGCAGCGCTACTTTTCCGTTTTCTACAGCCAGTACATAAGGCAGAGCCTGGTCGATGCGGACCGCCGTCACGGGCACCGCCAGAGTGCGCTTGCGTGCCAGCTCGATCGTGCCGCGCGCGAAAAGGCCCTGGCGCAGGCCGGGCTGGGGCTTCAGCACCAAGTAGACCAGCACCGCGCGCGTGCCCGACTGTGTGCTTGGGTTGATGCGGGCCACGGTCGCGGTGGCCGGCTCGGCCAGCCCATCGATCGACAGGCGCGCGATCTGGCCGACCTGCACACCGCCCACATCTTCGGGGGTAACGGCGGCTTCGAGCTCGATGCGAGACAGGTCGACCACCTCAACGATTTTTAAGTCGACGCCGACCCGCTCGCCCGGCTGCGCCATGCGTTGGGAGACCACGCCGCTGATGGGCGCCAAGAGCACCGAGTCGGAGCGCGCCTTGCGCGCCAGTTCGGTGGCGGCCGCGGCCGATTGCCATGTGGCCTGCGCAGCGGCTTCGTTCGAGACGGAGGTTTCCAGGCCCGTGGGCGAAATAAAGCCCTGTGCTACCAGCGCGCGGTTGTTCTCAAGTGCGCGTTTGGCGATGTCGAGCTGGGCGCGCGCGGAAGCGGCGGTCTGTTCGACCTGCCGCAGGCGCAAGTCGTACTCGGTGGTGTCGAGCTGACCGATCACCTGGCCGGCTTTCACGCTGTCGCCTTCACGAACGGTGAGCGATTTGATCTCGGCGGCCACCTTGGCCTTCACAACCGCGCTGTTCACGGCCTTCAGGCCACCCGAGACCGTGAGCGTGCGCGTTAGCTCGAGTGGCTGCAGCACGAACACGTCGGCAGCCGAGAGTTCGAGGACGGGCGCGGCGCTTGCGTTTGTCGAAGCGGCCTCGTCTTGCTTCTTCATCCTGATCGCACGAGCGGAGAAGCCGGCCAGCACCAAGACTGCGACCCCGGCGATTGCCCATTTCATCCAGCGTTTCATCGTTTCGTTTCCGTCTTCCCAATGTCTAGCGCCAGCGTGCTGGCTGCGCGCGGCACGAGCCCGTTCAGCACCATATCGATCAGCGCCGTGATCACCAGTCGCGGTTGCAGCAAGAATGAGGCCGAGCAGGCGCCGAGCGAGTGTTTGTTGAGCACCAGAAAAATCAGCGGGCCGACCAGTGCGTGCACTACCTCGGGTACGTTCACTGCACGGAATTCGCCTCGATCCATACCGCGCTGGATCACCTGCGCGAGCATCTGGTTCGACGGCGTCACCACCTCGTCGACATAAAACTGCGCCACCTCGGGGAAGTTGCGTACCTCCGATGTCATGAGCTTGATGATGCCCGAGGCGCGCGTTTCGCCGATGCGCTCCCACCACAGCAGCAACACCTTGGCCAATAACTCTGCCGAGTTGCCCTCGAAGTTGCGAACGATCTCGCTGCCTTCGGCGATCTGGTTCACCACGTTGTGGCTGATCACCGCCTTCAGCAACTCTTGCTTGCTTGGGTAGTACAAGTAAAGCGTGCCTTTGGACACGCCGGCGCGTGCCGCAACGTCTTCCGAGCGCGTGGCCGCGAACCCGCGTTCCACGAACAGCTCAAGCGCCGCATCGAGCAGCTCCATGGGACGAGCTTGCTTGCGGCGTTGGCGCGCGGGCACCGGGCTGGGCTTGGAAGGGGGTGACTTCATACTGACTCATGAGTCATTAATATAGAGGCCCACGGGCGAGCGGTCAAGGCTGCCTAAACTCATCTCCAATGCAAGCACGCGTCCTCCCCATTTTGTTGCTGTCTGCCTGCGCCGCTGTGCTGGCGAGCTGCGCCGCGGTGATTGGCCCGCGAACGGTTGAAGTGCCGCAAGCCCAGCTAGCGCAGCTACTGGCTCGGCGCTTCCCCATGACGCAGCGGGTGCTCGAGATTTTTGACGTGACCGTGAGCGCGCCGCGACTGCGTCTTCTGCCCGAAAGCAACCGGGTGGCCACCGACTTCGACGTGGGCAGCAGCAACCGGCTGCTGCGTTCCGAGCAACGCGGTGAGCTCTCTGTGAGTTTCGGCCTGCGCTTCGAGGCGGCCGACAACACGCTTCGCGCGACGCAGGTGCTGGTCGAGCGGGTGCAGATCGACAGCGCGCCCGCGACGCTGCAGCGCCAACTCGAGCGCCTGGGTACGCTGGTGGCGGAACAATCGCTGAACCTAAATCCGGCAGTTACCCCGACGCCTGAAGCTCAGGAGGGGGTGTGAATGGGCCGAGAACTGGAGCGATCTTGTCGCTCACATAGCGCAGCAGGAGTGTCCAAGGGTCAGCTGAGT
>JBBRPV010000077.1:0-18828 GCA_038227445.1 Burkholderiales bacterium | reverse complement strand
TGCGAATACTGGTGGATGAAGAGTGGCCCGCCGTAGAGCAGTTCGTGGCCGTAAATCGTTTTCCATTCGTAGGTCGAAGTCCAGGCCGTGTAGCTCTCGGCCGGCAGCGGGTGCGTCGGCGAACCCAACCCGAGCACGTACAGCAAGGTGGCTTCGTCGTAGCCGCTCCATCGGTAGGGGAGAAAGCCGCGTTCTGGCGTCCATCCATGGGTCACCGTCGCGGCACCGTTGCACGCCCACGCCCAGTCGGCGCGGCGGTACAGCGCGTCAGCCAGCTTGCGAACCGCCTGCTCTTCCTCGTGGTCGCGGTCGAAGTAGGCCGCCGCAGCCAGCATGCCGGCGAACAGGAAGGTGCTGTCGATGGTGGACAACTCGCACAGGCCCGCACGTCGACCGGTGCTCATGTCGAGAAAATGATAGAAAAAACCTCGGTTCCCGGTTGCATCAGGCGCGGCGCTTTGTGGGCTGGCCCAGAAGAAGCGCAGCAGCGCCAGCGTGCGTGCCAGCGCATCGAAGCGCGTCATCCAGCCACGCTCGACGCCGACCGGATAGGACGCCAGCGCAAAGCCCACCGCCGCGATGCTTGCAGGCGAGCCCAGCTCTGACCTGTCGGCGACCAGACCGTTCGTTGTGTTGGTCTCGCGCAGAAAGTATTCAAAGGCGCCACGCTGCATTGCGTCCAGCCGTGCTTCATCGAAGTCCATCGACACGGCTTCTCGCTCTGCAAGCAAAGTGCGTGCATTGCCGTCCAACTGGGAGCGCCAAACAAGTTCGTGCGAATGTTGATTTGATTTCACGCGGAGTTCCGATCCGTCACGTCAATACAGAATGCGACAGCGGATCGTTGCGGGCACCGTGCACAACTCGGCCAGTGCCGGTTGAGTCGCCGCATGGTCAACATCGATCACCACATAGCCGACATCCTCGTTGGTGCTCAGGTATTGCGCGGCGATGTTGATGCCTGCGTCCGACAGCTTCTCGTTGACGTGGGCCAACACGCCGGGCATGTTCTTGTGGATGTGCAGCAGCCGGCTGCGACCGGCGTGCTCCGGTAGCGCGACTTCGGGGAAGTTCACCGCCGAGGTGGTCGAGCCGTTGCTGTCATATCGGATCAGCTTGGCGGCGACTTCCTTGCCGATGTTCACCTGCGCCTCCGAGGTCGAACCACCAATGTGCGGCGTCAGGATGACGTTGTCGAAGCGTGTCAGTGGCGAGACGAAGGCCGAATCGTTGCCTTGGGGTTCGGCGGGGAAGACGTCAATCGCAGCACCGTGAAGGTGGCAACTCTCCAGCACTGCTGCGAGTGCGTCGATGTCGACCACGGTGCCGCGCGATGCATTGATCAGGTGGCTTCCCGGCTTCATCGTTGCCAGTTGCGCCGTACCGATCATGTTGGCAGTTTCTGCGGTCTCCGGTACATGCAGGCTGACCACGTCGGAGATCCGCAGGAGCTCGTCGAGTCCGGCCGCCTCGAACGCATTCCCGAGCGGCAACTTCGCCTCGATGTCGCGGAACACGACGCGCATGCCGAGCTGTTCCGCGAGCACGCCGACCTGCGTGCCAATGTGGCCGTAACCCACGATGCCCAGCGTCTTGCCGCGTACTTCGTGCGAATGCGCGGCGCTTTTGACCCATCCACCGCGGTGCAACACTGCGTTCTTTTCTGGGATGCCGCGCATCAACATGATGATCTGCGCCAGCACCAGTTCGGCCACGCTGCGCGTGTTGGAGAACGGCGCGTTGAACACCGGAATGCCCAGGCGCATCGCGGCGCCGAGATCGACCTGGTTGGTGCCGATGCAGAAACAGCCAATGGCCGCCAGCTGGTGCGCGTCCTGCAAAACTTGTTCCGTCAGTTGTGTGCGGGACCGTATTCCCAGAAAGCTTGCCTCGGCCAGCGCCGCGCGCAACTCCACGCCGGCCAGCGACTTGGCATGGGTGACGATGCGCGTGTAGCCCCCGTGGCGCAACGCGTCGACGGCCGAAGGGTGAATCCCTTCAAGCAGCACAACAAGGAGGCCGCCTTTGGACAGACCGCTTTTGGTGACGGCGGGATCGATCGACTTGAAGGTCTGCGCCAGGCTCATGCCGCGCTCTCTGTCTCGGTGCTTGCGTGAACGTCGCCGAACACCAGCGCGCGGACCTTGGTCCACTGTGCCTCGGTCGGCACCGCCGCGGCGTTGATCGCATGGGCTGCACGCACGTCCAGTAAGCCCCGGGCGTCGAACACCAGCCAGCTGCAGGTCTCGTTGACGACGGCCTCGGGTTGGCCGCAGGTCATCCGAAGGTACCAGTCAACCAGGATGAAGCGGCGGCCGGAAATTTCGACCGCAGCCGCTTCGCCACGGGCGAGCGCGACATAACGGTCGTGGGCCAGCGGCTGCACTTCGTTCCCGGCGAGCAGGAACAAGCGGCTTTCATGCAGTGCCGTCACACAGCTCTTGGCCAGCAAACCGCCAGACCCGTCAACCGGCCCTTCGAACACTGGGGCAAAGCCGCCGCCGGGCGTGCGGAAATTCGTCGTCTGGCCCTGGTACAGGCGCGCCGCCACCCATTGCACGCGGCCTTCGTAGGTATATTCGCGCAGGTCGAACTTGAGGAGCTGCACCGGCTCCTCGTTCTGGATCACCCGTCCGCCGGGCGCCACCAGCGCTTGCGCCACATAACCGCCCGCGAGGATCTCCTGCCAGACGCGCTGGGTGAGCTTGTCGCCGCGGTAGGCGGCCCGCCCACCGAAGCCGGCGAAGGGCTTGAAGAACAGGCGCCGCCTGTCGCGCCACAGGCGCTCGGCGTGCTGCACCTCCACCACCTCGGTGTGCGGAATGCCGGCCAGCAGGATGTCTTGCGTGGCCCGTGGCACGCCCAGGGCCTGAAGCCGGTCTGCGTCGCTGAGCAAGGCCAGGTTGCGCTTGTCCGCGTAGAGCGCGTGCGCCTGCGGGTGTGGCGTGAGCACCATCGCATAGGCCATGTACGCCTCGCGCAGCGTCGCGCTTGCGGGCCCCGCCAACAAGAAGTCGGTCAGGCGGTTGTAGACCAGGTCGATAGCCACATCACCATGCCAGAGAACGCCGTTACGCAAAGTGAACTCGGTCGGGCCAGCGATCACCGCTTGAAGTCCGTGGCGTTGGAACAATCGCTGGAACAGCAAGAACTCCGGGTACAGATACTGCTGCTCCGGGTTCTCATCGACGATCGCGATGCTGCGCAACGGTCGTTCGTGGCCAGACAGCGACCACTCGTTGCGAAACATCGCAATGATGTCGCCTTCGAACTCTTCCGCCGTGGCCGGCGACGACATCAAGCCATCGACGGCCGGGCAGCAGGCGCGCTGTGCGCGGGCAAGAACGGCGTTGAGCATGGCTCCGCCGGCATTGGTGTTGATCTCGATCAGCCCGAAACTGCTTTCGGCGGCGTGGAAGTCGTATCCGAAGAACACCCCCTTCGCGCCGCCGGGATCGTGCCGCGCGATGGCCGGCGCCGTGGCCAGCACTTCGTCCCGATAGGCCTGCAGTGCGACCACTGATTCGATACCCTGCACCAGTCGGGCCATGCGAACCCTGTGCGGATGCGACAGAAAAACCGGGCGCGTTGCGAACAGGTAAGGGCAGCGCTGCTGAATGAGGTCGAACAGGCCCGGCTCCCCGATCTCCGACTCCAGTGCCCGGCGCAGTGCCAAGGCATCCAGGCTGATGCAGAAGCATTCGCTGTTCAGCCGCTCGATCGAGATCGGGCCTGACGGCAGGCTCGCCGCTGCAAGCTTCGAGGGGTCAGGTACCGTGCTCATGACAGCGGGCCGCCCTCGACCCAGCCCTGGAAGTGCTGGGCCCGCTCGACCAAATGAACCATCTCGGCAGCCGCAGCCAGCGTTCTCGTGTGCGGCGTGAACCCGGGTCTCGGTGAGATGAACATGGCCATCTCGCGAGCCATGGCGCGCGGTCGCTCAGGCGCTTGCGAGAGCAGCGAGATGACCAGGTTCTCCAGGGCCATCACACGAATCCGCAGGTGCTCCAGCTCAGTGCCCGTCGATTGAGGCACGTCGGCGGCTTGTGCCAGCTTGTTCATGCAGCAGCACCTGCAGCAGCGGGCGCCGCCTCCGCAGCGGCTTTGGGCTTGGCGCTCTTGATGCCCGCCAGCTTGGTGCGCTTGAGCAGCAGCGCATTGATGGCCACCACCGCCGAGCTGCCCGACATTGACAGCGCCGCGAGCTCGGGCGACAGCGTGAAGGGATAGAGCACCCCTGCGGCCAGCGGGAAGGCGATGGCGTTGTAGCCCACCGCCCACCAAAGGTTCTGGTGCATCTTGCGCAGCGTCGCCCGGGACAGTTCGATCGCGCCGACGACGTCGTACGGGTCGCTCTTCATCAGCACCACATCGGCGCTGTCCATGGCCACGTCGGTGCCAGCACCGATGGCAAAGCCCACATTGGCCTGGGTGAGCGCGGGTGCGTCGTTGACGCCATCGCCCACCATGCCGACCTTTTTGCCGGTGGCCTGCAGTTCCTTGATCTTGGCGGCCTTCTGGCCGGGCAGTACATCGGACAGCACGCTGGTGATGCCCAGATCCGCGGCGATGCGCTTGGCGGTGCCGGCGTTGTCGCCGGTCAGCATCACGACCTCGATGCCGCCCTCGCGCAACTTGGCGATCGCAGCTTTGGCGGTGGGCCGAATGGCGTCGGCAATGGCGATGAGGCCGATGACTTTGCCGCCCTGCGCCACGTGCACCACTGTCCTGCCTTCGCCCTGAAGCCGCGCGGCGTCGGCTTCCAGGGCCCCAAGCGCGAGCTTCTGGGTGTCCATCAGCAGGCGGTTGCCGAGGAAGACCGTGCCGGCCGCCGTCTGCGCCTGGGCGCCCTGGCCGTCGATGCTTTTGAAGCCGGTCGGAGCGACGACTTTCAGCTTCGAGGCCCTTCGCACGATGGCCTGTGCGAGCGGATGCGCCGAGCCCTGTTCGACAGCGGCCGCGGCGAGCAGCAACGCGTCTTCGGTGATGCCATCGGCCATCACCATGTCAACCACTTCCGGCTTGCCGACCGTGAGCGTGCCGGTCTTGTCGAAGACGACGACGTTGAGTTTGGTGGCGTCTTCCAGTGCAGACGCGTTCTTGAACAGGATGCCGTTGGCCGCCCCCAGGCTGGTGCCGACCATCACGGCCATCGGTGTCGCCAGGCCCAGCGCATCGGGGCAGGCGACGACGAAGACCGTGATCATCAAGGTCACGGCAAACACCAGGGGCTGTCCCATCACCCAGAACCACACCCCAAAGGTCAGCAGGCCGACAACGATCGCGGCGACCACCAACCATTGCGCCGCTTTGTCAGCGAGCAATTGCGACGGTGCTTTGGAGTTCTGGGCCTCCTGTACGAGCTTGACGATTTGCGCCAGTGCGGTGTCGGAACCGACCTTGGTGGCTTTGTAGTGGAACGTCCCGCTGGTGTTGATGGTGGCACCGGCCACCTTCGCACCGGGGCCCTTTTGAACCGGCATCGACTCGCCGGTGAGCATCGATTCATCGACCAACGAATCGCCCGACTCGACCGTGCCATCCACCGGAATCTTGTTGCCCGGCCGGATCACGACGATGTCGCCGACCACGACATCGGCGGTCGCCACCTCGACCTCGGTGCCCTTGCGCAACACGAAGGCTTTGGCCGGCGCCAGATTCATCAGCGCCTTGATCGCAGACGAGGCGCCGGCGCGGCTGCGCATCTCCAGCCAGTGCCCGAGCAGGATGAAGACCAGCAGCATGGCGACTGCTTCAAAGAACTGCGCACCCTTGAAGAAGAAGGTGGCGCCGACGCTGAACAGGTAGCCGGTGCCGACGCTGAGCACGATCAGCGTCGCCATGTTCAGCTTGCCCTTCAGCAGCGCGCGCCAGCCGGCCACGAAGAAGGGCCAGCTCGGGTACAGGACGGCTGCGCTGGCCAGCCCGAACAGCCACTGATTGAGCGGCAGACCGAACGGCGGCGCCGGGGCGGGGAACATGTTGCCCATCGGCGAATAGATGAAGATCGGCACTGCAAAGACCAGGCAGATCCAGAAGCGGTTGCGCATGTCGCGCACCATGGCGGGCAGGTCCATGTTGCCGCCGTGGCCCATCTCCTCCGCCATATCAGACGACATCGGCGAGGCTGGGCTGCCGTGGGCAGCGTGACCTGCGTGTTCGCCTGCGGCCGGGGCCGGCGGGGCAGCCTTGGTTTCAGCTGCTGCAGGCGAAAGCCACGACTTCAGTTTCTGGAACAGGGACGGGACCTCCTTCGGCGCGGATGAATCGGGCGAAGTGCTTGGCTTCGGGGCATTTGCGGCATCAGCATCGGGCGGAGTCTTTCCCGGCATCGCCATGCCCGCAGGCATGGCGTCGGCGTCGGGCGTCGGTGGTGTGGCCGAAGCGGCTGGAACGGCCGCTGGGACCACGGGCGCTGCCGGCCGAGCTGTAGCGACAGGTGCGTCCACATGGGAGGCACTTGCCGCGTCACGCTCAAGCGGTGCAATTCCGGCATCAGGACTTGCCGAAGCGGTCTCGGCCGCGGGCATCGCGGGCGCAGCAGGTTTGTGCGCGCGCAGGCGCACTGTGGACTTGATGTCGGCAACGTCGAGCCGCGTTTCGTCGTAGCGCACGGTGGCGTTCTCGGCGGCGAAATTCACCGTCACGCTTTCGACACCCGGCACCTCGCCGATCCGCTGCTCCACTTCGTCCACGCTCAGCACCGACAACATGGCGTGAACTTCGATAACGCTGGTCTTCATCGTGTTTCCTTCGCCGGCTTCATGTGCGGGTGCTTGCCAGTGCCATCAACCGGCCAAGCGTTTGGAGGGATCAGTTCCGCGCCGGCATCTTGTGTTTGACCGGGGGTTCTTCTTCGTCAGGAGCATCTCCGTCGTTCACCATCTCGCAGACAGCCGACGGCATCGGCATGCCATCGCGCCAAACCCAAGCCACGGGCATGAAGTGGCCTGCCCGCTTTGCGATCTCTGTTACGGGCTGGAAGCTCACCGCCAGACCAGACTCCACCTGCAAGAGCTGATGGGCAAGCGGCTGGAATTCGCCGGTTTCCTCTTGGTGCATGTGCGGCATGCAGATGCCCAGCCCGTGCGCGGACAGTCTGCGCAGCATCTCCTGCACGTCGGCCGACTGCATGGCTGCCTGGGCGGTTCTCAAAGAGGGTGGCAAACCACGCGTGTTGCGTTGTGTAGCGGTCGCTGTCGTCATGGTGTTCTCCTGCAGAGCGGTTGCTGGCCCATTCCTAGTGGCTGGGTCACGGGCCACATGTGTTTGGCGTTCGAAGCGCAGGCGGCGGACCTAAGTTTTCTCTGCCGCGGCTTTGTCAGGTTCAGCGTCGCTGGAAGGGGCGGCAGGCGGTGCGGATGGCGGCGCATCGGGGGTTGCCTGTGGCGCTGCCTTGCCCGCCGGCGCCGCACCAGCGGAACCCTCGGCCGCAGCAGCGCCCGATGCACTCGCCGAAGCTGGTGATTCGGGCGGTGCGGCGGGTGATGCGTGTCCAGCATGCCCCTGATCCGGTGTTGCAACAGCGGGCGCGACCCCGTCATGGCCGCGTTGGCGCACAGCCGACTTGATATCGGTCGCTTCGAGCTGTGTCTCGTCATAGCGCACGGTGGCGTTACCGGCGGCAAAATTGACGGTGACGCTTTGGACACCGGGCACCTCACCGATTCGCTTTTCGACTTCGTCGACGCTCAATACCGACAACATGTCATGCACTTCAATGGCGCTGGTCTTCATGGTGATTCCTAGGTAGGTGAGAGGTCAGCGCGCCAGGCGCTGCGACTCGATGCAGTCGGGTGTGAACGCGAACGCGATCGCTGGGTCCGGCTGAACGAGCTTCGCCTTCTTGCCGGCGTAGTGGAGCCGGGACAAGATGTCGCGGATCAGATTCAAGCGCGCCAGTCGCTTGTTGTTCGTGCGCACGATGTGCCACGGTGCTGTCGCCGTGTGCGTTCGCAGCAGCATCGCATCGCGTGCTGCCGAATACGCCTTCCAGTGCTTGACCGCCGCAGCGTCGATGGGGCTGGTCTTCCATGTCTTCAGCGGGTCGCGCTGGCGTTCGGCCAGACGCTTCACCTGCTCGTCCTTGTCGATATCGAGGTAGTACTTGAGTACCTTGATGCCCGAGTTGACGAGCATCTCCTCGAACTTCGGCACTGACTGCATGAACTCTTCATGCTCTTCCTTTGAGCAAAAGCCCATCACGTGCTCGACGCCGGCGCGGTTGTACCAACTGCGGTTGAACAGGACGAATTCCTCGGCCAGCGGAAGCTGAGCCACATAGCGCTGGAAATACCAGCCGCGACGTTCTCGGTCGGAGGGTTTGCCGAGTGCCACCACGCGCGTTTCCCGCGGGCTGAGGTATTCGACGATTCGCTTGATGCCGCCGTCCTTGCCGGCTGCGTCTCTGCCCTCCAGGACTACCAGAATCTTGTCACCGCAGCCAATGAAGTGACGTTGCAGCTTGACGAGTTCGACTTGCAGCAGATGCAATTCCGCGTGGTAGTCCTCGACAGAGATCGCCGTGTGCGCTTCGGATGCGTCGGCAGACGGCGCAACAAGTGCCGTGCAGGTGTCGCTTCTTGCACCGTGATGCTTGTCTTTCCGGTCTTTCTTGCTCATGACGTTGGCCGGAGTGCTGCCGGATGCAGCTTGGCTCGGTAGCCGAGGCTGCTGATCGCGGCTTCGATCTGAGCGGGCGTCACGCGGGTGGCGTCGGTTTCCAACGTGGCAGAGCCGGAGCTCAGCGACACATCGACGTGGCTGACGCCATCGATGTGGCTTAGCACGCGCTGCACGCTGCCGGTACAGCCGCCGCACGTCATGCCGAGAACATCGAATTGAAGGGTTTGCATGGTGAGGTCTCCTTGAGTGAAAGGATGGAGAGTGGTGCCTTGGCGGCATGGTTTGCGGGCGCGATGCGATATCGCTTTGCGCCACAGTTGCCCGCTCGCCCAGCGAGAAGCGAAGCCCGGCGTCAGCGCGGCACCGGCCATTTGGGCCAGGCCCGACCGAGGCACGACGCTCGGCACGGCGCGCCAGATCAGCCTCCGGCGGCGGCTCTAAAGCGCCAGTCTGGAGAAGAGGACTCTGACGGGCGGCCCGTGTTCCGGCAGCCGGAAGAAGTCGTGGCGTTGACCGAGCGCAGGTGCGCTTTTCGCCTCTACCGCCCAAGCGGCGGCCGCAAAGGGGGCCAGGCCGGGATCGACCAAGTCGAAGCTCGAGGCGTGCTTCTGCAGCGTCTGGGAGCTGTCATCGCATGACTTCCAGCAGGATTCCTTGGCTGGCTGACTATCGGACTCATGAGTGTGTGGCGCGACGCCATCGGCGTGATGCCCTATGGCGCCCAGGGTTGATTCTCCGGGAGCGCGGTGCGAATGCGGCGCCCCGTGGTCGTGGACACCGTGGGGCTCCAGCGCGCAGGCATTGACCAGCCCTGAAGTGAGAGCAAACAGCCACACGAACAACATGGCGCAGGCGGTGTTGCGCCTTGTGCGTGTGCTCGGAAGTGGCGCAAGGTTCGGCATCTTGGTGCGGGCAGTCAGCGCCACAGGCCGTTGTTGTTCGATACGCCGATGTGCATCAAAGCGTCGCAGCGCGCCTTGCCGGTAGGGGTCAGCCTGTTGGTCGAGGTGTTGGTTTCTTGAATCGTCATAACGCCTCCGTAGCCGGTTTTCCACAAGAATGCGCGCAGCAGGTGACGTCCGTCTGTGCGTTGCCGTACATAGCGGCGAGCCCACGTCGTCCGAACGAAGTCGGCGCGATCGGCGGCATCTTTGCGATTGCTTGAATGAATTAGCCTTTCGCTGGACATCGAGGGTGCTGAGGGTTGGTCAAAGTGACCTTGTTGGTCTGTCATGTCCACATGCGATGCTTGACGTTCCCATCGTGTCAAGCTTCAAGCTGTCGGACCTGTCTACTCCTGGCCTCGACTCAAGACCGGCGCCCGCACCATGACCACTTCCCTTGTTCCATCACCCCGCTCGACCGACTGGTCGTTCCCTGTCGAGGGGATGACCTGTGCTTCCTGCGTTTCACGTGTCGAGAAGGTCCTGGCCAAGTTGCCGGGCGTCTCGTCCGCCACTGTCAATCTTGCGACTGAGACGGCCACGCTGCGGTCCTCGCCCGATCTGCATGCGCACACGATCACCGAGGCCGTCGCGCGGGCCGGCTATTCCGTTCCACAGCAGAGCGTGACGCTCGAAATCGACGGCATGACGTGTGCGTCGTGTGTCGGGCGCGTCGAGAAGGCGCTGAGCCAGGTTGAAGGCGTTGTTTCTGCGCAGGTCAACCTGGCCACCGAAACGGCGCAGGTGCAGTACGCCAATGGCCTCACCGGTGTCGATGCCTTGGTCGCCGCGGTGGATCGAGCCGGCTATGCCGCCAAGCCGGCCGCCACGGTCGGCGCGCCAGCGACAAAGCGCCCGACCGCGCCGTGGTGGCCGGTGGCCGTCGCGGCGGCGCTGTCGCTGCCATTGGTCGTGCCGATGGTGGGCCTGTTATTCGGCAGGCACTGGATGCTCAACGGCTGGCTGCAACTGACCCTGACGACGCCCGTGCAGTTCTGGCTCGGCGCGCGTTTTTACGTCGCCGGCTGGAAGGCGCTGCGGGCCGGCGCCGGCAACATGGACCTGCTGGTGGCGCTGGGCACCTCGGCCGGTTACGGGCTGAGCCTGTTCGAGCTGTTGCGCCAAACGGCAGGTGGCCAAGGCGGTCAGGGCGGCATGCCGCACCTGTACTTCGAAGCGTCGGCGGTGGTCATCACGCTGGTGCTGCTGGGCAAGTGGCTGGAGGCACGCGCCAAGCACCAGACGACCGAAGCGATCCGGGCGCTGAACGCCTTGCGGCCCGAGACAGCCAGGGTGCGGCGAGAGGGCGCAGAGCAATCGGTGCCGATCGCCCAGGTCAAGGTCGGTGACCAGGTCGTGGTGCGCCCGGGCGAGCGCATTCCCGTCGATGGTCTGGTGCTGGAAGGTGCCAGCCAGGTGGATGAATCGCTGATCACCGGCGAGAGCCTGCCGGTGGCGCGTCACGAGGGCAATGCGGTCACGGGCGGGGCGGTCAACGGCGAAGGGCTGCTGGTAGTGAGTACGACGGCGGTGGGTACCGAGACGACCCTGTCGCGAATCGTGCGGATGGTCGAATCGGCGCAGGCCAAGAAGGCGCCGATCCAGCGGTTGGTCGACAAGGTCAGTGCCGTGTTCGTGCCGGTGGTGATCGTCATTGCGCTGCTGACTTTGTTGGGCTGGGGCCTGGGAACGGGACAGTGGGAGCAGGGCATCCTCAATGCTGTGGCGGTGCTGGTGATCGCCTGCCCGTGCGCGCTGGGCCTGGCCACGCCGACCGCGATCATGGCAGGCACCGGCGTCGCGGCGCGGCACGGCATCCTGATCAAGGACGCCGAGGCGCTGGAAGTGGCGCATGCGATCACGGTGGTCGCATTCGACAAGACCGGCACGTTGACCGAGGGCAAGCCCAGGCTGGTGGCGGCTGTCCCTGCCACAGGGGACAAGCGTACCCTGCTGGCGGCAGCGGCGGCCATCCAAGCCGGCAGCGAACACCCGCTGGCGCGCGCCGTGCTGGATGCGGCCACCGCAGAGGGCGCGGTGGAGGCCTTGCCCAAAATCGCAGCGACCCAAGTGCGCGCCGTGGCGGGCAAGGGCATGGCGGCGGCGGTGGCTGGCCGCGAGCTGCGTCTGGGCAGCACGCGGTACATGAACGAGTTGAAAGTCGACTTCGGCGTGCTGGCAGAGCCAGCGCAGCAGCATGAAGCGCAAGGCCAAACCGTGTCGTGGCTGGCGGACGTGACTGACACGCCCATGCTGATGGGCCTGTTCGCCTTTGGCGACACCGTGAAGGCCGACGCCCGTGACGCCGTGGCCCGTCTGCAGGCATTGAAGATCAAGACGGTGCTCGTGACTGGCGACAACCGCGGCAGCGCCCATGCTGTCGCCGAGGCGCTGGGCATCGAACAGGTCGAGGCCGAAGTGTTGCCGCAGGACAAGGCCGACATCGTCGCCAAACTGAAGCAGGGCGGCGCGGTAGTGGCAATGGTCGGCGACGGCATCAACGACGCACCGGCATTGGCGGCGGCCGATGTGGGCATCGCCATGTCCACCGGCACCGACGTGGCCATGCACGCGGCCGGTGTCACGCTGATGCGCGGCAAGCCCAGCCTGGTGGCCGATGCCATCGACATCTCGCGCCGCACCTACGCCAAGATTCGGCAGAACCTGTTCTGGGCGTTCGTCTACAACCTGGTTGGCGTGCCACTGGCCGCGTTCGGGCTGCTGAACCCTGTGATCGCGGGCGCTGCGATGGCCTTCAGCAGCGTCAGTGTGGTGAGCAATGCGCTGCTGTTGCGACGCTGGAAAGGAGCGGCGAAATGACGGAACTCGACACGACCGAGAGCCGCTTCAACATCGGCGAAGCGTCTGCACGGTCGGGCGTGTCGGCCAAGATGATCCGGCACTACGAATCGCTGTCTCTATTGCCCAAGGTCGGGCGCACCGCGTCGGGTTACCGGCAGTACGGGCCAAGAGAAGTGCATACCCTGCGCTTCGTTCGCCGAGCGCGCGAACTCGGGTTCAGCATGGTCGAGATCGCCGCGCTGCTCAAGTTGTGGCAGAACCGGCGCCGCGCCAGTGCCGACGTGAAACGCATCGCGCTGTCGCACGTGGCCGATCTGGACCGGCGCATGAGCGAGATGGCGGCCATGAAACGCACGTTGGAATCGCTGGCCGCGTGCTGCCATGGCGATGACCGGCCGGACTGCCCGATCCTGGATGAATTGGCGGAGTGAACTGCGCGGCGTCGAGCTCGAATCTGTTCGCGGTAAGGACATTGAAGAACATCGCTTGACATTACCATGGTGGGAGGGTTGACAGTCTGCTCTTCAATCACTCCATCCTGATGGGAATACCCAATGACAACGACCTTTGAAGTCAAAGACATGACCTGTGGCCACTGCGTCAGCACCATCACCAAGGCGGTGGAAGCCGTGGACCACGGCGCGAAGCTTCAGATCGACCTCGCGACGCACCTCGTGACCATCGATACGACCGAAGCCGACGCGGCCGCACTGAGCGATGCGATCAAGGAGGCGGGCTATACGCCGGTGGCCGTCTCGGCCGGCGTAAAAAGCGTTGCAACAACCGCACCTTCACGCGGCGGTTGCTGCTGCGGTTGAAGGTCGCACTGCCGTTCCGCCTAAGCCAAAGCTTCTGGCTTTGACTGGCTCGTATGTACTGTGGTCGGTCGAGGCGCGGTAGTAGGCCGGAATCCCTTGGCCTACGTCCCGCCTTCACCGTCTTCAACTGCGGACTGGGTGGAACACAGGATGCCCAGCATCGACAAGGCCGCAACGAACGCATAGTCAAGCACGGCGAAATCGAGCCACGCCCTCTTCCGCGGGTTATGTTCGTTGGCGCACAGACCGCGGCGTTCGCCCAGCGTAGGTTCTTCGTTCGCAGCCCGTCTGTCGGTAGGCTGCGCACACCGTGTTGGAAAGGGGTCGTGATGAAAAGCAAGCTTGTCGTGGCCGTCGGAGCCGTGCCGTTGTTCCTGGCCGGTAATGCCACTGCACAAAACGGGCAGATGATGAACGGCGGCATGGGTGGAGGTGGCTGGATGGGAGGGTATGGCGGATATTGGTTGCCCATCCTGCTCGTCGTTGTCATTGGCCTCGTGGCGTGGGTCGTTATACAAAAGCGCAAGTGATGCCGAGCACCCGCGCCGCAACCATGAAGCGTTTTCACATTTATCGCGAGCACCGTAGGCTTTGATGCTGTCTTGGCCCTTCACTCGCCGGAAACTGCGCCACACCGCGCGGTTGACGTTGTTCGCGTGGGTGTTCGCGCTGCTCTCTGGCACCGCTAACGCATGCCTGTTGCAACTGACTCCACAGGCTGAGCTTGAAGCCATTCAGTCGCGGGCAGGTACGTCGGTGTCCGACACTGCTGGGCACGCAACGCAGCCTGTGCAGCATGTCCACCACCAAGGCGAGGACGATGGCGACGGGAACGACCCGGCCAAGGTCGTCTGCCTGAAATTCTGCGCCGACGAATCTTCAGCGGTCGTCAAAGGCAAAGCGCTTCACGCCGACGCACTTTTCTCCGTACACCTGTTCGGCGTGGTGTGGCAGCTTACGGCACCCGTTGTCGCACCCTCGGAGTGGATTCCGGTCGAACGGCCTGCCTCAGTCGGGCCGCCGCTCTTCATCCGATTGCGGCGGTTGACGATTTAGCCTTTGCCGGGTCGCCAGCGCGAGCCGCTGTCCGCATTTTTTCCAATACGGCCCCGATCGGCTCGTCCGTGGCATCTGGACATCGCCGGACGACCGAGTTTCCTCCGCCCTTCTTCTTCTTATTGTTTGCACACGATCTGCAACCCCTTAGGAGTTCACCATGACCGCAATTCGCACACTCTTTACCCTGTCTGTCGCCACCCTCGCTACAGCATGTGCAAGCCCAGGTGGCATGAACGCTGCACCCGCCTCGCCTGGTATGTCCGGCATGGCAACTCCCGCGTCCACGGCCGCGGCGGAGCCCCGCATGAAGGCCATGCGGGACATGCACCAGAAAATGATGGATGCCAAGACACCCGCAGAACGTCAGGCCCTGATGGCCGAGCACATGAAAGCGATGCAAGGGGGCATGGCGATGATGAAGGAAATGCCCGGCATGCAGGGCATGGCTGGCATGGTCGATGGCAAAGACATGCCAGTCGACATGGCCAAGCGCCATCAAATGATGAGCGACCACATGGCAATGATGCAGATGATGATGGACATGATGGCGGACCGGATGCCCGGCGCGCCGACCACCAAGTAGTGGGTGCCACCATGAGCACTGCACCCGCCGCCGCCCTTGCATCAGCCGCTTCGGCCTACGGATTCCACTGCGTCTTGACGAAGCCGGACTTCTCACAGGCCATCGTAGACGTCACCGAGGCACTCAAGACCGAGGGCTTCGGCATCCTGACCGATATCGATGTGCAGGCGACCATGAAGGCCAAGCTGGGGATCGAAGGGCGGCCCTATCGAATTCTCGGCGCCTGCAATCCGCCGCTTGCCCACCGCGCGTTGACCGCGGAACCTGATATCGGCTTGTTGTTGCCATGCAATGTCCTGGTTCGCCAGGAAGAAGACGGCCGGCTCGTCGTTGCGTTCATGGACCCCGTGGCGGTGCTGCAGATGACCACCAATCCTGAGGTCGCGCGCGTTGCGCATGAAGTCCGTGCTCGCCTGGACAAGGTCAAGGCCGCGTTGGTCAGCGGCGCTGCCCCGTTGATTCGGAATTGAAGGAAATGCACATGTTTTACGACGGTACTTACTCCATGGGTGGCATGCACGGCCTGTGGTGGCTTTTCTGGATCGCATTCATCGGCGTGCTGATGTTCTACGGCTGGGGCAGCCCGAGCACGAGGCGTCAACGCCCGCGCGAGACGCCGCTCGACGTCTTGAAGCGGCGCCTGGCCAGCGGTGAGATTGCGCCCGAGCAATACGAGCAACGGAAAGCGTTGCTCGACCGTGATGCCAAAGCCACGGGCTGAGGGCGGCATGGCCGCCATGACGCACGATCAATTCCGCTTGACCTTCACACGCTCCCTCGGTCTGTCTTTAACGGATTCGAGACGAAAGGACGCTCCGCCATGAACTCCACCCATCATGACCCCATTCCTTCATCGCCCAGCGAGACATCACATGCATCGTTCGTCAGCCGCCCGCTGAAGCTCACCGTCCTGATGGTGCTTGCCATCGGTGCGTTCTACTTGCTGCGTGAGCACTGGAACCACGTAGCAGGCAATTGGGTTTATCTGCTGCTCCTGGCTTGTCCAGTGATGCACCTCTTTCATCAGCATGGCTCACATGCTGGGCACGGCGACGCGCCTGGTAAGCAGGCGGATCCATACAACAGGTCGATGGATTTGCCTACGCGGCACGATCGACATGCGAACTAGAGAAGCCAAGCACGTTGAAGTCGATGGCAGAAATCCGCTCTGGATGCGATAGTGTGTTGCGTCGGGTTGCAACCGTGTTCATGGTCGCGGTGCCGGTCAACTACTTGTGGGAACTTGGCCAATCGAGTCTGTACCTGCCGCCGAGTCGGTTCAGGGATATGTTGTGGCACTGCTTCGTGGCGAGCCTGGGAGATGGTGTGATGATCGGACTGATTTATGCAGCCAGTGCAATCCTTTTTCGAGAACGTGATTGGTACGATCGAATGTCCCTTGGTCGCTGGGGTGTCCTGCTGACGTCCACCTTGGTCGTCGGCACCTTGGTCGAGTGGACCGGACTTCGCCTGCAACGATGGTCCTATGCCGACACGATGCCGCTCGTACCGGGTCTGAGAGTGGGGCTCGTGCCTCTTCTGCAGATGCTTGTGCTGCCGCCGCTTGTCTTTTGGATCAGCAGGATCCGAGCCTCGCGCCGCGGCGGCAACTGATCCAGACCGATCGGACTGTCACGACAACTTCCCTTTGGTCGCACCACTCTCTCGGTGTAAGGCGCCGCTCATTCATCGCACAAGTTGTACCGGCGTCTGACGCCTCGGAGGTATTGATGGCGATCTTCACCGTCGCCGACTGACCTAAGCTTGTGATGTACACGGTCTGCGGCGTATTGCTGGGTGCCGGACGATGGATGGTGCTGCGTAGGTGCGCACTCGGAACTCGAACGCGGCAACTCCGGCCCCGTGGCCGTTGCATTAGGCTGATACCGATTACGCTGCTGCGTTGACGTTTGCGGTACAGGTGGACACCGGAGGTTCACAAGGCTTAGTGCGTGTCCCCGCTCCCGCTGGGCCGGGCTGTTGCGCTTCGCGTCGAGCCGCTGTCAAAGGCCCAGCGTCTTGCCCCTTCGGGCGGCCATCCCTCACGCGTGCTCGCCACCACCCTCCGCGCTCGCTGGCGCACAGGGTGTCGCCGGACTGGGGCCCTGTGGGCCTGGCCGGTGCGCTCGCCAATGCAGCGATCAAGGCTGCGCCTTCATCGAAATGCCAACAGCCAGGTCAGGCCGGCTTTGCCGGCAGAGTTGACGACAGCGGCCCGTTCCCGTGCCCGGGGATCGCGGGCTGGGGCCTTGTTTCCTTCACGGGTACGTGAACGAGGCCCACTTGACGAGCTGGCCGGCGTTCCATTCACGCCGCTGCGCTTCGTTCGCTGCACGCCGGCCAGATCGTCACCCCGGTCACCCGCCATGCCCGATGCCGGGCCGCTGAGTGCCATGAAGTGATCGGTCCGGCTCGACTGCCGCGCCAGTCGCTCGCCTGCGGCTCCCTTGGTGTCACGTCGGCCGCAGAGGCGCCGGACCTCAGAGCGTGGGCGGTCGTCTCCGCTGCAACCGCCGCGCCAGGCAAGCTGGCACATCGGATGCGGCGCTGCGTCGCCCGAACACGGGGCAGCGCGTGCGCCAGTCGTCCCACCGCGCTCCCCCCAGCTGCGCCCCCGTCAGTGAATGAGGGGGACTTGTGGGGGGATCTTCAAGCGGTGGGCCGGGAAACTGGCTCACTGCTTCGGCTGCTGAAGAACCCCACCCATCCCCCACCCCTTCCCGTGAGGGAAGGGGCCGTGCCCACCCCCCGCCCGCCCGTGGGCGGGAGCGAGGAAGTCCGAGCAGAAGGATCAGTTAAGAGGAACACCAAGACGGTGTCCGGCTGGTCGTTCTGTCTGGAGCACATCATGGCTTTCGTTCGAGTGGAACAACGCAATGCACACCTGGCCGGCGCTGTCCGGTTGCTTACCGTGGAGGGCCGCGACGGCCCTGTTTCCAAGGCCACGCTGACCGCGATCAGCAACACCCGGCGAGGTGGACGCGGAGAGGGCGACAACCGCGGCGAGGAGTCCACCGCGATCCAATGGACGCTGTGGGGCAAGCAGGCCGAGAACGCGGCGCAGTACCTGGGCAAGGGAAGCCACATCAACGTGGTCGGCCGGGTGCAGAACAACAACTACGAGCGCGACGGGGAGACGGTCTACACGATGGCCTTCACGGCCGAGGAAATCGACTACCTCGACACCAAGGCCGAAGGCGAGGCGATCCGCGCGAAGCAGGGTTCAGCACCCGATGACGGCGCACCCGTGTCGCAGGCGAGCCCGGCCCCGCGCGCCAGCTCGACGAAGCCGGCCCGCAGCCGCAAGGCCACCGCTAAAGCGCCCGCCGCTGAAGAAACCGACGACATCGCGTTCTGACCATACCGGGCGGGATGCCTCGCGTTCCGCCCCTTCACACCCATTCCATTGATTGAAGGAACCGACATGTACTCAACTCCCACACTCGCCACGCGCTTCGCACGCAACACCCGCGTGCTGCGCGGCGACGCGCCGTTGTCCGAAGACCAGATGCGCAGCGCGGCGCCGTCCGTGTTCGCCGAAGGCAAGCACGCCAGCCGTTCGGAGCGCTACACCTACATCCCGACCATCGACGTATTGCGTGGCCTTCGCAAAGAAGGTTTCGAGCCCTTCATGGTGGCGCAGGGACAGAGCCGCGTCGAAGGCAAGGCCGAGTTCACCAAGCACATGATCCGTATGCGGCACGCGGGCCACGTCAGCACCAAGCCCGAGGCCAACGAGATCATTCTGATCAACAGCCACGACGGGGCCAGTTCGTACCAGATGCTCGCGGGCGTGTTTCGCTTCGTCTGCTGCAATGGGCTTGTCGTCGGCAACGTGTCCAACGACATCCGCATTCCGCACCTATGGATAGACATCAACTACGAATAGTTGACGACCTTGCGCCAGTCGTGCTCGCCGCTTGACGCGCGTCCGGACTCAGGCCGGGCACTTGCGCCTATACATAGTTCCTGACTTCGCATGCACTGGCGGCTCCAC
>JBBRPV010000076.1:0-19317 GCA_038227445.1 Burkholderiales bacterium | reverse complement strand
CGGCATGGATGCGCGGCGCGTGTACTCGGCGCCACCGCAACGAGATGCCGGCGTGATCTGCGATCAGCGGGTGATGCTCAATGGCTTCTATGCTGCCAAGGACTACCCGGATCATCTGCGGCGCATCCGCTTCAAGGACCCCGAGTCTGGCAAGACGCTTGTCTTCCTGACCAACAACACGACCTTGCCGGCGCTGACCATTGCCGCGCTTTACAAGAGCCGCTGGCAAGTCGAGCTGTTCTTCAAGTGGATCAAGCAGCATTTGCGTATCAAGCGCTTTCTGGGCACCAGCGAGAACGCCGTGAAGACGCAAGTCTGGTGCGCGGTCGCCACCTACGTGCTCATCGCCATCGTCAAGAAGGAGCTTCACCTCGATGCCTCGCTCTACACCTGCCTACAGATCCTGTCGGTCTCTGTATTCGAGAAAACCGAGGTTTCATGCGCCTTGCAGCCAGATCGCACCCGTGCAGAACCACCCAAGTCACCCAACCAGTTGATTTTGTTCAACTTTTAACCGGACAGTAGTGGGACCCGATATAGACCGCGCGCATGCCGGCGACGCCAGAATACGCGGGCAACGAGCGCATGGAGGACGGTATGGTTTCGAGTTGGGTCTCACGCGTGGCGGCGAGCGGGGTGGCCGGAGGTGCCGCCGCACTCATGGGTTGCGCGGTGCTGGCGCCGGCTTCGGCGCCTTTGGGCACACCCATCGCTGAGGTGCGGCGCGGCCCCTTCGGCCCGACTGGCGAGTACCCGCGGCTGGGTGGAGGCACGCGTCTCGAATTCGCGCAGGGCGCGTTCGGCAAGCAGACCTGGATGATGGACTTCGACGCCCAAGGCCGCCTTGTCTCGAAAGAACAGGTGCTGACCGAAGCTAACTTCGCGCTCGTGAAGCCCGGCATGCCGGGCAGCGCGGTGCAGACGCTACTGGGTCGCCCTGCAAATGTGTTTTCAGTCCAGCGTCAGAAGCTGCGGGTCTGGAACTACCGCTACTTCGGCGGTGACTGCGTGTGGTTCCAGATCTCGGTGAGCGATGCCGGGCTTGTGACCGAAGCCGGCATGGGCACCGACCCTGCCTGCGACGGTCCGAACGATGAGCGTCAGTGAAGCACCTAAAGGGGTCGCCTCGGAAAACGGAAAAATCGTCCGTTAAGCCGTGTCGATCTAAAAACTTACAGCCGCACCGAGGCGCCGGCAGCATATAGCCGTTGGACTGCGCCAGTCTCCTACGTGCCCGGTCGATGCTTTGACAGCGTGCGTGAAACGGTTGAGCGATGAATGTTGAAGAGCCTGGCAGTGTCTGCGGCGGTCCTTTGCCCTGCAGCTTCCCGCTGCACCACCTCGTGTGGCTGGAGCGGCGTGCGCGCAGCATGGCGCGGTCGAGCTCGGCGAATGAGCCGACGATCTGCATCATCGTTCGGCCTGCGGGTGTCGTCGTGTCGATGACTTCCGTCAGGCGCAGCAAGCCGGCGCCGGCTTGCTGCAACTTGCTCCAACAACGTCATCAAGTCTATGAGCGACCGCGAGAGGTGGTCCAGTTTTCAGATCACCAACACATCCCCTGGCCCCCGACAGCGAGCTGATCCCGCACCCACTTGTAGGCACCACGCAGCTTTCCGAACAGTGATTTGTCCGCGTACCCTTCCTTGTAGGCTTCGTCTCGCGCGGTCAGGTCGGCCAGCATGACGACGCCGACTACCCCAGTATTGCCAGAGGCGATATGAGCACCGTTTCCCCTGATGTCCAGCGCCTCATAGATCGTTCCATCACAGGCAACGGCGTAGTGGTAGTTGAGGTGTCCAAAGCTCGACAGGTCGATCCCTTCGGCTTTTCGCATCTGTGCGGCACCGGCCGCAGCACACGAGAAGCTGTTGCCGGCGTGGTGCAGAGCTACGCCGTGATAGTCCCACTCAGGGCCATCGGAATTTTTATCCGGCTTGGCCTTCCAATCTGAGCGTGACTTGAAGATGAGCCCATCCCCCCTCAGGGCAACGATGATCGCCTGCCGCGTCGCGGCTTTGTGATCGACCTTGACCTGCACTGTTTTCACGGCCGCCGCACGCTGGGCGTCGAATAAGGGCCCAGGTGTCGAAGGTGCCAGTCTTGAGGTCGGTCTTTTCAGTGTCAGTCGTGCCACCAAATCCTCGCGTTCGATGTTGTCCCCCAAGGGCGACCTGAACATGAAGTGCACGGCGACGCGCTCCGGTTGCGCGGCTTCGATTACCTCGGTAAAACCATCACCGTCAGCGATGCCCCCGTGTTGGGAACCGTCTTCGCGCGTCAAGATGTAGACGCACTTCGGCGATGGGCTCCCAGTATCAGGATTGATGGCCTGAAAACGCACCGCAAAGAGTTCATCGCCATCCACCTGGGCCGGCTCAGATGCTGCGGCGTCTGCTTGATACGCTTCAGGCTTGCTCGCCAGCGTGGCACTTGCCGAGCCCACGCTGGCGTCGGTATAGGTGTTGGTGAACTGGCTTGCAATCAGCTTCGCACCACAGTCCGTGATGTCGTCGTGCCTGGCAACGGGCGGGCCATCGAACATCGTCGGGGCACCCGTCACAATCTTGCCGATTCGCTTGCAACGGGGGCATGACACCGCGTCACCAACGCGGGCAACCTCGCGTCCTCGGCAGATGAATGTGGGGTCTCCGGTCAGGACTGTTCCGCCATGGGTGGTGCGGGTTTTGCGCTTGAGTTGGTTCTCTTTAAGTCGCCTACTCGGGCGCGCCTGATTCATTAACAACCCCGAGGTCAAGGCATGACGATCACGCTCTATGGCATTTCGAACTGCGACACGGTGAAGCACGCCCGCGCCTGGCTGTCTGACCAAGGAATTGACGCGCGGTTTGTCGACTTCAAGAAGGGTGGTGTGCCACCGGCGCGGCTAGACGCATGGCTTGCCAGCGTCGGCTGGGAGTCGCTGCTCAACCGCAAGGGCACGACCTGGCGCAAGCTCGCCGAAAGCGCCCGTGAGGCCGTTGTCGATTCAGCGAGTGCGCGCCAGTTGATGCTCGACCAGCCGAGCGTGATCAAGCGGCCAGTGGTCGAATGGCACGACGCGCGCATCACGGTTGGTTTCGACCCTGCCATCTGGGCGACGCGTTGACGCCGCTCAGATGCGCAGGTCGAAACCCGCGATCGCGACCACCTGACCGTTGATTCGCAAATCGACCGCGTGGTGCCCAGGTCGGTAAATGCGGGTCGTGATCAGCCGCATTGAATGGCTCTTGCGCAACGAGCGCTCTTCATTCGGCGTGAGTTCGATCACCCAGCCCTTGAACACCTTACCCGCGGTGCTGCCGTTGGCCTTGACGTGATGAACGGCGTAATCGATCACGAGTTTTTGCGCGCGGCTCGCGGCTGATGCGAGCGTCACCGTCAGCTCGACGCTGCTGCCGACTGAAACGCTCTTCGGTGTGATCGCCAGAGTGACGTTGCCGAGCAGCGGCTGGCCCACCCCCCAGGATTCCAGCACCCGCACGTTGCCTTGTTTTTCGAGCGTGCGGGTGGCGTGTTTGAGCAGAGCGCGCCGCTGGGGCGAAGCATCGACCAGATGCCTCTCCAGCCACTCGGCGACGACCGAAGGGTGATCTTTTGCAATGTCGTTCAGGTGGTTCGCGACGCTGCGGCGCACGTAGTCGCTCGCGTCGTCCTGAAGCGCCAGCAGCAGTGGCAGCGTGGGGGTCGGGTCCTTGATCAGGCCTTTGAGTTGCAAACCCCAGGGCAGGCGCGGCCGGCTGCCTTCGCTGACCAGGCGGCGCACGTGCTCGCTAGGGTCGTTGGTCCATTGCGCCAGCGTCGTGAACGTGAGCGCGGGGTGCTGTTCGATAAAAGCGCGGATCGGCCACTCGGCGGTGAAGCGCTGTGTGAGCGCGTGCAGCGCAGCGAGCGCGCGGTGGGGCGACTGCAACCCGCGCCGAGCCACGTATTCGCCCATGGGCCAGACCGCCCAGCCGGCCAATGCGCCATTGCCGACCTGGGCCCAGCGGGGGTCGTTTTGCGTGCCAGGCGGTGCGAGCGTGGCTTCGAGCAATGCAGCCGCCTGATCGAAGTCGTCGGGCAAGGTTGCTTCGAGGGCCGCGCTCACGTGGCGCGCGCGCGCCTTGAACTCAAGCGCGGCCAAGCCGGTTTGCGCGAGCTTCTGGAAGCGCTCGCGCTCGAATGCCGGCCACACATGCTGCAGTTGTGCGCCTATGGCCTCGACCGTGCCCGCGTTGATCAGGTTTTTGAACGGCTCCATCGATCTCAGCGCACCCGCAGGGGGCAGGCGCAACGCGACGTTGGGGAAGGCATCGTCAGCGTGCCAACAGCTGCCTCAACACGAAGGGCAAGATGCCGCCATGCTTGTAGTAGTCGACCTCGATCGGCGTGTCGATGCGCAGCGTCAGCGCCACTTCCTTGTTCCTGCCATCGGGGCTGTGAATGACGAGCGTGGCTTGCTGTTGAGGCTTGATCTCGGCGGCAAGCTTGATGTCGAACCGCTCGTTACCTTGGATGCCAAGTGACTCCCACGAATCGCCCGGTTTGAACTGCAGCGGCAACACGCCCATGCCGACCAGGTTGCTGCGGTGGATGCGCTCGAAGCTGCGCGCGATCACGGCCTTGATGCCGAGCAACTGCGTGCCCTTGGCGGCCCAGTCGCGGCTTGAGCCTGTGCCGTATTCCTCGCCGCCGAAGATCACGGTTGGCGTGCCTTGGGCCATGTATTTCATCGCGGCGTCGTAGATGAACATCTTCAGTCCACCTGGCACGTAGGCACTGGTGCCGTGCTCGTGCTGGAACAGCGTCACGCCGCCTTCTTCGCGCGAGCCGTCGGCACCGGGCGGAATCATCAGGTTCTTGATGCGCACGTTGGCGAAGGTGCCACGCACCATCACGTCGTGGTTGCCGCGGCGCGAGCCGTAGGAATTGAAGTCGGCCGACTGCACGCCGTTTTCCTTCAACCAGGCGCCGGCCGGTGATTCTTCCTTGATTGCGCCGGCGGGCGAGATGTGGTCGGTGGTGATGGAATCGCCGAACAGCGCCATCGCGCGCGCGCCGGTCACGCCTGCCACCAGGGTCGGCGGGTGCATCGTGAAGCCTTCGAAGAACGGTGGCTCGGCGATGTAGGTGGAGCTTGGCCAGTTGTAGACCTGACCTTTCACGCCCTTGATGTTTTCCCAGAGCTTGCCGGGTTCGGTGGCAACCTTGTCGTAGTTTGCGCGGAAGGCTTTGCCGTTCATGGCGTACTTCATCAGCGCATAGATTTCGTCACTGGTCGGCCAGACGTCGCCGAGGTACACGTCGCGCCCGCCTTTGCCTTTGCCCAGCGGCTCGCTCATCAGGTCTTTGTTGACGGTGCCGGCAATCGCGTAGGCCACGACCAGCGGCGGGCTGGCGAGAAAGTTGGCCTTCAGGTTCGGGTGAATGCGTGCTTCAAAGTTGCGGTTGCCCGAGAGCACGGCGGCGCAAATCAGGTCGTTCTGCTGAATGGCTTCGTTGAACTCTGGGCGCAGGTCGCCGGCGTTGCCGATGCAGGTGGTGCAGCCGTAAGCGGCCACGTTGAAGCCAAGCTTTTCGAGATAGGGAAGCAGGCCGGCTTTCTCGAGGTACTCGGTGACGATGCGCGACCCCGGTGCGAGCGAAGTCTTGATGTGCGGCGCCACTTTCAGCCCGGCTTCGACCGCCTTCTTCGCGAGCAGCCCGGCGGCCAGCAGAACACTGGGGTTCGAGGTGTTGGTGCACGAGGTGATCGCCGCGATCAACACATCGCCGTTGCCGAGCGAGATGTCGCCTGCCTTTGGCTGGGTCGAAGGCGCTTGCGACTGTGCTGCTTCCAGGCTCGGGTGACCGCCGACCATTTCAACCACATGGCGCGCCGCGCCGGCTGCGGCTGCGGGCACTGAGGCTGGCAGTTTCACAGGCGCATCGTCTGCACGAACCAGGTGGCGCGTGTGCAAATGGGCCGCTGGCAGGTTGAAGCCGTTCTCCGACTGAGGCAAGCTGTAAAGCGACGCGAACTGCCTTTTCACGTTGCCGAGTTCAATGCGGTCTTGCGGCCGCTTCGGCCCGGCCAAGCTCGGCGCGACTGTGCCCAGATCGAGCGACACGACTTTCGTGTATTCAATGCCTGCCAGCTGCTTCGACGCACCCGCCGCACCCGGCACGCCAAACATGCCTTGCGCGCGGAAATACGCTTCGAAAGCTTCGATCTCGGCATTGGTGCGGCCGGTGCCCTTGAAGTAGGCAAGCGTCTTGTCGTCGACCGGAAAGAAGCCCATGGTTGCACCGTATTCCGGCGCCATGTTGGCGATGGTCGCGCGGTCGGGCAGCGCGAGGCTGGCCGTGCCTTCGCCGAAGAACTCAACGAACTTGCCAACGACTTTTTCGCGCCGCAGGATTTCCGTGACGGTGAGAACCAGGTCGGTGGCCGTCACGCCCTCGCGCAGCCGCCCGGTGAACTCAAAGCCCACGACGTCGGGCGTCAGCAAATACACCGGCTGGCCGAGCATGGCTGCTTCGGCCTCGATGCCGCCCACGCCCCAACCGACCACGCCGATGCCGTTGATCATGGTCGTGTGGCTGTCCGTGCCGACGAGAGAGTCGGGGTAGAAGATCTTCGAGGGCCCACCGCGAGCCGATTTCGCGACGGAAGTCTTGTGCACACCGCGCGCCAGGTATTCCAGGTTCACCTGGTGAACGATGCCGAAGCCCGGCGGCACCACGCCAAAGGTGTCGAAGGCCTGCATGCCCCACTTCATGAACTGGTAGCGCTCAACGTTGCGCTTGAACTCCAACTTCATGTTCAGGTCGAGCGAGCGCTTGGTGCCGTAGTGGTCGATCATGATCGAGTGGTCTACGACCAGGTCGACCGGCACGAGCGGCTCGATCATCTTCGGATCTTTGCCCATCGCTTTAGCGACTGTTCGCATTGCGGCCAGGTCGGCCAGAAGGGGCACGCCGGTGAAGTCTTGCAGCACAACACGGGCCACGACGAACGGGATCTCGTCGACGCGCTCTGCGTTCGGTTGCCAGTTGGCCAGTTCGGCCACGTGCGCCGCGGTGACCTTCTTACCGTCGCAATTGCGCAGAACGCTCTCCAACACGATGCGCATTGACACCGGCAGCCGGTTCAGGTTGGGGTAGGTCTTCGCAAGCTCGGGCAGCGAATAAAACTCGCCGGTCTTGCCTGCAGCAGTTTTAAAGGTTTTACGGGTCTTGGCGAAGGCTTGAGCGGGCTTCTTGGCATTCATGGTGCAGTCCTCTTTGAGTGTTGGCACAGCGGATAAGTTGATTGTGTCGATCAGGTGTGGCGGCGTCTGCCCGGGCATTCGCCCGCCAGTAGTTATCGAATTTCAGCCTGGCGGTGCGAGTCTGTCGATCTCGCCCAGAACGAGCAGTAATTCGGCTGCCACGGTGTGCGCCATTGTGTCGGCCTGCGCGCTCTGCTGAGTTGCCAATGCGTGATGCAGCGAGACCACCAAGGTGTGCAACCGGTGCGCGCCAATCGTGCCGGCCAGGCCCTTCATGTCGTGGGTGCGGCGCAGTGCGTCGCTCCAGCGCCGCTCTGCGAGTGCGCTGGCCAGGGCAGTGCTGAAGTCGGCTTCCTGGGTGCGAAAGCCTTCAAGCAGTCGGCGGTACAACTCGCGGTCGCCGACAGCGCGGGCCAGGCCGTCGACGGTGTCGATCACAGCGGCAGGCCCCGCCGCGGCGGCAACTTCGGCCAGACCTGTTTCATCGAGTGGCGCCGAACCACGCGCGCCGATCCAGCAGGCCATGGTGCGCAGCATCGACTCGATGTGGATCGGTTTGGTGATGTGCGCATTCATTCCGCAGGCCAGCGCGCGGTCACGGTCTTCGGCAAGCGCACTGGCGGTCATTGCGATCACCGGTAAGGCTTGCCACTCGGGGTTGGCACGCAGTGTTTGCGTGGCGATGTAGCCGTCCATCACCGGCATCTGGCAGTCCATCAGCACCCCGTCGAAAGGGCCGTCGCTGGCCAGACGTTCGAGCGCTTCGGCGCCGTTGCCGGCCACCACCACTTGCATGCCGTTGCGGCGCAGCAATTCAAGGGCGAGTTGCTGGTTCAGTGCGTTGTCTTCGACCAGCAGGATGCGTGCGCCCTCGAGCCGCTGGAGCACCGCGGCAGACCGGTCAGACGCGCTGCGCACCCTGTCCGCGCCGAGTGACAGCGGCGGCTGCATGCGCCGTGCCTGTACCAGGCAATCGTGCAGGCTCGACGGCGTGACCGGCTTTTGCAGGATGCCCGCCAACCCCAGCCCCGCGGCTGCGCGCAGCGCGTCGTCGCGTGCAAAGGCCGTTACGAGCAGGATGCAGGGTTGCACCAGCGCGTTGCGTGCAAGGATGTGGCGCGCGCACTCCACACCGTCCATTCCGGGCATCTTCCAGTCGAGCAGGTACCAGGAGTGGGGCACCGCACTGGCGTCGATGATGCGCAGCGCCTCTTCGCCGCCCCCGACGCGGTCGACGATCACGCCCAGCGCTTCGAGCATGTTGCTCAGCGCTTCGAGCGCGGCCTGGTTGTCGTCGACCAGCAGCGCGCGCTGCCCGCGCAGTTCGTTGGCCATCCAGGCACGTGCCGGTGCCCGGGGCACGCTGCGGCCGAAGCGGGCCGTGAAGTGAAAGGTCGAGCCGCGGGATGCTTCGCTCTCGACCCACATGCGCCCACCCATGCGCTCAACCAGTTGGCGGCTGATCACCAGGCCCAGTCCGGTGCCGCCGAAGCGCCGCGTGGTCGAGTTGTCGGCCTGCATGAAGGGCTCGAACAGGCGTGCCGTTTCCTGCGGGCTCATGCCCATGCCGGTGTCGCTTACCCAGCCGTGCAGTTCGAGGCTGTCTTCATCCTGTGCACTGACCTCCATGCCGATGCTGACTTCGCCGGCGGTGGTGAACTTGACCGCGTTGCCGGCCAGGTTGACGAGCACTTGGCGCAGCCGCGTCGGGTCGCCGATCAGGCGCCGGGGCAGCTCGGGCGATGCGCTGAACACGAGTTCGAGGCCTTTTTGTTCGGCTTTGAGGCCGACCAGGTCGGCCACTTCAGTGACAACCGATTCAAGCTCGAAGTCGATGCGCTCCAGGGCGAGTTGGCCGGCTTCGATTTTCGAGAGGTCGAGTATGTCGTTCAAAATTTGCAGCAGGTTGAAGGCCGAGCTGTGGGCCTTCTGCACATAGTCGCGCTGTTTGTCGGGCAGGCCGTCTTCGAGTGCCAGATGGGTCATGCCGAGAATCGCGTTCATGGGTGTGCGCAGCTCGTGCGACATGTTGGCGAGGAAGCTCGACTTGGTGCGATTGGCGTTTTCCGCCGCTTCGCGCGCTTGCTGCATCGCGACCTGCGCGTGCTTTCGCACGCTGATGTCTTGCACCGCGGCGCAGAACGATGGGCTGCCAGACCAATCGATCGCGATCACATTGACCTCGGCGTCAAAGAGTTCGCCGTTGCCGCGTTTGAAGCGCCATTCGAAGTTGCGAACCCGCTGGCCGCTGAGCGTGTGTTCCTGCAATGCCGCCAGCGCACTGTCGCGGCTGGGCCGCCCGTCGGCCTGCTGGTCCGCAGACAAGCCGGGGAACCAGAGCGTGCGCCCGATCAGCTGGCCTGCCTCCGCCGCGCCGAAAAGTCTCAGAGCGGCAGGGTTGCAGTGCGTGATGCCGCGACGCACTTCGAAGAACACATAGCTCGTGGGTGCATGCTCGAACACCGCGGCAAGGCGCGCCCGCATCTCGCGGGGCTCGGTCACGTCAAGCCAGTAACCGTTGTATGTGGTGCTGCCGTCGGCCTCGGGGCGTACCGTGCTGTCGGCCATAACCCACGCTGCGCCCTTTTCGTTGCGCAGCATGAATTCGTGCGGCCGGGTCGGGGGCTGCCCGCCCGTGCCACCGAGCCGCCACGGCAAGAGGGGGTCTTTTTTAATCTCGGTCACCGGAACGCCGAACAGCTCTTCGACGCCGCGGCCCAGAAAGGCAAACCGTGGTGCACCGCTGACCGGCTGGATGTAGCGAAACACCGTGACCGGCAGTGCCTGGGCAAGTTCGTAGAGTTCGCGCCTTGCCTGCAGCGCAGCGGCCAGCAAGTTCACACGGCGCCAGTTCATCCAAAAAAGCAGGCAGCCGGCAAGCCAAATCAGCAGGGCGCCCGACAGTGTGGTTTGCGTGATCGCCTGTTCTTCGCTGAGCGGCTCCAAAGCCCACACGGTGAAGGGCGTGTCGCCGAGCTGCGACGAGAGCGTGACGTAGCGAAGGCTGCCGATCTGCATGATCGCCAGCGGTGGGCCGGTTCGGGCTACCTCCGAGCGGGCCCAGTCGAGCACGGCCGGCACCTGCTGGTAGGTGGCAGTCCAGAAGTCGTCGACGTGAGCGGGGCCGCCGGGCACGCGCCGCAACAGCACGTCGCTTCGGTTGCTGAGCACCACCACGCCGTTGTTGTCGGTCACAAGCAGGCCAGCGCCACCGGTCTCGGTGAGCAGGCGGTCGAGGGTTTTTGAGTCTTGCTTGACCACGACCACGCCGACCGCCACGCCCTTGTTCACGACCCGCTCGGCGAAGTAGATGCCGGGCTCACGGGTGGCGAGGCCGATAAGGAACTGGCTGGCAGCGCCATTTTGCATCGCATCGCTGAAATAGCGGCGTGTGCTGACGTCGTTCGATACCGGCCCCAACGACCGGTTGGCGCCCACGATGCGGCCTTCGCGGTTGATCAGGGCCACCAGCGGCACTGCAAAGTCGGCACTGATGTTGGCGAGAGTCAGCCCGATGGTGGAGTGCTCACTGTCATAGACCAGACGGGCGGCGGGAAGCGGCGGCCCGCCAGCACCAGGGTTGGCCGCGGACGCTGCTAGCGCCTGCCTCAGATCCGGCTGATGCGACAAGTTGCGTGGAATCGCGGCGAGCTGGCGCAGGCTGATCGTGAGCGTGTCTTTGGCGCCGGCCAGCCGCACGCCCGCAGTCCCCGCTGATTGTTCGATGTGGCGCAGCTGCCGCTCATGCACGAGCCAGAACGCGGCGGCAACGACCAGTGCGCTCCACAGGGCGGCCCAGAGCCAAAGGGTTCGCGGGCCTTGCCCGCGAACCGACGGCGCGGCGTTCAGATCGTCATCGTCATGGAACACGGGACTCCTTTGGCTCGGTGCGGTTTGCGCGAGGGGTGCAGGTGTGCACCGTCCTTGTCTCCAGAACACAGCGCCGCAGCATCAGCACCGAGCCGGGATGAGGAACCAATGCAACATCGTATTCGGGTGTGTTCGTGAGGCGGCTTGGCGAGGTGCTCGCTCATGACCGCGGCGGAGCCGCTCAGCCCGTGGCACTCCAGTGCATTCGCGACGAGGGCGATATTGGCACAGCTTTCCCGCCGCTGGCGAGCCCAGCTGCGCGAATGCGTGCCGTGGGCTCGAAGGCGTCGACGCTCTGGTTCTGGTAATCGCAGCGTCAGGTCGAGTGCCCGCTGGCGCCGAAGCCTGACCTGCGGCCGTGGTTGCGCGCGTGAATCGGCTCCGCTCGGGGTGCCGGATCAAGCGCAACAGTTTCAATCACAGGCGTTGAAACGATCAGGGCCAGCATCGAGCTCGATGCTTCGCCGTAGATCATGAGCGTGGTTTTGTTCCTGCATCGAGCAAATAACGAACCGACAACACGCCCGCGATGCCCGCCAGATCTTGAAGCAGCGAGGCCGGTACGGGGCTGTCCACGTCGACCAGCGTGTAGGCCATGTCACCGCGCGACTTGTTGACCATGTTGTGGATGTTCAGCCCGGCGCTTGCCATCGCGGTGGATATCTGGCCCAGCATGTTGGGCACGTTGGCGTTGGCGATGGCGATGCGGTGGGCGGATTCTCGCGCCATCGTGACCGACGGGAAGTTGACCGCGTTGACGACGTTGCCGTGCTCAAGGAAGTCACGCAATTGCTCGGCCACCATGATTGCGCAGTTCTCTTCTGCCTCGGCGGTGGAAGCGCCCAGGTGCGGCAGCGCGACCACGCGCGGGTGGCTGTTGATCGCTGCGCCCGGAAAGTCGCACACATACCAACCGAGCTGGCCGGCGTCGAGCGCCTTGAGTACGGCCGCTTCGTTGACGACGCCTTCGCGCGAGAAGTTCAAAAGCACCGCGCCCGGGCGCATGTGAAGCACGTTGGTGGCGTTGACGAGATCGCGTGTGGCGTCGATCAGCGGCACGTGCAGCGTGATGAAGTCTGAGTTCTTCAAAACATCGTTGACGTCGGCCGCTCTTTTGACCTGCGCTGGCAGGCTCCATGCTGCGTCGACGGTGATGTGTGGGTCGTGGCCGAACACGTCCATGCCGAGCTTGATGGCGGCATCGGCGACCAGGCAGCCCACCTTGCCGAGGCCGACGATGCCGAGCGTGTGCCCAGCCAGCTCGATGCCGGCGAAGTGCTTTTTGCCGTCTTCCACGGTTTTGGCCATGTCATGCGCTGCGGGGTCGAGCGCGGCCACGAAACGCAAGGCCGGTGCAAGCCTGCGCGCCGCGATCAGCATGCCGGCCAACACCAGTTCTTTCACCGCATTGGCGTTGGCGCCGGGTGCGCTGAACACGGGCACACCACGCTCGCTCATCAGTTTGACCGGGATGTTGTTGGTGCCGGCGCCGGCACGTGCGATTGCGAGAACGCTGGTTGGGATATCGATCTGGTGCATGTCGGCCGAGCGAAGCAGCACGGCGTCGGGATCGGCGATGTTCTCGCCGACCGTGAAGCGGTTGCCCGGCAGGCGCTTCAGGCCACTTGAAGAAATGGCGTTGAGCACCATCACCTTGAACGGCACCAAGCCGGGCTCATGCATGGGTGGCCTCGAATTCTTTCATGTAGGCCACGAGTGCTTTCACGCCTTCCAGCGGCATGGCGTTGTAGATCGAGGCGCGCATGCCCCCGACCGAGCGGTGGCCCTTGAGCTGCAGCATCGAGCGCGCTTGCGCGCCTTTGAGGAAAGCTTCGTCGAGCGCATCGTCGCGCAGTTTGAAGGGCACGTTCATCAGTGAGCGGTCTTCACGAACCACTGGGCTCGAAAAGAATGCGCTGTTGTCGAGAAGGTCGTACAGCAGAGCGGCCTTGGTGCGGTTGTGTTTTTCGATGCCCACCAAGCCGCCCTGAGCCTTGATCCACTTGAACACCAGCCCAGCGATGTAGATCGCGTAGGTGGGCGGAGTGTTGAGCATGGAATCGTTGTCGGCCTGCTGTTTGTAGTCGAAGGCCGAGGGCGTGACGGGCATGGCCTGGCCGATCAGGTCGTCGCGCACGATCACGATCGTGAGGCCGGCCGGGCCGATGTTCTTCTGCGCGCCACCGTAGATCAGGCCGTACTTCGACACCTCGACTGGGCGTGACAGTATGGAAGACGACATGTCGGCCACCAGCGGAACGCTGCCCACGTCGGGCGTGAAGTGGTACTCGACGCCGCCAATCGTTTCGTTGGAGCAGATGTGCACGTAGGCTGCGCACTTGTCGAGCTGCCAGGTGTCGCGTTTCGGAATGCGGTCGAAGTTCGTGCTCTCAGAGCTGGCCGCCACGTTGACCTTTGCGTACTTCTTTGCTTCCTTGATCGATTTCTTCGACCACTCGCCGGTGTTGATGTAGTCGGCGCTTGTATTGCCGCGAAGCATGTTCATTGGCACGATCGCGTTCTCAGCCATCGCGCCTCCCTGCATGAACAGCACCTTGTAGTTGGCGGGCACAGCCATCAGCTCACGCAACAGCGCTTCGGCCTCGGCGTGGATTGAGATGAACTCCTTTCCCCGGTGGCTCATTTCCATCACGGACATCCCCGAGCCGTGCCAGTCGAGCATCTCGTCGGCCGCCTGTCGCAGCACGGGTTCGGGCAAGGCCGCGGGGCCGGCACTGAAGTTGAAAACACGGGTCATGGGTCGGGGTCTTTCGCAGTGTGGCGCCAGGCCGGGTGGGTCGACCGCGGGAGCTTAGCCGAACCGGCTGCTGTTAGATTGCCCCTATGACTCGCACTGAACCCCCACGCTCACCTCGTTCACTGCCCACCGAGGGCGTTGCTGGTCCTTCGGGGCGGCCCGGCGGGGCCGGCCTGACCTTCTTCTGGCACGACTACGAAACCTTCGGTCGCACACCGCGGCGTGACCGTCCGGCGCAGTTCGCGGGCATTCGCACCGACGCCGACCTGAACGAGATCGACGAGCCTGTGATGCTGTATTGCCAGCCCGCGCCCGACTACCTTCCCGACCCGGAGTCCTGCCTGCTTACGGGCATCCTCCCGCAGGCCTGCCTGGAGCGCGGCATGGCGGAACACGCGTTCGCCGATGCCATTGAAGAACAGCTCGCGCGGCCCGGCACGGTTGGTGTGGGCTACAACTCGATCCGCTTCGACGACGAAGTCACGCGCCACTTGTTCTGGCGCTGCCTGATCGACCCGTACGCACGCGAATGGCAGAACCAGTGCGGGCGCTGGGACATTCTCGATATGGTGCGTGCTGCCTGGGCCCTGCGGCCCGAGGGCATTGAGTGGCCGCGGCACGACGATGGCCGGCCGTCGTTCAAGCTCGAACACCTGACGAAGGCGAACGGCCTCGCCCATGACGCGGCGCACGACGCGCTGTCAGACGTGCGCGCCACCATTGCGCTGGCTCGCCTGATCAGATCAAAGCAACCCAAGCTCTGGGATTTCTGTCTCAAACTGCGAAAAAAAGACGCGGTCGTGGCCGAGATGGGCGTGGGCAAGCCTTTCCTGCACATCTCGGGCATGTACGGCGTAGAGCGCGGCGGCCTGGCGCTGGTGTGGCCGATGGCGCCGCACCCGAGCAACAAGAACGAAGTGATCGTCTGGGACCTGAGTGCAGACCCGACCGAGCTGCTCACGTTGAACGCTGAAGCCATCCGCCTGCGGATGTTCAGCAAGGCGGAAGAATTGCCTGAAGGCGTGACGCGGCTGCCGGTCAAGACCATCCACATCAACAAGTCGCCGATCGTGATCGGCAACGCGAAGACGCTGAACGACGCCACAGCCGCTAAGTGGGGGATCGACATGGAGCAGGCACACCGCCATGCCGAGGTGCTCAAGCACAAGGCCAATCTTCTCGCCGGCATCTGGCCCGCGGTGTTCGAGAGGCCTGCGCGCGTCGGCACGAACGATGTCGACGAAGACCTCTACGGCGGGTTCATCGGCAATGAAGATCGGCGCGCGCTGCAACGACTGCGAGAGCTGAGTGGCGACGAGTTGGCGGTCAAACGCCCCGTGTTCGCCGATGAACGGCTCAACGAGTTGCTGTTCCGATTTCGCGCCCGCAACTTCCCTGGCACGCTGAGCGTGCCGGAGCAGTTGCAGTGGCAGCAGCATTGCGCGCACCGCCTGCATGAAGGCGCTGGCGGTGGGCTCACGCTGCAGGCCTTTTTCGAGCACATCGACCTGCTCGAAGAACACGCCGACGAGCGCGGGCAACAAATACTCGGTGCGCTGGTCGACTACGCCACCGCAATCGCTCCCGAGTTCGATTGAATTGGGGGGTGGTGGCCTCAGCGCCGTTTGGGGTAGGCTCCGCGCGCACTCAAAAACGGAGTTTTTTATGCCGATGAATAGAAGCGTTCTTGCAATTGCTGCCGTAAGCCTTGCGCTGGCATCGTGTGCTCAGGTGCCAGCGCAGCCCCCGGTGGCGCCGACCGCTGCGGTGACTCAACTTAAAGACGGCGAACTTGCCGTGCCAGCGAACTACCGCAGCTGGCCCAAGTTCCTTTCCGCCGTGCAGCGGCCCGACGCGAAGCAGGTGCGCGAGATCTACATGAATACGGTGGCCACTGGCGGCACGGCCGCCAACGGTTTCCCGAACGGCACGGTCTTCGTGATGGAAAACTACGCCGCGGCCGTGAACCACGACGGCACCCTGAAGCAAGGCGCCGGCGGGAAGCTGGTGAAGGGCGAACTGTTGCGCGTATTCGTGATGGGTAAAGACAAAGGCTGGGGTGCGTCGGCACCCGAAGGGCTTAAGAACGGCGACTGGATCTACGGCGCCTACTTGGCCAACGGCGAGCACGCGCCCGACTCCACGCTTGCCTGCCGAGCCTGCCATTTGCCGCTGACGGCGAGCAAGGACTTCGTGCAGCGCTACGACGAGTACTTCGCCAAGGCCGCAGCGCCACGCTGACCGGGTAGCCGCCAACGCAACTCGTCAAAGCTTTGCTCGCTGCGTGCTGACCAAATTCGCGTCGGCCCGCGGTTCGTTCTTGTGTGGTCAAGGCTTCGCACACCTGCCTGAAGGTGTGGTCGTATCTTTCCAGCAAATTGAGTTGTACGCCTGACCTGGCGTTGCCGCCTGGCGCAGCCGCGCCTCGGGCTACCCGCGGCGGGAGTCAGGGTTGGCGCTGCGCGGTCAGAGCGAGTGGCAGCAAGGCACAGTGCCCGGCGGCCGATACCGAAGCAGCACCCAGGCCCGTCCGACCCGGAATCGACCCACTCGGGTCCGGCCGCTCGCGACGGCGATCAGGCCGATTCCTACGGCGGCGTCGACTCCAGGTGCCACACCCGCCAGCAGTTGCTCAACCGCGCCGAGTGGCAGGGCATCCCGCGCCGCTCGGCGATGAACAAGAGCGAACTGGCCAAGGCCATCGCGCAAACGCAAGGTTCAAGACAGCGTTGCAGGCAGATTTGAAGCCAGCCTTGATTGCGCCCCGCGGTGGCACCGCCTGGGCCATCGAAAGCAAGTCACCATGAATGTCACATTCATCGAGCATGAGCGCATGAAGCCTGTAATCGTCGCATTCGGCCAGCATATGGAGGCGCTGCGACCCAGGGGACAGAGCTCACCCGCGTAGCCATCACGAGCGAAGGTGTGCGGACATTAGGCTCGGCACTTCGATGGACGCTGTACAAGCAATGTTCCAAGACCGGCTCAGGGCTTCTGCGGGTGCAGAGACATCGCGGTCAGCGACGGCCGTCACGGCGGATCGCAACTCACGCGCACCGACTCGACGTTCTTGAATCGAATGACGTTCTGCCGCGCCATCTCGTCGACAACCTGTCCCGGCCGGAGCGTAGACGCCGGCTCTGCGAATCGCTCGGCCTGGAACGCCTCGACCCGCGCCCGCGGGCCGACGATGGCACTGCTCCAGTCGCGCCACCCGGCACCCACGCGTGACATCTGGGCCGGTTCCAGCGGGCCGACAAGCATTAGCTCGTCGCCCTGGCGTCGACCGCCAGCAGCCTAGCGCTTGGCATCCAGATCAGCATTCAGATCAGCGATCAGCGACTTCATCTCTGCAATCTCCCGCACCTGGGTTTTCGCGATGGCGTCCGCCAGCTGCTGCACCCGGGGGTCTTGAAGGTGGGCTCGGCGGCTGGTCATGATGGCAATCGAATGATGGGGAATCATCGCCCGCATGTAGGACACGTCCTCCACCGTTGACTGGCTGCGAACCAGCCACAGCGCCACGGCGAAGACGAGGCCGCTTCCCAGCAGGATGGCCATGTTGACGCCACTGCGCTTCAACATATGGCGCATGAAGCCCAACATCACGACAGCCATCGAGGCGCCCATCACGACAGCCATGTAGGCACGGGTCTCGCTGAAGAAGACGTGCTCGGCCTCATACGTGTTGAGGTACATCAGGCCGAACATGACGATTGTCGAGACGCCGATCATTGCGGCGAAGCGGGCGTACGGGTTGGTGCCGTTCATGATGATGTGATCCTCGCTTGCAGGGTCGGCAGGGAGCTGATCTCGAACCCGGCCGACGCGATGCCGATTCCAGCGGCATCCAGCTGCGCCAGCACTTCGCGGCTGAGCGCGTCCTTCAAATCGCGCACGCCATGGTCGTGCGCCAGGAAGCGAACCGTCAGCTCGAGCCAGTTGTCGGTCAGCCGCCAATAGGTGGTGGGCTCGAAGTCGGCGCGTTTGACTCGGAAGTTCTGTTCAACGCGTTCGATCGTCTCGGAATCCAGGTCCTCGGCTTTCACGGCGTATTGCTTGGCCGCAGTGAGAAGAATCTGTTCGGCTGTGGATCGATCGTCGCGGTACGCGATCGGCAGCCGCAATTCCTCCCAGATGAACGGGAACTCACGGGTGTAGTTGTAGACCGGCTCTTCGAAGATCATGCTGTTGGTCACGGTGACGATCCGTCCGGTGAACTGGCGGCTCTGGATCCAGACCGCCGGGTCGGCACCCTGCACCGCCGGCGGCTGGCCCATTTCCATGATGGTGGTCTGGAAGAACCCGAGCGCGACGACATCGCCCCTCACGCCTCCCATCGTGATGCGGTCACCGACGGTGAATGTCGAGCCGCGCAAGATCACGAAGTAGCCGGCCAGCGATGTCACGACTTTCTGCAATGCAAACGCCAGGCCGGCCGTGACAAGGCCGACCGCGGTCGTCAAGTTGGCAGGGTTGTCGAACCAGATGGAAACCAAGCCGATGACGGCCATCGCAGCGACGAGCAAGCTGACGCCCTGGCGCGCCCAGAAGCCCACGCGGCTGGCGCGATCACCGGAGGCGTTGACCTGGCCGAGCACAGCCTGGGCAAGACTGCGCACAAGCCACAGCGCCAGGATCAGGCCCATCGTCAGCAGGACCTTGTGTCCCGTGGTGACGTTGAACCCGACCAACCGAATACCCAAGAGGTCCATGTTGCCCCGGCGTCACGTTATTGCGGCGTCGCAGCGCCGGGTGGCGGCCGCGCAGCGTTGGCAACGCCACCAGCCTGCGTCTCGCTGCGCATCTCGAGCATCAGAAAGTAATTGAGCGCCGTCCGAATGACTGCGATGGCTGCGAGCTTGCCGATTCGATCCCACGAGGGCGCGATGGCCGTCGAGAGGATGTCCGCGGCAAGCTGGAGTTCCAACGCGAACGCCAGATGACGCGCGAAGCTGAGCCGCACCAAGACAATCTCAAAGTTGCGCCGCACAAGCGCCGTCCGCACAAACAGGGCGATCGCCACCACGAGGCCCAGGGCAATGACGAGCGCGCCGACGCTCTCGATCAGCAGGCGCAACCACTCCACGGCGGTCTGCACCAGGTGCTCGGATTGCTCGAAGGTCGTCACGCTGCCCATGACCGTGCCACGGCAAACGGCGTGCCCGAACAAGGCCACGTTACGCCGGGTGCCGCCAACAGTCTTTGCTCAAGCAGCGTGAGACGGGTTTTCGTTGGACGGCCCGTAGATGCGAGGTAAGCGTTCAGCTGCGGCATCTTGAATGGCGTAGCGCCGCGGCTAATGGTCGTGTCCCTTAAGGAAATAGGTGGACACGATGGCCGAAGAGAGAGTCGTCTTGCGCAGGCGACACAGTGCGCAGTTGAGGGCAATGGTGCTGGCGCAGTGCGCGGCGCCTGGTGCGTCGGTGGCGAAGGTGTCGATGACGCACGGGT
>JBBRPV010000075.1:0-20089 GCA_038227445.1 Burkholderiales bacterium | reverse complement strand
CCTCAAAGCCGAGCGCCGCCAGCTTCCACGCTGTCGGCGCTTTTGTTCACGGTCTTGATGGGCATCCTCGATCTCGATAGCAATGGCGCCATCGGCAGGATCGCCGCCGGCGATCACGCTCAGCGATGGCCTCGCCGTCCCTCATCAAACTCGATCAGCGGTCCATCGAATTGGGTGATCGCACTCAATAGCAACGGCATCTACGTCAAATGGGCTCCGGCAGATGGCCCATACACCATTTACGCCACCCCGTATAACGGCAACGTGGCAGGGCAAACGGCGAAGCTGGTGTTGACTGTCGCATCTGCTCCAGCTCCAGCTCCAGCTCCAGCTCCAGCTCCAGCTCCAGCTCCAGCTCCAGCTCCAGCTCCAGCTCCAGCTCCAGCTCCAGCTCCAGCTCCTGCTCCTGCTCCTGCTCCAGCTCCTGCTCCTGCTCCTGCTCCTGCTCCTGCTCCTTCGCCTCCCACTACTACACTGCCGCCCGTCGGCGAGTATGGCTACACGCCGCTGTCCTGGTCTGAGCAACAGCCGCCCACGCAATACAAGCTGGCAGATGGGACGCTTGTGACGCGCTTCGGTAACCGCACGCGCGACCGGCATGCTCGCGAGCAACCCGATCCTGCGAACCCCGGGGCCAGTGACCCCTACACACAGTTCGCAGCCCACTACTTCGAACGCCGCACGCACGAGGTCACGATCTACGAGAACGTTTCGCCGAAAAATCCGGCGAACCGCGAGTTGACGATCGTCGTGGTGCCGCAATGGTGGTGGTACGACACCAACTTTCGCGAAGGCTACATAGGCCGCAACGGCAGCGACCCGTTGCTCCCCACGCACGTTGCGCTCTATGGCAACAACGGAGGGATGAAAGTGCTGACCCCGTTTACCCTGCTCAAGGGAGCTGACCTAAAGACGCCACTGGCCAACTATGACGCGCTGCCCTCTGTGCCGAAGGCAAACTACAACACCGACCTCAACGTGCCGCCAAAGAATGGTGAGTTCGTTTTGGTCAAGAAGATCACCTCGTCGGCCGCCTTGAGGCGCGATCTGAGGCCGGGCGACCTGGTCGAGTTTGAGCTGGGCGTATTCCTCGCGGGCAATCAAGGTGCCGCGCTCGGCCGCTTCAACTACTACTCAGACGTGGTCGTCTACAAAGTAGGCGAAGCGGGCTCGCGGTCGTGGTTCCGTGATCGCTGCTGCGACACGCAAATCCCTTGGGACTCGCGCTTAGTGCCCTCGAGCGCGCTCAGCGGCGGCCCGATGATGACGCTGCAGGAAGACACGTCTAACAACCCAGAGATGAACTTCCTGCAGGCCGGCACCAATATCGCTGGCATCAACATGCAGCCCTTCGTCTCGGGCCGGCGCCTGTTCCACACTTCGTTCCTAACCGGCTCGCACGCCGAGGCCGGCAACCCGACGCTGTTCACCACGCAGGCCGGCAAAGCCGGACCGAAGTTTCAGCAGCCAGCGTGTATCTCGTGCCACTTTGGCAACGGAAAAAGTACCCCGGAGCTCGGCAAGGCACTGGACAAGATGGTTGTGCTGACCGGCGACAACGACGCCGCCGGCAAGCTCGTCGTCGATACGAGGTTTGGGGGTCACCTCTTGCAAGGCCTGATCACCGACGGCGGCACGACCTTCGATGGGCGTCAGGCCACGCTGAAAATCGCTGGGTACGACCAAATCACCGGCAAGTACTCTGAAGGAACGCCGTACACACTGCAGAAGGCCCGCTACGCGCTGTTCGATCTCGCGGGTCAGCCGATGCCCCTGCCAGCCCGCATGTCAGTGCGCACAGCACCGCATTTGCCCGGCATGGGCCTGCTCGAGGCGGTTCCTGAGTCCACCCTCCAAGCCCTGGCCGCCGCAAGCACGAGGGACGCCGACGGCGCTGTGGGCCGCCTGCAGATCATCCCCGACCCGGCGGATCCAACCATTAGGCGTGTCGGCCGCTTCGGCTGGCGCGGCACCTCGGCGAGCGTTTTGCAGCAAGTTGCCTCAGCGCTCAACGGCGACATGGGCGTGACGACATCGGTGTTTCCTAAGCACTTCTGCGGCGCGGCGACCGCCGGCGCCGACTGCCGCTCGGCCGACCTTAAGGGCCCCGAGCTTAGTGATGCCGACCTCGAGCTGATGGTTCGATACACCAGCCTCCTTGCGGTGCCGGCGCAACGCAATTTCCCCGGGGAACAACCGCTAGGGATACACGCGAAGACGATCCTCTCGCAGACGAGCACACAAACCGCCGCGCAGGAGCAGGCCGAAACGACGCTGCAAGCGCGAGTCACGCGTGGCGGCGAGCTGTTTGCCCAAGTGCGCTGCACGGCCTGCCATGTGTCGACGCTGACGACCGGCGACACGCACCGCTTTTTCGAATTGAAGCGGCAGACGATTCGCCCTTACACCGACCTGCTGTTGCACGACATGGGCCCCGAGCTCGCCGACAACTATCCGCAAGGGCTGGCCTCGGGCCAAGAGTGGCGGACTGCGCCGCTGTGGGGGTTGGGCCTGCTGAATTCAGTGCGCCCCGGAACGGGCTTCCTGCACGACGGCCGCGCTCGCACGCTCGAAGAGGCCGTGCTGTGGCACGGAGGGCAAGGAGCGCTGAGTCGTGATCGCTTCAAAGCGATGCCGGCCGACGACAGGCAAAAGCTGATCGACTTCGTGAAGTCGCTGTGATGAAGCCGTAGCTTGACGCTCGATCGAATTAGGAACATTCCTTCCTATTCGGTCGAGCAGATGCTGCGGCCGGCCGCTTCAGGCCCTTGTTCCTTCTCAACCCTGCACGGCAACCCTTCGCGAGCGGCCGAGCTTTAATGACCAGGGCAAGCAAGAACTCTTCGCACTCACGGTCTCCCAAAGAAACAGCGGGAGATTAGCCAGGAACGGATAGCCCGAGGTTCAGGCGCACCAAGGCCAGGGCATACAGTGCAAAACAAAGCGCCAAGCCGATCACCAAAGGGATACGCAGCGGCTTGATGACTGCGTGTGCCCGAACCATAAACCTCACCTGCCGCCAGCGATCAGCACCCTGTTCGACCAGAAGCAAGACGGCCACACTGATCATCAAGCTGCCTGAGATCACTGCGGACTGGCCCCAGAACTCGCCGATATGCCGCAGGCCGTACCAGAGGCTGTTCCACAGGCCGGCGAAAAGCAGGCCTGTGGCCAGGGTATTCACAGTGGTGGGCTTCAAGCGCGGTATTCGCAGCATTGGAAGCACGCCAGGTAACGCCATGAGTAAACCCAAAAACATGAATACGGCGACAACGATTCCCATGGGTAGATAACTCCGTTTGTGACCGATTCACTGCATTTCAATTGTGATTGCAAAAAGCGCGAAGTCATCCGAATGAGCTGTCCAACCAGGAGTTCCCGAGCACATGTCCAGTCAAGGTTTGCGTGAGCTGACGCAACGCTTCGCAGGTGAAGGCCGTGTGGATTCGATCTTCCTACGCCCCGCCCGGCTTGCGCCCATGGTGTCGGTGTCTGAAGTGGTCGCCGAACCAGGTCGTGGTCTTCTCGGCGATCGAAGGTCGCTGGCGCTGCGAACTGGAGACCTGGCGCACAAGCGTGAAGTCACACTTTTTCAGGCTGAGCACTTGCCGGTCATCGCAGCTTGTCTCGGTCTACCGATAGTCAACCCGTGCCGTTTGAGGCGCAATCTTCTGGTCTCAGGAATCAATCTGCTTTCAATGCGCTCACTTTTTCGGGACGTCCGCCTGGAGTGGTGCTTCGGCGATGAGGTGATCCTTGAAATCACTGGCACTTGCGAGCCGTGCTCTCGAATGGAATCAGAACTCGGCCACGGCGGCTATAGCGCGATGCGCGGCCACGGCGGCGTGACTGCCCGCGTGTTGGCGGGTGGCACCGTCCGGCTTTCTGATTCCGTTCGCCTTCGGGCGGTAGAGCAACGGCCGTAGCAGTGATTCAGTTCAGTTCAGTTTCACGGGGGCCACCGCGGACAACGTCTGCTGGCGCTGCACCTCGTTGCGCTTCATCATGAGGTAGTCGTCGCGCTCCATCTCGTGCAATTGCAGCCGGTGCTGCTCGGTGGCGGCGAACCAGTCGCGCAGGCGCTTTTCGGGCTGTTCTGCCGGCGCTGTGGACAACGCACCCAGGTAGGCCTCAACGGCCAAGTAGTAGCGCATTGTGTTGCGCTCGGCCACGCCGCGCAGCCCGGTCACGTACGCCGGCTTTCCACTGTCAGTTTGACCTGTGACGCTGAAGCCGACTTTGTCGCGTGCGAGTGTCGACAGGTAGCCCTGCATGGCCACGCGTGCCGCCAAGCCATAGGAATACGAGTACGACAAATGGATGAAACTGCGCTTCGCATCGAGCGGCGTGGCCTCGACCGAGAGCTGGTAATCGCGCGTGCCCAGCGGACCGCTGTCGGCGGCCATTTTCACGCGCAGATAGTCTGCGCTTGCGGCAGCCACGCTGTAGCGGAAGGCCACCTTGTGGCCGTCGGCCAGCGGCTGGTCGAACTTGCGTCCAACGACAAGCGTGATCACTTCGCCTGGAGCCACGCCGCTGGCGCCGCAGTGTTTCACGTTGAGGTGCAGGATCAGCAAATCGCACCAATGCGCTGTGCCCTGAAGCGCCGGCGCAAGCACGGCGAACGACTGCTCGACGACCCCATACACATCGCCCTTCAGGTTCGCATCACCTTGCTCTGAGTTGAGTACCAGCGGGCGCCGGAAAGGGCTGCCCACCAACCGCTCGCGCAAGTGCGCATGAGCTGTTCGCAGCGACGCAGCGTCCTGCGGGAAAGCCGGCGCTGCACACAGCGTGGCCAACAACCCGCAGGCGAGCACCGAAACCACCTGGCGCAGGGGTGCGTTCACAGCCAGTACTGCCACATTCGGGCAAACAGCTCTTTCACCCGCAGGTTGATCGGGCGGTTCTCCCACGCCTGCAATGTGACCTGCTGCGACTGCGCCACGTCGTCTTCGAAAGCGGCGTGCATGCGCGAGCCAAAGGCCGGCCCGAGCACCACAGCGTTGAGCTCCTGGTTGTGCAGGAAACTGCGCCAGTCGAGATTGGTGGAGCCGACGGTCGCCCACACGCCATCGACGAGTGCGGTCTTCGCATGCAACAGCGCGTTCTTGCGTTCGTAGATCTTGACGCCGCCGCGCAGCAGCTCGTCGTAGTGCGAGCGCCCGGCGTGAAACACGAGTGCCGAGTCGGTTCGTCCCGGCAGCACGACCCGCACCTCCACGCCGCGCCCGACCGCAGCTTTTAGCGCGGCCACAAGCTGAGGATCGGGCACGAAGTACGCGTTGGTCAGCAGTACTTCATGTTCGGCCGAGTTGATGACTGAGATCAGTGTGGCGTAGATGAGGCTGTACGCATCGTCGGGCGAGCTGCCGATGGCGTGAACCACCTCCGGGCCGACGCTGTCGAGCGTCGGGAAATACGCGCGCTCTGCCAAGGCTTCGCCTTGTTGTTTTTGCCAGGTTTCGAGAAAGAGCTTTTGCAGTTCCGCTACTGCTGGGCCCTCGATTTGCAAGTGGGTGTCGCGCCACGGTTGGGTGTTGGCAGGGCGGGCTGCCTTGCGGCCAATCACCGACCCGCTTGAATAGACGCTGCTGATGTTGATACCGCCAAGAAAGGCAATGCGGCCGTCCACGATGAGCAGCTTGCGGTGGTCGCGCTGGTTCACGTCCCAGCCCGCTTTGGCGGCGAGCGGGTTGACGGGGTTGAACTCAAGCACCTTGATCCCGGCCTCCAAAAGGCGCTGAAAGAACTCTGCCGGTGTGCCCAACGTGCCCACGCCGTCGTGGATCAAGTTCACCTGCACGCCCTGGCGCTGCTTCTCGACCAGCGCATCGGCAAACTGGCGGCCTACCTCGTCGTCTTCGAGGATGTAGGTTTCCATGTTGATGTGGTCACGCGCCGCCTCGATGGCCGCGAACATCGCGGCGTAGGTGGCCGGCCCGTTCTGCAGCAGCGTGACCTTGTTGCCCGCCAACAGCGGGCTGCCGGAAATGGCCTGTTCGAGCGCAAGGTGGCGGTCGAGCACATCGGTGTCCTTGCCGCCGCTGCGCAGGCCTTCGATTACCTGCTTGCTGCGCGAGGCTGAAAGCGGCCCGCGTGCGTTTGCAATGCGCGCCGCAGGTGCTTCCCGCGCCATGTCGGGGACGATGCGCGGCAGCGAACCGCAAGCACTCAGCAACATCATGATCGGCAGGGCAAGGCCCAGCCAATGTGTCTTGGCCATAGGTCAGCGCTTGCCTGGGGCTTGCGCAAGCTTGTTGCGGCACGCACGACGCGCCTGCGAGTTGGTCTCGGCTTCGCAACGTGCCGAAGCATCGTTGATGCGGCCGCGTTCGGCCGAGCCCGACCCGAGGCGGCGATGTGCCTTCGGCTCCGGCGCGAGCGACGGTGCAGGTTTCTTGCCGAACGGAATGCTGATCTGAGGGCGCACCGGATCTTCGGGCCGCAAATCTCCTGGCGGGGTAGCGCTTTCACGCAGCGCGGTGGGGCTCAGCGGCCGGGGCAAAGGCTTGCCCGTGACCGGCGCAGACGCTTCTGGCATTGCCGGCGCGATGGCAGTTTGTGCGGTCGCGGAAATCACCCACGCGGCGAGCGTTATCGCAGCGGCGAGCGGCAAAGTCTTCATGAGGGATCCCCGAGGCCGTGCAGCGACGTGCTGCACCGTGCTCAAGCTTGCGCCCGCGGCCCGCGGGACGGTGTAGGACGATTCGCCTTCAGCGCATCGGCGCGCGCCGATTTCCTTGCAGCACTGAAGGGCGTCCTCACGTTTGGAGGCACAAATGAAATCGATGCGTCTCGGGAAATGCTGTGTGAACGAATCCGGCGCACCCGAGCGGGTCTGTCAGATTGGGTCGCAGGATCTCAGACGATGAGACCGGACAACGCTGTGACTGCGACGGCGCCAAGGCACAGCAGCGCCAAGACCCAGTTTGGCGCCGCGTCGTACAGCCCGCTGCGATGTGGTTGACGATTTTTGTCAGTCATGTGAACTCTTGGTACGAGCAGGCTGGTGTTTGTCCTGCCCGGCAAAAAAAGTGGCCTTGCTTCGGCCTGCATGCGGATCACTGAGCGAACTTCGTGCCAGCGTGCCGGAAATGTTTCAGCACCCGTGGGCGGCCATCACTGCTCCGCGAACGCGCGCTCGATCACGAAGTCGCCGGGCTTCGAGGTGTTGCCTTCCTTAAAACCCTTGCTTTCGAGCATGTGCTTGATGTCGCGCAGCATGCCGGGGCTGCCGCAGATCATCACCCGGTCGACAGCCTGGTTGATCGGCGGCACGCCCAAATCGGTGAAGAGCTTGCCAGATTCGATCAGCGTGGTCACGCGGCCCATGTTCTTGTAGGCCTCACGGGTCACGGTCGGGTAGTAGCGCAGCTTGCTGCTCACCATCTCGCCCAGGAACTCGTGCGCCGGCAGATGCTCTGTGACGAGGTCGTGGTAAGCGAGTTCGTCTTTGTTGCGCACGCCGTGCACCAAGATCACCTGCTCGAAACGCTCGTAGGTTTCGGGGTCGCGGATGATGCTCATGAACGGCGCCATGCCGGTGCCGGTGGAGAGCATGTACAGGCGCTTGCCGGGGTTCAGGTAGTCGATCAGCAGCGTGCCGGTGGGCTTCTTGCCGACGATGATGGTGTCACCCACCTTCATGTGTTGCAGCTTCGAGGTGAGCGGGCCATCGGGCACCTTGATGCTGAGGAACTCGAGGTGCTCTTCGTAGTTGGCGCTGACGATGCTGTAAGCGCGCAGCAGCGGCTTGCCGTCGACGCGCAGGCCGATCATCGTGAAATGGCCGTTCGAAAACCGCAGCGCCGAGTCGCGTGTGGTCGTGAAGGTGAACAGCTTGTCGGTCCAGTGGTGCACGCTCAGCACACGCTCTTCGTTGAATGCACTCATGGTGGTCTTGGCGGTGGGTGGGCAGAGATCGAGATTTCCGGATGTTGAACCGGCCGCTTAGGCCGTGCAGTGTTCACAACACCGTCATTCAGTAGTCACCACATGAAGCCCCACTGCCCAGGGATGATGAGGGTCGAGGGGCGGAATCCTAACCGGTGCGCAAAGCGTGCGATTTGGTGGGGCCTGTCGGTCATCTTCGGCGTGGCCCGCATCGTCAATTTCGCGCACGGCTCGGTCTACATGCTGGGCATTTACACCGCCTACGCGTTGGTCGTGATCCGCGATTGGATCGTGGCCGAGCGCTTCTTCGAGGACACGCTCCAGACGCGGCGGGTGCCGTCAGCGGGCTGCCACCGCGCGTGCCAGACAGCGCTCCAGATGTCCCTTGGGTGATCGCTGCATTGCCACCAGAAGGGCGTGTGTAGCGCTCGCGCCGGCCAGGGGTTCGGCAAAGCGTTCCCGCACATCCTGCTGCATGCGCATCAGCAGATGCGCGGTCACTTCCGCATCGGCAAGCGCCCGGTGCGCACGCCCAGCACTCGGTAGCGCGTGCAACCTGGCGAGCGTGCCCAGGCGGTGGTTGTCGGCGTGCGGGTACAGGCGGCGCGACAGCAGCACCGTGCAGGCGAAAGCGTGCGCGGCGTCAGGCTCACACTCGGCGCGCTCCAGCTCGGCCTGCCAAAAGCTCCGGTCAAAGGCGGCGTTGTGCGCGACCAGCGGGCAACCCTTGGTGAAGCGCGCCACCTCGTGCATCACTGCGCGCGCTGGTGGCGCGGTCTGCAGCATGCGGTTGGTGATGCCGGTGAGCTGCTCGATGAAGGGCGGCACCCATGCGCCGCTGTTCATCAAGCTCTGAAAGCGACCGACGATGTGCCCGCCCCGCACCAGCACGGCGGCGATCTCGGTCGCACGCGCACCCTGGCCGGGCGAGATGCCGGTGGTTTCGAAGTCGATGACGGCGATGGTCTCCATGAGCGTCGCGCATTTTGGCCGACGCTGCAAAATGGGTCGCACAGGAGGTTCTTCATGACCCGTGCGTTGTCATCCGCATCGCCACCGACCCGAGCCCAAAAAGCTGATCGATTTGCTGCGCTTCACCGTGGCCCCGCGCTCTTTGTGATGCCCAACCCTTGGAGCGCCGGCTCGGCGCTGATGCTCGCCGCCAAAGTGAAAATCGCCGGCACCTTCACCTACCTTGATCGGTCATGAAATGAAGCACGCACGCATCGCGCATTCACTGTGGGCTGCGCTGCTGATGCTGGCGTGTGTCGCGCCTGCGTTGGCAGCCGAAACGGAGCCCGTCTACCAACAGAAGGCGCCCAGTGCCGACGGCATCGGCAAACGCTACATGGGCCGCGAGATTGCGCAGGTGATGGGCTGGCAGGGCGCGGCCTGGCTCGAGCGTGAAGAGCGCGAACGCGAGGAGCGCACCGACCTGCTGTTGTCCGAGCTTGCGCTAAAGCCCGGCATGGCGGTGGCCGACATCGGCGCCGGCACCGGCTACGTCGCGCGGCGGATGGCCGCGCTCGTCGGACCCACTGGTGCGGTCTACGCGGTCGATGTGCAGCCCGAGATGATCGGCATGCTGCAGTCGCTGGCGGCGAAGGCCGGGCTGGCGCAGGTCAAGCCGGTGCTCGGGGCTGTTGACGATGTGCGCTTGGCCGCAGCGAGTGTCGATCTCGCGATCATGGTCGACGTCTACCACGAGCTTGAGTTTCCGCGTGAGGTGCTAGCAAGCATCGTGCGTGCGCTCAAGCGAGGCGGGCGGGTCGTGTTCGTTGAGTACCGTGCCGAAGACCCGCGCGTGCCGATCAAGGCGCTGCACAAGATGAGCGAGGCGCAGGTGCGGCGCGAGGCCGGCGTGCTGGCCCTGACCTGGGAACGCACGGCGACTGGTTTGCCGTGGCAGCACGTGGTGTTTTTTCGCAAGCCGTGACGCGAACGCGAGGCATCACGCGCCCGAAGCGCTGGCGCGCAACATCGGCCGCACGGCCTCAAGCACGGTGTTGCGCCCGCTGGCCTTGGCCTCGTAACACGCCGCATCGGCATCGGCCATCCAGGCCGCGGCATCGCGCGTTTCTGCAACGAGTGATGCAACACCAATGCTGGCGCCCACGCGCAGCACACGTTCCTGCCAAGGCAGTTCCATGGCGGCGACGGCGGCACGCACGTTTTCAGCAATCCGCATCGCCACCTCGGGCGTGCAGCGTTCGAGCAGCAGCGCGAATTCGTCGCCACCGATGCGCACCACCAGGTCGCTGGCCCGCACCTGCGAAGCGATGGCCACCGCCACCGCCTTGAGCACCGCGTCGCCGGCGGCATGGCCGGCACTGTCGTTGATGGGCTTGAAGTGATCCAGGTCGATCATCACGATTGCGGCTGGCACCGAGCGCGGCATGGCCTCGAACACAACTTGCAGCCGGTGGTCGAGCACCTTGCGATTGGCCAAGCCGGTGAGCCCGTCGTGCGTGGCCAACCACTGCAGCCGCTCGCGCTCGGCGACTTGCTCGCCGATGTCGTTGACGGTCCAGATCGTGCCGGCGTCGTGGCTGAGTTTGTCGACCGGGGAGCCGCGAAGGCAAGCCCAGAAGTGCGTGCCGTCGGCGCGCAGCACCTCCCATTCGCCGACGTAGGGTTCGCCCGCGGCGAAAGCCTGGGTCACCAGCGGACCGACCGCCTCGAAGTCGGCGTTCGACGTGTAGATGAGCCGGGTTGGCTGGCCGACAATCTCCTGCTCGGCGCGACCGAACAGGCGGCAAAACTCGGCGCTGACGAGCTCGAAGCGCTGCCCCCTGGTGAAGCAAATGCCCACCGGCGCGGCACCCATGACCGAACCGAGCTTTTGCAGCAGCCCAGTGTTGAAGGCTTCGAGCTGCGCACGCTCGGCGCCCACGTGGCGCAGCACGCGCGCCAGGCGTCCGAGCTCGCCGCCCACCTCGGGCCAGCCTGCGTGGGCGTCCAGCGAGCCGTCGAACAAGTGCTGGGCGCGGTGCTCAAGCTGCGTGAGCGGTCGCAACAGCCACCACAGCATCGCGAGTGTCGACAGCGACACCGCCAGGATCAACCCGGTTGCCAACAACAACGCGTGCTGCGGCGCGGCGCGCAGCGGGGCCAGCAGCTCGGCCTTCGGCATGACACGCCAGACCACCCAGTCGGTGCCCGCAACGCCGGCAGCGGTGACGAGCTCGTCGGCCTGAGGCAGGCTCATGCCGGCCGGCTCGGCCGCACTGCCGCTATCAACCCACGACGCGAAGGCTTGCGACAACCGCCGCTCCGTGGCCAACGTCTGCAGCAAGCGCCCGCCCACTGGGTGCGCGAGAATGCGGCCCTGCCCGTCGGTCACGATCGTGACGGCGGAGGGGTCGGCATCGGGGCCGTCGCCCAGTGTGCCCAGCAGGTCGCGGTTGGCCAACCGCAGCGCAGCGCCGAGCACGCCGAAGACCTTGCCTTCACTGCTCAGCGGCGCGGTGAACACGATCGCAGGCTCGCCCGCCACTCGCCCAGGCACCGGTTCAGGCACCGGTTCAGAGACGATCACGCGCTGTTCTTCCACGGTGCGCTTGAAGTAGTCTCGGTCGAGCAGGTTCACCTCAGGGCGACGCGGCCCGGCTGCATCGATGTACACCTGCATCTGGCCATCGGGCGTGGCGGCGAACAGGTTCGCGAACAGGCCGCGAAGCACCGGTTGCGATTCCATAAAGCCGATGAGTCGCGTTCGGTCAGCCAGGGTGGCGGTATCGATGCGCGCCGCGGTCGCTTGCAGTGCGACCTGCAGATCGATCACCCGACGCGACAGCATGCTCGCCGTGCGCACGGTTTCCGTCATCTCGCGATAGCGTTGCGCCGAAAGCGTGTCGCGCTCGGCTTGGCGCATCAGCCCGGCGGTCGACAAGCCGACGCCCAGCACCAGGCCGGCGATCGCCGCGAGTGTGATGCGCAGCTTGAGCGAGCCAAATGCCGCACTCAGCCAGACGGGGCAGCGCGACGTTTGTGCGGTTTCGAACAGGTCCACGGAATGGAAGTGCGGGTGGCAATCTGAAGGCGGTTTGAAATCGACGTTCGACCTACTCGAGCACCGACATGCCCGACGGGTCGTCAGTTGATTTCGGACGAGGCCCGCCGATCTGTAGGCACGATTCGCGGCCGGGTGCCGCTTTTCGTTTCTCTTGCACGGCGCCAATTCGCGCGCGTCTTTTCCCCGCCTTCAGATGCGACCAACACACCCCGGCGCACCGCAGAGGCAGCGCAGCTTGCCCTCGTGGTGTGTTTCGCCGTAGTTGACGGTGAGCTCTTCACCCACGCACACGGCGCGCATTGCGTAGAACTCAACCCGCCCCTGGCAAATGCGCAGCACCGAGTTCGGCTGGCAAGAGTGGTTGGTGAATCGCAGCGGGTCGGCAGACTCTGACGCATCGATCGCGCGGCGCTCACTGAGCTCGACGATCATGATGCGCGCAGCGCCCTTGGCGCGCCTGCGTGCTTCTTTTACGCTGATGGCTTCGCCGCGAATCTCGCCGATCTTGCGGCGCGCAGGGATCGGCTCGGCAGCGAACGCGCCCTGCCCGTCGATGCTGCTCTTGCGCACATGCACCGCGAACTTCTGCGGGTCGGCCGGCACGCCGCGCACGCGCTTCGCTGCGACGGCTGTGGCCGCTCTGGAGGCACAAGGCAGGGCTTCAAGGCGCGGCATGTTTTGGATTGTGGCGTCAACGACGCCGTGGCCCCGAATTGCGCATTTTTTCACCTACGGCGCCCCCGCAGCGCGAACTGACGCGGCCTTCGCCCGGTTATCGGTCAATGAAATGTGCGCGCTGCCGATACGCTTCTGACACCGATTAGAAAGGGGAACAGCATGAGCCGAGCACAACCAAAACAGCACCTTGCAGCACAGCACCGCGCTGTCGCCTACGGTGGATTGATCGAATGGGAAGAGCTTCCCTCGTTGGCCGCTTCGCTCTCGAAGCGGCTCATCAACCGGGGCACCGGAGCGCACGATGCTGCAAACACGGTGTCGGGGTTTGAGGCCAGCACCTCGTTTCAGGCGCCGTGGGCCGCGACCGCGCCTGCTGACCTGGAAGCTTTACCGCCTTCTGAGCCGTTTCGCGAAACGCTCAGTGGCCTGTCGATGCGTGAAGTTAAAGAGCCCGACGTGTTCATCCATTTCTTCGGCGACCTCTGAACGGCGGGACAGGCTCGCAGCGAGTCGCCCCGAATAGAATTGTCTCCCTTGCCCCGACTCTTTCGGGGCAGACACAAGGAGACCGCCATGTCGATGGCCGATCGGGACGGAAAGATCTGGATGGATGGCGCGCTGGTGGACTGGCGCGACGCCAAGATCCACGTGCTGACCCACACGCTGCACTACGGTTGCGGCGCCTTCGAAGGGGTGCGGGCCTACAACGCCGTGAACGGTACGTCGATCTTCCGCCTGCGCGAGCACACCGAGCGGCTCTTCAACAGCGCCAAGATTTTGCGCATGAAGATCCCGTTCACCCACGAGCAGGTGATGGACGCGCAAAAACTCGTCGTGCGCGAGAACAAGCTTGAATCCTGCTACCTGCGCCCGCTGGTCTGGATCGGCTCCGAAAAACTCGGCGTCAGCCCGAAGGGCAACACGATTCACCTGATGGTCGCGGCCTGGCCTTGGGGGGCCTACCTTGGCGAAGAAGGTCTCCAGCGCGGCATCCGCGTGAAGACCTCAAGCTACACCCGTCACCACGTGAACATCACGATGACTCAGGCCAAGGCGGTGAGCAACTACACCAATTCGATCCTGGCCAACATGGAAGTGACCGACGAAGGCTACGACGAAGCGCTGTTGCTCGACTCGGCCGGCTTCGTCAGCGAAGGCGCGGGCGAAAACATCTTCATCATCAAAAAGGGCGTGGTCTACACACCCGATCTCTCGGCCGGCGCCCTCAACGGCATCACGCGCGACACAATCCTCGCAATCTGCAACGACCTGGGGCTGAAGCTGGTCGAAAAACGCATCACACGCGACGAGGTCTACATCTCCGACGAAGCTTTCTTCACCGGCACGGCCGCCGAGGTCACGCCCATCCGGGAGCTCGACCGCATCGAACTCGGCACCGGTTCGCGCGGGCCAATCACCGAGAAAATCCAAAGCGCATTCTTCGACATCGTGAACGGCCGCAACCCGAAATACGCCGAATGGCTGACCAAGGTCTGAGCGCATGAGCGACAGCAAACAAGCCGTGATCGAAGTCACCGCGAACGACCTGCAGGGCCCCGGTGTGGTGTTTTGCCCGAACCCGAAAATGGCGCTCTGGAGCAACCATCCGCGTGTGTTCATCGACGTGGTGACCACGGGTGAGGGCAAGTGCCCTTACTGCGGCACGGTCTACAGGCTCAAGGCCGGCGAAAAGGTTCACGCCCATTGACGGCGTGAGCACGCGCAGCCTTATCGTGGCGCCGCAATGGATCGGCGACGCGGTAATGACCGAACCACTGCTCGCGCGCCTTGCAGCACGTGGTGAACACCTCACGGTGGCTGCGCTGCCCTGGGTCGCACCGGTCTATCGCGCGATGCCGCAGGTGACTGAAGTGATCGACCTGCCGTTCGCGCATGGCCGGCTCGATTGGGCCGAGCGCAAACGCGTTGCCAAGCAGCAGCGCGGTCGCTTCGATGTGGCCTATGTGCTGCCCAACTCGATGAAGTCGGCACTCTTTCCGTGGCTTGCTGGTATTGCTCGGCGGGTGGGTTACCAGGGCGAAGGCCGCTACGTGCTGCTGAACCGGCGCCTGAAGAACCCGCCGGGCCGCCCGCCGATGGTCGCGTTCTACAGCGCACTGGCGGGCGAGCCGGCGCCTGCGAATGAGCGCCCTGTCCTTCGTTTCGATGAAGCGGTGTTGCGTGCCTCAACGCAAGCCGCGAACGTGCAGCAGGCTGCTTACTGGGCCGTCGTACCAGGCGCCGAATATGGCCCAGCCAAGTGCTGGCCGGCGGCTCACTACGCGGCACTCGCTGCATCGTTGTTCGCGCAGCACGGCCAGCCCGTGCTTCTAATCGGCTCAGGCAAGGAGGCCGAGTTGTGCAAAGAGATCGCCGCTGCAGCGCCCGGCGCCTGCACCGTGATGGCGGGCAAGACCTCGTTGACAGAAGCGATGGCGCTGATCGCCGCTGCGCGCGGTGTGGTCAGCAACGACTCTGGCCTGATGCACGTGGCCGCCGCCTTCGGTGTGCCGCAAGTGGCTGTATTCGGCTCGACCAGCCCGGAGCACACCCCGCCGCTGAACCGACGCGCACGCGTGCTGTGGATGAAGGAAGAGTTGCAACTCGAGTGTTCGCCGTGTTTCGAGCGAACCTGCCGTTTCGGCCACTATCGATGCCTGACCGAATTGAGCCCGATTCGCGTGCAAAGGGCACTGAGCCAGGCGCTTGCCGCGCCTTGAGCCGCTACAGCGTCAGCTTGCCAACGAACAGTACCGGTCCGGTTGGTGCGCCGGTGGGCGAGCCGCCTGGCGGCTCCAGGCTCACGGCCAAGTGGTCGGTGCCGACCGGCAGTGTGGACTTCGTGAAGGCGCTGGCGCCGTTCGCCGAAATCAGGCCGAGCGAGCGCGGTGCGCCCTTTCCGGCCGCGGCCCAGAGCTCGAGCACGCGGTCAGCACTGACGCTGACGTTCACCAGCGGCCGGGTCACCACCGCGCGCCCGTCTGCGCTGATGCTGGCGACAAACGAGGCCGGCACCACCGCGCCGCCTTCGGCCGGCGCGGTGGACGAGAGCACCACGATGATCGGCGCCTGAGCCGGCCCGGGGTTGGCGAGCAGCACCGAAAGGCTCACGACTGCCAACGCCGCAATGCCAGAAAACGCACGCCAAAACGCGAGCTGGCGCCACCAGCCGAGCGACGAAATCTCGCTCGGCGCGCGCGTCGAGTGAATGCGCTGTTCGATCTTTGCCCAAACGCCGGCCGAGGGTTTTTCGGGCGCGACGCAGGCAGTAAGCGGCATCAGCCGGTCCTGCCAGGCACGCGTTGCGGCGCGCAGCGTGGCGTGCGCCGGCAGCAGCGCTTCGAAGCGGCGGCGAGCGGGACCGCGCAAGGTGCCGGCCACGTATTCGGCGGCGAGGCGGTCGGCGAGTTCGGGGCGGCTGTAGTCCATCTCAGAGCCCCTGAACGGATTCGACGCGCCCGACTGGGCGACCCAAGCCGAACCGATTTGGTCGCGAAGTACAGCCGTAGCTCGCTTCACGGCGAGCAATTGCAACGGCAAGTGGCCCCGGCTGGGGCGGCAGTGCAGGTGCGTGGGGTTTATTCACAGGACCTCAAGCCCCCGACTTGGTTTGGTCGCGCTGCACAGCCGATTCAAGGCAGCCCTTCAGCGACATCAGCGCACGCCGCACCCAAGACTTGACGGTACCGAGCGGCTGACGCATTTGCTCGGCAACTTCGGCGTGACTGAGGCCGTCGAAAAACGCGAGCGCGACACTTTGCCGCTGCTGCGCGCTCAAGCCCTGCATGCATGACGACAAGGCACGCGCATCCGAGGCCCGGCTCAGCAGATCGAGCGGGCCGGGAGCGTCGCTGGCCACGGTGTCGTACACGTCTGTTTCCTCGTCAAGGGTGGTGGAGCCGATCGTTGAGCGGAATTGCGGCTGGGTTTGCGTGCGGCGCAGGCTGTCGATTGCACGGTTACGCGCAATGCTGCTCAGCCAGGTCAAGGGCTGGCTCTGGGCAGCATCGAAGTTCTGCGCCGCGCGCCAGACATTGACATACACCTCCTGGAGAATGTCTTCGGCCTGGGCCCGGTCTCTCTGGATACGCAGCACCACGCCAAGCAGATGCGAGCTGGTGTTCTCATAAAGCGAGGCGAATGCCGCGCGATCGCCCAGACCGGCTCGGCCGAGCAGCCGCGAAAGCTCAAGGCTTCGGTCGGTCCATTCACTTTTCGGAGTAGCCATGGATTCGGGCGCGTCGCGACAAAGCGCAGCGGTGTGAGGGCTGACATGCGCCGGCAACAAGCCCGGCGGGATATGAGGCTTCGTACAATCAAAGAAGCCCGGAAGCCTACCCTATGTCCAGCCCTTGCGAATTCGTTCTCACCCTGTCTTGTCGTGACGCCAAGGGCATCGTCTACGCGGTCTCGGGTTTGTTGTTTCAGGCTGGCTGCAACATTGTCGATTCTCAGCAGTTCGGCGACGTGCTGAATGCCGACAGCAGTGGCCTGTTTTTCATGCGTGTGCACTTCGATGCGCCAAAGTCGTTGGCCGACTGCGCCGCGCTGCAGGCCCTGATGGCGCCCTTGCGAGAGACGTTCGGCATGCAAACCCAGGTCTATGCGCTGACCCACAAGCCGCGCCTTCTGCTGATGGTCAGCCAGCACGGCCACTGTCTGAACGACCTGCTGTTCCGCTGCGACACCGGCCAGTTGCCGGCGCAGGTTGTGGGGGTGGTTTCGAACCACCCCGACTTCGCCGGCCTGTGCGCGCTGCACGGTGTGCCGTTTCACCATCTCCCACTGCAGGCCGGCGCCGCGCGACCAGACAAGCGAACGCAAGAGCGGCAGGTGCAGGCTCTGGTGGAAGAGCTGCAGGTCGACCTGGTCGTGCTCGCGCGTTACATGCAGATCCTCTCGGCCGAGTTCTGCAGCTTTCTGAAGGGCCGCGCGATCAACATCCACCACAGTTTTTTGCCCGGCTTCAAGGGCGCGAAACCGTACTTCCAGGCCCACGCGCGTGGTGTGAAACAGATCGGCGCAACAGCGCACTACGTGACGGCCGAACTCGACGAAGGGCCCATCATCGAGCAGGACGTGGAGCGTGTCGACCACGCGCTCAGCCCTGAAGACTTCACTGCCGTGGGACGCGATGTCGAAAGCGTGGTGCTGGCGCGCGCGGTACGCTGGCACGTGGAACACCGGGTGCTGCTCAACGGCAGCAAGACGGTCGTGTTTCGCTGAACAGCAGGAGTTCGCATGGCCCTACCCAAACCGATGCCGCCGCCTGCTTCCCCAGACGAGGCCGAGCAACAGTTCTACGAAGCGCTGCAGCGTGGCGACATCGAACGCCTGATGGCGCTTTGGTCAGACGACGAAAACATCAGCTGCGTGCATCCGGGCGGGCCGCGCGTGGTGGGCGCCAGTGCGATCCGTGCGGCTTTCGACGCGATGTTTGCCAACGGTTCGATCAACGCGCGGCCCGAGAACGTGAGGCGGGTTCAGACGCACAGCTGCGCGGTGCACAGCGTGCTGGAGCAGGTACGCGTGATGACCGCAGCGGGTCCCCAGTTTGCCCGGGTGATCGCGACCAACGTCTACGTAAAGGGTGCACACGGTTGGCAGCTCGTGGCACACCACGCAAGCCCCGGCTCGCTGCGCGAGGTGCCGGAGATGACTGAAACGGCCGCCGTGCTCCATTGATGCATTGATGCAGCAGTACCGCGCACCACGCTGGTTGATTGGGGGCAACGCTCAGACGATCTGGCCAGCGCTGTTCTCGAAACGTTTCACTGGCCCGGCGCCAACATACAGGCGCGAGCGCTGGACCACACCCGACGCCGATTTCATCGATGTCGACTGGCAGGGCCAAGACAGCAGCGCCCCGTTGCTCGTGCTGTTCCACGGCCTCGAAGGATCGTCGGGCAGCCACTACGCGCAGGCGTTCGCGCACTGGGCGCGCCACAACGGCTGGCGCTTCGTGGTGCCGCACTTTCGCGGCTGTTCGGGCGAGCTGAACCTCGCGCCGCGGGCTTACCACTCTGGTGACTTCGAAGAGATCGGGTGGGTGCTGCGGCGCTTGCGCTCGGTGCACTCGGGCACGGTTTGCTCCGTGGGCGTTTCTCTTGGCGGCAACGCCTTGCTGCGCTGGGCCGAGGAGGCGGGCGATTCCGCTGCGCAGAGCGCGAGCGTCATCTGCGCCGTCTCGTCGCCGATCGACATGGTCGCCAGCGGCCGTGCGATTGGCGCGGGCTTTAACCGGCAGGTCTACACCCGCATGTTCCTGCGCACGATGAAGCCCAACGCCTTGCGCAAGCTCGCCCAGCACCCAGGCTTGTTCAGCCGCGAGAAGCTGTTGGCCGCAAACGATTTGCACGCGTTCGACAACGTGTTTACGGCGCCGCTGCACGGCTTCAAGGGCACCGACGACTACTGGTGTCGCGGCTCGGCCAAACCGCAGCTGCATTCCATCCGCATCCCGGCGCTGGTGCTGAACGCATGTAACGACCCTTTTGTGCCTGCGGCCAGCCTGCCAGCTGCGCACGAGGTTGGCCGGCATGTGACGCTGTGGCAGCCGCTGCACGGTGGGCACGTCGGTTTTCCCGGCGGGCGCTGGCCCGGCCACGTGCACACACTGCCTGAAGCGGTGATGGGCTGGATCAAAGCGCAGCTCTGAACGAAGATTGGCGCATGGACGACATCGTCAAACAGGCACTGAAGAAGTGGCCCAATGTGCCGCACTGCTACGGCTGGCTCGCTCTCGATGCGCGTGGCGACTGGTACATGCGTGACGACCGGGCGCAGGCCCTAGGACCCTTTCCCAAGGTCAAAGGAAGCCGCATCCTGCACGAGAAACTGCGCGAATTCATCGAGCGCAACTACATGGCCGATGACGCAGGTTGCTGGTTTTTTCAGAACGGTCCGCAGCGGGTGTACGTCGAGCTCGAGGCGGCGCCGTGGGTCTGGCGGCTCGAAGCCGTGCCTGGCGCGGCCCCGCGCGTCACCAGCCACACCGGGCTTTCAGCGCAGTTCGAATCGGCGTGGCTCGACGAGCACGAACGGCTGCTCTTGGCCACCGACCTCGGCCTAGGCCTCGTGCACACGCTTGACATGGAAACCGCGGCCGACGCCGTCGAGAGCGCGGCGTGGGTACCCACCACCGCCACTTTCCATTCGCTCGTCACGCGCTTTGGCTACCGGCTCTTGCCTGCGCCTGCCGTTTGATTCACAGCCCGTAGAACACGTAGTCGGCCTCGTAGGCCACTTGCTGTCGGCGGCCCTTGTTCATGGCGTCGCAGACCACGGCCGGGGCGACGCCGCCCTTGGTGTTCAGGCGCTGTATTGTTGGGGCGTGTTGCGTTTGACAGCACTCGCTTGAGTGAGCACGAGCACGAATACCGATGTCCCTGGCCCGCGATTTGATCAAGCTGAGCGAGGGACGATATAAGGTCTCCCTCAGCGATCTTGAACAAACGAGCGCTGTGGGAGAGTCTCTTTTCGACCAAGATCAGAGACCAT
>JBBRPV010000074.1:0-20129 GCA_038227445.1 Burkholderiales bacterium | reverse complement strand
TGGTACAACCGGGCCCGGTTGCACTCGACGCTGGCATACGTCAGCCCGATGAAGTTCGAGCAAGACTGGCTTGCCAATCAACCAAGGCAAGTCAATTCGTGACTCGGTTATGGGGTACGGATTCCAGGGGCAAGGTCACTATTCAGTGACAACACGAAGAGGGCTCGCAAGAACTTGGATGCGGATGCCAAGGACACTCACCGCCCGCGTCCTGAGTACGCTGACCTTAAAACCTCCTCTCCGAATGGTTCTGCTCGGCGGATTGGGGGAGCCATTGCATCACTCAGTAGGTTCGGCCCGGTTGTCGTTGAATGGGGCAATGTCGCCGGTGATGTAGACAGCGAACTTGCCATTCAAAAAACCTTGCGTTCGTTTCAATTGTTCGATCACGCAGCTTATCGCCCCCTCCTTGACGTGCCGGGCGCCCCGGGACTTTGTCTTCCCTACCTCTTCGTTGCTGACGACGGGGTAGGTGAGCGCCACATCGCCGTCACCTACCGTCTCAAGTCCCACCCCGACATCACCATCTGGCTTCAAGATAGCAACGGCGGTCCGGTGCCCAAAGGGGCGAACCCCCAGAGGTTCACGACCCAATACGACAACGAGTTTTGGTGGCGCCTGAACTACCGCCAGCACAAGTACCTCAAGCCCATCTGGCGAGACCTTCGTGAGACCACGCTCGCTGGCATAGCTGGGCACGCCAGCTTGATGGAGTTGACTCGCGACGATGACACCACCGACTATGGCTACTTCGCGTCAGCCCGAGGCGATGCGGGCAAGGAGCCCGACCCGACGAACCTGCAAATGTTCGTTATCCGCGACGCCAAAAACGCTCGCGCCAGAGGCATAGAGCCGATGGGTAAAGACGAGTTCATCAAGCTCGCGCAAGTCGTTGCGGCCAGCGTCAAGAAACGACCAACGGTCCCGGCGCGGTGAGCGAGTGGCTCGCCGCCAGCCCTGGCAACTCGAGCTCAGCACAGTCAGCGCCCGCGCCGACCTTGACATCGACGCCATGCTCGGCAAGAAGCTGACCCTGCAAACCACCCTGGCCGACGATTGCGACGGCGGCCTAGCGCACTACCGCCTCAACGTGAAGCCCTGGCTCAGCCTGCTCGCCCACACCCGGCGCAGCCCAGTCTGGCAAGAGCGCAGCCTGGTGCCAATCAACGACAGCGTGTTCACACTTGTGCCCCTTGGGGCTGACCTTGAGCGTATCCAGCGCCTTCTGCATCGCGTAGTTGATGCTGCCCAGCCGGTCGGTCTTGTCCGCCCAGCACTCTAAGTACACAGCCACCGTGCCGCGATCTTCCAGAGGCGGAATGACTTCCTCGCGGAGCCGGGTCGTCTTGCCCGTTTGGCGCGGCCCGAATAGTGCCAGTCGCTCCCTTGACACCACCCGCTCGGCAACTGCAGAAGCCAGCTTCGGCCTGTTGAATCGCCACAGGGTTGTGAGATCGGCCATCATGAGAGCGCTTTGCGCGATGTGATTGATTCGCGCATGTGGCGAAGTGCTGCGTAATTGCGCAAAGGGTCTTTGCTGGGCACTGGCGGCGTCGGTGCCGCAGTGGCAACGCCGGGCGGAGGCCAGATGGAGGCCTCAGAATGAGCCCTATGGACGCTCAAACCGCACCTTCGTCGCCGCCGGCAGGTCCGACGCCTCGGCCCTTGCGCAGCATCGACGATTTGCCTGGCCCTCAAGGCTGGCCGATCATCGGCAACCTGCTGCAAGTGCGCATGGCGCACATCCACCAGGACATAGAACGATGGTGCCCGAAGTACGGTCCGATTTTTCGTGTCCGCCTCGGCCCGACCCAAATGGTCGTCGTCGCCGACCATAAGATCGTGAAGACGCTTCTGCGCGATCGGCCCGATGGCTTTCAGCGCGCCTCGCGGTTGCGTGAGGTCGGCATCGAGATGGGCGGCACGCCAGGGCTATTCGCGGCCGAAGGCGACGCGTGGCGGCACCAACGGCGCATGGTCATGGCCAGCTTCGCGCCGGGAAACATCCGGGCATTTCTGCCGCTGCTGCTGAAGGTAACGCAGCGGCTGCAGTCGCGTTGGAGCAAAGCCGCAAGCTCGGGCCAGTTGATCGACCTGCAAGCAGACCTGAAGCGCTTTACTCTCGACGTGATCGCCGGCCTTGCCTTCGGCGCCGAGGTGAACACGCTCGAAACCGGCGACGACGTGATCCAGCACCATCTCGACATCGTGCTCGGCGGCGTGTACCGGCGCGTCATGTCGCCGCTGCCCTACTGGCGTTGGATCAGGCTGCCGGCGGACCGAAAGCTCGAGCGCAGCAACGTCGCAGTCCGCGAAGCGATCAGCGGTTTCATCGCCGCGGCGCGCGAGCGCATGCAAGCGGACCCTTCGCTGCGCGAGCATCCACGCAACCTGCTGGAAGCGATGCTCACTGCGGCCGATGCAGGCGACGCCAAGGTCGACGACCGCGACGTCGCCGGCAATGTATCCACGATGCTGTTTGCCGGCGAGGACACCACCGCCAACACGCTCGCCTGGCTGATCTGGTTGCTGCATCGTCATCCCGACGCGCTACGCCGGGCGCAGCAGGAAGTGCGCAGTGCAATACCCGACATCTCGACATCGTCGGTTGAGCTCATCGATTCGCTCGACTACCTCGACGCCTGCGTCAGCGAGGCGATGCGGCTCAAGCCGGTGGCACCGTTCCTCGCCTTCGAAGCTGTGAGCGACACGACCATCGCCGACATCCGAGTGCCGGCGGGCACGCTGGTGTGGTGCGTGCTGCGTCGCGACAGCGTCGACGACCGCCACCTCACAAATGCTGCCAATTTTCAGCCCGAGCGTTGGATCAACGACGCTGACGCAGCGAAGCGCGTCGCGATGCCGTTCGGCTCCGGCCCGCGAATCTGTCCGGGGCGCTTCCTCGCGCTGCTCGAGATCAAGCTTGCAATGGCGATGCTGCTCGGTGGCTTCGAGATCGATTCGGTCGACACACCAGACGGCGGTGACGCGCGCGAGGTCATGCACTTCACCATGACCCCGGTCGGTCTGCGCATGCGGCTGCACGAGCGGCCGTCCGGAGTCAGTGTAGGAGAACGCAATTGATGACCTTGAGCACCTGCGTTCGGTTGGCCGAGAAGGGTGAGCGAAGGCCCCCGCGAGCGGCTCGTGAGTGCCCAGCAGATGGAGTTGGCACGGCTGCGCGCTGAACTGGTGCGGGTGAAGGTGGAGCGCGACATTTTAAAAAGCTGCCCTCGCGGCAAGCCCCGGCCCACCACTCGCAGTCCTGCACGTCGCTCTTGCGCCCGGGCACGGGCTTCATCTGCCTCGCATCGACCAGCCAGACCTGAAGCCCTCGCGGCTCCTCGTACAGCGCAATCCAGTACACCCCGGCGAACTCCAGCGCCACCGTGGCTGGGGCTTGGGTTGCTCTCAGGTGCTTGCGAAGCTACTGCCCGCGACGATTCCTATCGATCACCCGTGGAGCCGCGTGGACCCACGACTTGTTGATTGGCTCGAGCAGTCTGCGCAGCCTGATGTTCTGGTCCTCCCGCTCGACTGGGGACACTGCACCCTCGCGCCCAAGGTATTCGGGTGGTACGCGACGCCGGTTGCGTTCACCTTGTACACGCACTGGCCGGCGCCGCTTTGAAAATTGGCGCCGCCAATCAGGCGTAGGTGTTGACCTTCGTACCTACCGAGCCCGAAGTCGCCAGCGTCGCCTGCGGCAGTGCCGCAATCAGCTGAACCGCCGACGCGGCTTGTTGGTCTATCGCCTTCTTGAGGACAAAGATGGAGGCGGTCCCCTGAATCGAGCCCAGGTCCGCTGAGCTTGCATTGGTCACCGTGGCGCTGTTGACGAAGTCCATGAAGTTTCCTTGAAAAGAAGTTGCCAACCGTTCAACCGAAAATGTCGAGCAGCGTGCCCGACGTGTTGGCGCTCGTCTTGAAAACGGCGAGGTTCGCCAAGAAGAAATTTTTGGCCTGTAGCAGTCCCACCAGGTCTGTGGCCATGTCGTCACCGGGCGCCGCTGCTCGGCCGATGGTTGCAGTCACGCCGGCGGGCGAGACCGTGCTCTGTTGCACCTGCTCACGACGAAATCCGTTGACACCCAGGTTGGCAATGTTGAAGGCCGACGCTGACATAGAGGTCTGCGCCGCGTTCATGCCCGAAAGGCTGATGGATGGGATGGAGGTCATGATTCAATAGGAACTAACGGTTTATTCGGCCTCTTTTCAGAAGACTGAAGCCCTTCGGGTGTGAACTTGCACACGTCGGGGCTCGATGAACCCGGCGCACGACCGTGCCGCGCGCGGCGGGTTCAGTCGCGATTGACGTAGGCAACCACCACTGATCGACCCGCGCCCGATCAGGCGCGCGGGGACTACCTCACCGGTGCGGCCGGGCCTCTCGAGCGCGAAACGCGGGCGCGGTCTCACCGCCACTCCGGCGATGCAGGTAAGCCAATACCGGCGCGCGGTCCCCTCGCGGCTTCTCTCCTGGCGCCAGCCCGAAAGTTCGCGCCATGGCGCCCGCCCTCATTCGTTTGTCGGGCCAGCCCTGCAAGTTCAGACCGGCAGCACGTCGACGCGCACCGCGTAGAGCGCCAGCTCCACGTCGTTACGCGCGCCGGTCTTTTCCAGAATGCCGGCGCGGTAGGTGCTCACGGTGTTGCTCGACAGCGCGAGCTGTTCGGCTATTTCGCTGACGGTGCGGCCGCTGGCAAGCAGGCGGAACACTTGGTACTCGCTGTGCGATAGGCGCTCGCGCAGGGGCGCTTCCACTGCCTTGGGGCTGCCGGCGCCGATGCTGCTGGCCAGGTGCCCGGCCACGGTCGGCGTGATGAACAGGCCACCGGCCGCCACCTTGCGGATCGCATTCGTCATCTGCTGTGAATCGGCGCTCTTGTTCAGGTAGCCGGCGGCGCCGAGCTTCAGGCTGCGCACGGCGTACTGCTTGTCGGGGTAGGTGCTGAGCATCAACACTGGAACCTTGGGGAACTCGCTCTTCAGCTGGCGCAGCACGTCGAGCCCGTCGCGGTAGGGCATTGCGATGTCCATAAGCACCACGTCGACGCCACCGAGGCGCACCCGCTGCAGGGCCTGAGGCCCGTCTTCGGCTTCACCGGCGAGGAAGATGTCCTCGGCATCGGCGAGGATCTGCTTGATGCCCTGACGCACGATCAGGTGGTCATCGCAGATCAAGACCCGAATCATGGCGGCGCTCCGGTTTCTTCTTCGGGCAGCGGCATCGTCAGCCGCACCAACGTGCCGTGCCCGGGCACGCTGTCGATCATCAGCGAACCACCGAAATGTCCGGCGCGTTCGCGCATGCCCATCACGCCGTAGCTGTTTGGGTGCGCGAAGGCTTCGCGCTCGGCACCGGCGCCGTCGTCGCGCACTTCGAGGTGCAACATCGCTTGTGGTGGGCCGTCGACGTACATGCGAATCTTGACCGACTGCGCCTTCGCGTGCCGCGCCACATTGCTGAGCATCTCCTGGAAGATGCGGAACACGGCAATCGACCAGCGCTCGCCGCGCACACCGATCGGCGGCAACACGCCGGCCGACACGTGCACCTGTACTTCGTGGCGCAGCGCTGTCGTTTCGACGAATTCCTGCGCCTGCCATTCAAGCGCTGCCCACAAACCCTGGTGGTCGAGGATGCTCGGCCGAAGCTCGGCGACGATGCGGCCGAGCTTGTCGACGGCCGAGTCGATCAATCGGCCCATGCCTTGGCATTTGTCTTCGAGCGCCGGCCGACCTTCGACGCGCTTTTCGAGCCAGTTCACGTCCATCTTCAGCGCAACCAGCAGCGAACCGAGCCCGTCGTGCATGTCTCGCGCGATGCGTGTTCGTTCGTCTTCGCGCACGGTTTCGGAATAGGCCGACAGGTCACGCAGTTGCTCAAGCGCCGCCGACAGTTCGGCAGTGCGAACCTGCACCCGCGGCTCCAGTTCGTCGCGCGCCTGGCGCAGCAGCTCTTCACCGCGCTGGCGCTCGGTGATGTCGACGAAGGTGGCCACGGCGCCTTCCACCACGCCCTCGTCAATGATTGGGTAACACGAATACTCGGCGCTGAACGACGAGCCGTCGGCTCGCCACAGCACTTCGCTGTCGATTCGGCAGGGCAGGCCCTGGCGCAAGGCGCCGAAAATCGGGCAGTCGGCCTCCGGGTAGGCACTGCCGTCACCGTGGGTGTGGTGAATGAGGTTGTGCATGTTCCGCCCTAGCACCTGATCTGTGCGCCAGCCGAGCATTTGTGCGCCCGCCCGGTTGATAAAGGTGCACCGGCCTTCCATGTCGAGGCCATAGATGCCCTTGTCGGCGGATTCGAGCAGCAAGCGAAAACGTTGCGGCCAGGCCTTGCTCGCGTCGGCACCAAGCCCCGCTGCGGCTGCGGCTGCGACGGTGGGCCCAGGGGGCGTTGAGGAGGTCAATTCGCTTTGCATACAGCACTCCGAGCAAGGGCATGGCGCGGTGTGTACCGCAAAGCTCGTGCCACTCGCCACTCGCCACTCGCCACTCGCCACTCGCCACTCGCCACTCGCCGCTCAGCGCACCAAGTCCAAACCCATCATCAAGACCGCCGCCGTCATCAAGGCCACCGCACCCCAGCCTAGAAAGCGCGTCTTGCGGCGCACTGGCAGCGACCCCATCACTTCGGGCTTCGCCGCGAGCAGCATCATCCCCACCATGATCGGCACCGCCACCACGCCGTTGATCACGGCGCTCCAGTACAGGGCTTTCATCGGGTCGACGGGGGTGAAGTCGAGCGCCGTGCCGACGATGGTCGCGATGGCGATGATCGTGTAGAAGCCTTTGGCTTCGCGCCAATGGCGTTCCAGCCCTTCTGGCCAGCCAAAGGCTTCGGCCACCGCATAGGCCGCCGACGACGCAAGCACCGGCACGGCGAGCAAGCCCGTGGCGATGATGCCGAACGAGAACAGCATGAAGGCGAAGTCGCCTGCGAGCGGGCGCAGCGCCTGGGCGGCCTGAGCTGCGCTGGTCACGTCGGTCACACCGCCTGCGTGCAACACCACCGCGCCCATCAGCATGACAAAGAAAGCCACGCCGTTGGAGAAGACCATGCCGATCACGGTGTCGAGCCGCATGCGGCGCTGAGCACGATGCAGCGTGTGGGCGCTCTCGGCCCCGGCCGTGATGCCGTGCAGGCGCATCTCTTCGACCTCTTGCGCCGCTTGCCAGAAAAACAGGTAAGGCGAGATCGTGGTGCCGAGGATCGCGACGATCATCATCCAGAAGGCTGAGCTCGGCACGACGCGCGGCACCACAAGATCGTGCAGCACCCGCGCCCACGGAATGTTGACCGTAAAGGCCGCGGCCACGTAGACGAACAGCGCGAGCGTGAGCCACTTCAGCATCGGAGCGAGGCGCCGGTAGGGCACGAACACCTGCAGCAGCAGCGTCAGAGCGCCGAAAGCGACCGCATGGAAGTGGTCGCCGCCACCGACTACGAGTTGCAGCGCTTCGCCCATCGCCGAGATGTCGGCCGCGATGTTGACCGTATTGGCCACGAGCAGCAACGCGACGATGAAGTAGACGAACAGCCGCGGCGTGTGCAGCCGCAGGTTGGCCGCGATGCCCTGCCCCGACTGCCGCCCGATGCGCGCGCTGACGAGCTGAATACCAATCATGAAGGGCAGCGTCAAGAACACTGTCCACAACACGCCGGTGCCGAATTGCGCACCGGCCTGGGTGTAGGTGGCAATGCCGGATGGGTCGTCGTCGGCGGCACCCGTGACCACGCCTGGGCCAACGTGGCGCAGGAAGGAAGGGATGCGGCGCTTGGCTGCGGCGGCTGGCGTTGGCATAGGGGATGATCCCATGCGAGCGGCTGCCCGAACACCATTGGCGAGATCGTGCCCGGGCGCAGCGCGAGGCAATGTCTAATCAGCCTCGTTGCGGTCGAAGCGGTGGGCCATTCGTTCAGTGGCGTCGGAGACCGAGCCCTTCAACGCCTCCCGAGAAGACCGTGTATGACAGGGTGCAGGTGCAGCGCATCAGCGCACGCCAGCGCGCAGATGGCCGAGCGGCAGCGCGCCGCCGGCCTTGACCTCGCCCAGTGAAAAACTCGTGTGCAGGTCCTTCACGTGCGGCAGGTTCAGCAACGTTTCTTGCGCGAACCTCGAGAACGCGTCGAGATCAGTCGCCACCACTTCGAGCTCGAAGGTGCCCGAGCCCGAGATGTAGTGGCAGGCGATCACGTCGGGAATGCTCCTGATGGCTTCTTCGAGCTGGCGCGTGGCGGCGGCGGTGTTGCGGTCGGCGTCCACACGCACGAAGGCGAGCACGCCCAGGCCGATCTTGCGGCGGTCGATCTCGGCACGGTAACCGGTGATGTAGCCCTGATCTTCGAGCCATTTCACGCGCCGCCACGTCGGCGCTGCCGACAGCCCGATGCGCGCGGCCAGCTCGGTGTTCGACAAGCGCGCGTCGCGCTGCAACTCACGCAGCAGCGCGACGTCGTAACGGTCGAGCCCTGAGCCGTGCGGCTCGCCCGCGACTGCGTCGGCGCTGGCCGTGGATGCTGCTCCAACAACAGGGGTTTTCACTGAAGTCGACTTTTTGAGCACCATTTCTTTTCCCAGCGTGTATTTATCGAAAGATTATTGCCGGAGGTGGCCGATTCGAGATAAACAAAGAAAGCACTTCATGCGGTCGTTTCCCTAAACTCTGGGCTCACGCGTCATGGTCACGAGCCAAAACCGCGCCCCACCGCTCACCGAGGAAACCGCCAATGAACGCACCGCTGCCCGAGTCGATCCGCAAGGCCCTGGAGAAGGTCACGCTCGACGATAAGTATTCGCTCGAACATGGCCGCGCCTTCATGAGTGGCACACAAGCGTTGGTGCGTTTGCCAATGCTGCAAAAAACGCGAGACGCGGTCGCGGGCCTGAACACCGCGGGTTTCATCAGCGGTTACCGCGGCTCGCCGCTGGGTGGCTACGACCAGTCGCTGTGGCAGGCGAAGAAGCACCTTGCCGCGCAAAACATCGTGTTCCAGCCCGGCGTGAACGAAGAACTTGCCGCGACCGCGGTGTGGGGTTCGCAGCAGCTTGACCTTTACCCACAGGGCAACAAGTTCGACGGCGTGTTTGGCATCTGGTACGGCAAGGGGCCGGGCGTGGACCGCTGCTCAGACGTGTTCAAGCACGCCAACATGGCCGGCACCTCCAAGCACGGTGGCGTGATCGCGCTGGCCGGAGATGATCACATCGCCAAGAGCAGCACCGCAGCGCACCAGAGCGACCACATCTTCAAGGCCTGCGGCTTGCCGGTGTTCTTCCCGAGCAGCGTGCAAGACATTCTCGACATGGGCCTGCACGCTTTTGCGATGAGCCGCTTCGCCGGCGTGTGGTCGGGCATGAAGACGATCCAAGAGATCGTGGAATCGTCGAGCAGCGTGTACGTCGACCCCGACCGCGTCGACATCGTGATCCCCACCGACTTCGTGATGCCCGAGGGCGGCCTGCACATCCGCTGGCCCGACGCGCCACTGGAGCAGGAAGCGCGCCTGATGGACCACAAGTGGTACGCGGCGCTCGCCTACGTGCGCGCCAACAAGCTCAACTACAACGTGATCGAAGGCCCTAACGGGGGCAAATCAGACCGCTTCGGCATCATCGCCAGCGGCAAGGCTTACAACGACACGCGCCAGGCGCTGCACGACCTGGGCTTGTCCGACGACGCGTGCCGCCGTCTCGGTATTCGCCTGCACAAGGTCAACGTGGTGTGGCCGCTCGAAGCCACGATCACGCGCGACTTCGCGCAAGGCCTGCAGGAAATTCTTGTTGTCGAAGAGAAGCGCCAGGTCATCGAATACCAGCTGAAGGAAGAGCTCTACAACTGGCGCGCCGACGTGCGCCCGAACGTGCTCGGCAAGTTCGACGAAGGTGAGGGCGATGAGAGCGGCGGCGAGTGGAGCCGGCCTAACCCGAGCAAGAACTGGCTGCTTCGCGCTCAGGCCGACCTGACGCCGGCAATCATCGCCAAGGCAATCGCCAAGCGCCTGAAGAAGCTCGGAGTCGATGCCGACACCGCCGCGCGGCCCGACTCCCGCATCGCGTTGATCGAAGCCAAAGAAAGCAGCATGACGGTGCAGACCATCGCCACAGACCCCGGCGAGCGCACCCCGTTCTTTTGCAGCGGCTGCCCGCACAACACCAGCACCAAGGTGCCCGAAGGCTCGCGTGCGGTGGCCGGCATCGGCTGCCACTACATGGCGGTGTGGATGGACCGCAGCACCGTCACGTTCAGTCAGATGGGTGGCGAAGGCGTGTCGTGGATCGGCCAAGCACCGTTCACAACCGACAAACACGTTTTCGCGAACCTGGGCGACGGCACCTACTACCACTCGGGCCTGCTGGCGGTGCGCCAGAGCATCGCGGCCAAGGTCAACATCACCTACAAGATCCTGTTCAACGACGCGGTCGCCATGACCGGCGGCCAGCCAATCGACGGCACGCTGAAAGTGCCAGAGATGAGCCGCGAGCTTGAGGCCGAAGGTGCGGTCAAGATCGTGGTCGTGACCGACGAGCCCGAGAAGTACGAAGACAGCGCCGTCAAAGCGCGCCTGGCCCCTGGCGTGACGGTGCACCACCGCGACGATCTCGACACCATTCAGAAGCAACTGCGCGAAATTGCAGGCTGCACCATCATCATTTACGACCAGACCTGCGCCACCGAGAAGCGCCGCCGTAGAAAACGCGGCACGCTGGTTGAGCCGGCAAAGCGCGTTGTGATCAATGAACTCGTGTGCGAAGGCTGCGGTGACTGCTCGGTGCAGAGCAGCTGCCTCTCGGTGGAGCCGGTCGAGACCGAGTTTGGCCGCAAGCGCCGCATCAACCAGAACACCTGCAACAAGGACTATTCCTGCGTGAAGGGCTTTTGCCCGAGCTTCGTCACGGTCGAAGGTGGGCAGATGAAGAGCGCGACGAAAGCAAAGGCGCAACGACCGAACCCCTTCGCGCTGGCTGCGCTGCCTGAGCCGTCATTGCCGCTCTCGGAATCCCCGTGGGGCATCGTTGTCGCCGGGGTTGGCGGCACCGGCGTCATCACGATCGGGCAACTTCTTGGCATGGCTGCGCACCTCGAAGGCAAGGGCGTGGTCACTCAAGACTCGGCCGGACTCGCACAAAAAGGCGGCGCGACCTGGAGCCACATTCAGATTGCCAACCGCATTGACGCGATCAACACCACCAAGGTCGGCACCGCTGAGGCCGACCTCATCATCGGTTGCGACCCGATCGTCAGCGCCAACAAGGCGACGCTGGTGACGGTGCGTGAAGGCCGCACCTACATCGCCATGAACACCCACGGCGCGCCGACCGCCGCATTCGTGACGAACCCCGACTGGCAGTTCCCGAGCGGCAACTGCGACGCTGCGGTGAGGGCCGCGGCCGGCGCGAACGTGGGCGCGGTCGATGCCGACCAGCTCGCGGTGCAACTGGTGGGCGATTCGCTCTACACCAACCCGCTGATGCTCGGCTTCGCCTGGCAAAAAGGTCGGGTGCCGCTGAGCCACGTCGCGCTGATGCGTGCGATCGAACTCAACGGCGTGCAAATCGAGAACAACAAAATAGCGTTCGAGTGGGGCCGGCGCGCGGCGCACGATTTGCCAGCGGTTCAGGCGCTGCTGAAGCCCGCCGCTGGGGGGCCTCAAGTGATCGAGTTCGTTAAAAAGAGTGCAAACCTCGACGACATGATTGCCAAGCGCGTGGAGTTCCTGACGGCTTATCAGCACGCGGCGTATGCGCAGCAGTACAAGGCCTTCGTCGAGAAGGTTCGCGCTGCAGAAGCGCCACTCAACAGCAAAAAGCTGAGCGAAGCCGTGGCCCGCTACCTGTTCAAACTGATGGCCTACAAAGACGAATACGAAGTCGCGCGCCTGCACACCGACCAAAGTTTCCACGACAAGATCGCGGCGCAGTTCGAAGGTGACTACAAATTGCACTTTCACCTGGCCCCACCGCTCATCTCAAAGAAGAACGACAAAGGCGAGCTGCTCAAGCAGGAGTTCGGTCCCTTGATGCTCACGGGCTTCAGGCTGCTGGCCAAGCTCAAGGGCCTGCGCGGCGGCATGTTCGATGTTTTCGGCAAGACCGAAGAGCGCCGCATGGAGCGTGCGCTGATCGGTGAGTACCGCGCATCGATCGACGAAGTGCTCGGCTCGCTGAACGCGGCGAACCTGTCCCTGGCCACCGAGATCGCGCGTGTGCCCGAAGACATTCGCGGTTACGGCCACGTGAAGGAGCGCCACCTGCACGCGGCACGCCCAAAGTGGGCGGGGCTGATGGCAACGTGGCGCGCTGGCGCACAGCGCAAGGCTGCATGAGCCTGACGCGGGCGCGCCGCACGCTGATCACAACACTGCTGCTCGGGGGTGGCGGCGCCGCGCTCGCGCCGCTGCAGGCCCAAACGTCGGCGTCCACTCCAGCACCCTCCGTCGCGCCCGCCACGGCGCCGAGCTACGCGCTCGACCCCACCCACAGCTTTGTGCACTGGGAGGTGGTGCACATGGGCACCTCCACCTTGCGAGGCCGTTTCGGCGGTGCCAGCGGCAGCGTGCAATTCGATGCCAAGGCGCAGCAGATCGACATTGGCATTGCCGTAGACACGGCCTCGGTCAACACCGGCGTGGCGCCGCTCGACAGTTTGCTGCGCGGCACGGCCGGCCTGTCGAGCACCGAATTTCCGCAGGCGTTCTTCACCGCCCGCAGCGCGCGCTGGGAAGGTGAAGTACCGCGCGAGATTCGCGGTGAGTTCACGTTGCGCGGGGTGAGCCAGGGTCTCACGCTCAAAGCCATGCGCTGGAACTGCGGCCTGAACCCGCTGTTTCGCCGCGAGGTCTGCGGTGGCGACTTCGAAGGCGAGCTGGTGCGCAGCAGCTTCGGCATCACGCACAGTCTGCCGTTCGTCGCCGACAAGGTGCGCTTGTTGGTGCAAGTGGAAGGCATTCGGCAGTAGGAACAGCCACGGCTGTCACGGCCCCGCCGCAGCCTGTCGGCCCACCACCGCAGCCTGTCGCAAGCAGGTGGCTCGCCGGGCCTGCGGCCTTTAGAGTTCCTCCCATCGCCCAGTGCGCTCCGGCCCTTCCCCATGTCCACCAACCCTTCGACACCCTCCACGGGCTGGCAGCGTTTTGCCAACGGCGCCGTGCGCCTGTTTCACGACTACGCCAACTGGCTGGTCAGCATCAGCTGGAAGCGCTTCTTCGTACTGTCGTTTCTGCTGCTGATCGCCATGGGCATCCTCGGCAGCCTGTTGCCGAGTTGGACAGTGACCGAAGTCCACGACCATCCGCCGCCGAAGTTCTCGAGCGGGCGCAAGTCCCCGTCGATCAAGATCGACAAGGGCGGCTCGAAGGACGACGACGTATCGATCACGATCAACAAGAACGGCGTGCGCATCACGCCGCATTCGCGTTCGGCCGATGGTGCAGCTTCCGCGGCTTCGGCAGCACCGGCCGCAAGCTCGGGTGCGGCCGGCAGTGCTTCTGAGCCGATCGCTTCGATCACCACCAAGGATGGCAGCGTCGAGATCAAGCTGCCGCCGGGCGCCACCAGCGCGGTGGTGAAAGAAGCGGTCGACGAAGCCCGCACAGCGATCATCGAAGCGATGGAAGAGTCGCGCCAGGCGGCGCAAGAGGCGGCCGACGCCGCTCTGGAAGCGGCCGACGCCGGCCGCAGCGCCGAGCGCCAGACCATTCGCACACGCACTGTCAGCGCCGACGCGTCGTTGGTGCCGCTGAGCTTGTTCTTCATCTTCGCCTCAATGATCCTGAAGATCACTTACAAGGGCCGCATCCAGGCCGAAGTAAAAGCGGCCGTGGCGACCGAAACCGCGGAGTCGGAGCAGCTCAAGCGCCAGGTCGTGGAGGCTCGCATGGCGGCGATGCAGGCGCAGGTAGAACCGCACTTCCTGTTCAACACGCTGGCCAGCATCGACCACCTGATCGAGACCGACCCGCCGCGGGCCAGCACGATGCAGAAGAACCTGATCGCGCTGCTGCGCGCCTCGATGCCCACCATGCGCGAGAGCCACCCAAGCGCCCACAACCTGGGCCGCGAGATGGCGGTGATCAAGCCCTACCTTGAGATCTTGAAGGTCCGCATGGAAGACCGGCTGCAGACAGAAATCAACGTGCCCGAAGGGCTTCTCTCGGCTGACTTTCCTTCTATGATGATTCAGAGCTTGGTGGAAAACGCCATCAAGCACGGGCTCGAACCCAAGGCCGAAGGTGGCACGCTGACCGTGAAGGCCGAAATCGTGCATGGCAAGCTGGCCGTGACCGTGGCCGACACCGGCCTGGGCTTCGGCAAGGCCGCGACCGCCGGCACGGGCATCGGCCTGACCAACATCCGCGAGCGGCTCCAACTTCTTTATGGCAACAAAGCGCAGATGACGATCACAGAGAACTCACCCAGCGGCACCGTGGTCACGCTGGCCGTGCCCTACCAGGCCCTGGCCCGCGAAGGAGAGAACGCATGAACAGTCAGCCCATGAGCAAACCACGCATGAGCCGCTGGGTCAAAGTGAGTGGCTGGCTGCTGCTGGCCGGCGCCGTGCTGAGCGCGCTGCTGATCACGGCCGCGCTGCAATCGGGCGCGCTGGTCGACGGCGCCAGCATCGTGGTCAACGGCAAACAGCTCTCTCTTGATGGCCTGCACGGCGGCCAGCGGCTGCTGGCGCTCGGCGGCATGTTGTTGGCGTTGGTGGCGATGCTGTTGGTCATACCGTTTGCAATGATGTTGTCGCTGCTGTGCGCTGCGCTCGGCATTGCGCTGGCGCTTTGCGCGGTGCTGGGCGTGACGGTGCTGCTGCTCTCGCCGCTGTTGCTGGTGGTGTGGGTCGTCTGGCGGCTCGCGCGCGGCCGCGCGGCCACGCACGGGCCTGACGCTGTGGTGAACCCGAACCCATGAGCGCATCGGCGCGGTCAACCCAGGCGCCCCGCGCGCTGATCGCCGACGACGAGCGCCTGCTGCGCGAGCAACTGCGCGCCCGCCTGGCCGAGGTGTGGCCAGAGTTGCAGATCGTGGCCGAAGCGAAAAACGGCCTTGAGGCGGTTCAGCTCACTGAAGAACATCACCCCGAGCTGGTGTTTCTCGACATCCGCATGCCCGGCATGACCGGCGTGGAAGCGGCCCGCGCAATCGCGCAACTGCCCACCCACGACGACACGCCCGACGCCTGGCCCGGTTGCGAGATCGTGTTCATCACCGCCTACGACCAGTACGCAATCGAAGCTTTCGAGCAAGGCGTGGTTGACTACGTGCTGAAACCGGCCGAGCGCGAGCGCCTGCTCGTCACGGTCGAGCGCATCAAAAAGCGCTTGGCGCAGCGCGGCAGCAATGGCCGCGACGACGCCATCGGCGACGCCGCACCACCTGTCGGCATGCAGCAACTGCTGCAAAAACTCGCCACCCACATGGACCCGGCCAAGGCGCCATCGCTGCGCTGGATTCAGGCCTCGGTGGGCCAGAGCATCCAAATGATCCCGGTCGAAGAAGTGCTGTTCTTCATCTCCGACGAGAAGTACACGCGGGTGCAGACCGCCACGGTCGAAGCGCTGATCAGGAAGCCGATCAAGGAGCTGATCGAAGAGCTTGATGCGGAGCTTTTCTGGCAGATCCACCGCTCAACCCTGGTCAACACCAAGTTCATCGCCGGCGTGAGCCGCGACCTGCGCGGGCGGCAGCTCGTGGCAGTGAGGGGGCACCCGGAAAAGCTCGAGGTGTCACGCAGCTTCACTGGCTTGTTCAAAGGCATGTGAACTTTCTGAGGCCGTTTTACCTAGGCCGTTTTAGTTAACGAGCTACGAAACTCTCGCTCTACCCGCGGCGCCGCAGCTTGCAACGCGCGCCTTCACCCCAAGGTCCACAACCCGTTCACCACCCGGGCACGGCCGAGCGCCGCCAGGGCTTCCAGGATCTGCGGGATGCGGCGCTTCCAAGGGCCGCGGCCGGTGAAGGCCGCTTCGATCACGGCCAGCTCAATAGGCCGTGCGCTGGCGGTGAGCACACCGGCCACGCCGCGCATCTGCTCGGGCAACGTGTTCGGCCAGGCGCGCTTCGTGATGGCCGCTGCCGCCGGGGCCTTCGCGCCCTTCTTCGGCTTGGCGGACAAGGGTGCAGCATCGTCGCCACCGAGGTCCATCTCGTCTTGGGTGGCGACCTGCGTCGCCGCTGTGGCGTTGCGTCGTGCGGAGTCTTGAAACTCGGGGCGCAGCCAGCGCACCACACCGCGCGCTTCTTCGGCCGAGCGCTCGGCGTTGAGTGCCACGAGGCGCAGCAGCAATTCTTCTTCGGCCTCGGCCTGCGCCGCAGGCTTCTCGGGCCACGGCAGCGTACCGCCGGGCTGGCCGACGAGCGCGGGCGCCAGGTCGGCCCAGCCATAGGCTTGCAGCACGAGGGTGTCGATGCGGTCGTGCAGCTCGGCGAGCACGCTGACAAGGCCGTTGGTGTGCGTGACTTTTTCCTTCGCGCTCAACGCGCGGCCGAGGCGCAAGGCATCGAGCACGTTGTACATGTCGGTCAGCGTGAGGCTTGCGTGCGCGGCCTGCTGGCGCTTGCGGTGTGCGTCGAGTTCTTCGGCGGTGGCGGCGAGCTGGGTGGCGAGAGCGGGGTGGTCGGCGAGGTTGGGGAAAGGGAAGGGTTCGAAGCAGCGCGACTTGTTGTAGCGCGCGTCATTGCCAAGGCCCAGCCTGCCGCCTGCTGCAAGCGCCCATTGCACATGCGTGCGGCTCGACAGGACACCGAGCGTAGCAGCGCCGGGAATCGCAATAACGATGAGCATGTTGTCAGGCGCGATGGACGCGTCGAGAAACTGGAAGGTGCGGTGCTTCGCGGTTTCGACGGTGGCGATGTAGCGTGGCAAAGCAGCGAGAGCGGGCCGCAGCTGGCGGCGCGGCTCACCGAAAACCCACCAGTTGTCGCGGTAGGTCCCGCGTTTGTTTTGATCGCGCTCCGGCTTCACACGTTCAAGAACCCATTGGTACACGGCAGGAAATCGCCGGCGGACCTGGTCGACGTCGAGTCCGAAGAGATCAATGACTTTCACGCCACGCGGGCGGTCGGTTAGGTCTCGGCCATTGCGGTACTCGCGAATGTACGCATCAAGACCCGACATGCTGCCGAGACCCAAGGTCGCCGCTTCTCCAGATGTGACGATGAAGCCCGCGCCATGAAGTTTCAGCCCAGGCGAGCTGACGCTAGCGTTCGCTTGCAAGGCCCGCGCAGCCGCCACGTTTGCGCCGATCCGCAAGTCGGCGTGAATCACCCCGCGCTTCGCGTTGAAGCTCGCATCGACGCTGCCATCGTTCAACGCCGTCTCGCGCGTCACGCTGAGCAGCTCACCTTCACCCGACCCAAGCCCGCCTACCGTCATGCTGATCCGAACCGCTGCGCCATCGGCGCTGTCGACCCACGGGTGATCGGCGATTGCGTAGCTCAAGTGCAGCGGCTTGTCTCCCGCAAGTGCTGCCTGAACCACACGCCTGTTGAACGTTTGCGGCAAGCTGTTGGTCGTGATCAACCCGAACCGTCGCGCTTCGCCTCGCGCGACCTTTTGCGCCGCCGAGTGCCACCAGTGCATCACGAAGTCGGCACTCTCAGGCACGTCGCCCCAAGTCGAACGCAACGCGTCGGCATAACCATCACCGAGCGCACGCCGCACCGTGCTCGCGCCAATAAACGGCGGATTCCCCACGATGAAATCCACGGTCGGCCACTCGGCCTTGCGCGGCCTAACGTACGTCTCCAGCGGCGTTTGAAACGCCTCATCCGGCACCTTCTCATCCGTCACCGGGTGCCGCTTCATGTGAACGCCATCCCAGCGTGTCACGGCCTTGCCCTGCGCATCGAGCACGAAATCCACGCGGTCATACGCCAGCACCGCATCACGGCATTCGATATTGCCGTAGTCGTGGATCACCGGCTCGGCCACGCTCGCGTTGCCGAAGGTGCGGATGTGCCACTGCAGAAAGCCGATCCACAGCACCAGCTCGGCCAGCGCCGCAGCGCGCGGGTTGATCTCAATGCCGAGCAGCTGTTGCAGCGTGACGGTCTCGCCCGCGAAGCCGAGCTTGTCTTGGGTTTCGCCGAGCGCCTGCAACTGGTTCAGCACTTCGCCTTCGAGGCGCTTCAAATGTTCGAGCGTCACGTAGAGAAAGTTGCCACTGCCGCAAGCCGGGTCGAGCACGCGCGTGGTGCACAGCTGGTGGTGAAAACGCTGCACCTCGGCGCGCGCTTCCACCATCTTGCCTTCGGTGGCGAGCAACACAGCAGCTGCTTGGGCATCGGCCCAGTCGGCGCGCAGCGGCGCAACGATGGTGGGCAACACCAACCGCTCCACATAAGCCCGCGGCGTGTAGTGCGCACCGAGGGCGTGGCGCTCTTGCGGCTGCAAGGCGCGCTCGAGCAGCGTGCCGAAGATGGCGGGCTCAACCTCGCGCCAGTTGGCGCTGGCGGCTCGCAGCAGGCCGTCGATCTGGTCGCGAGTGAGTGGCAGCACGTAGCCGTCGACCGACGCGCCCTTGAACAGCTTGCCGTTGAAGCGCAGCACGTCGCGCTCAAGCACGGCGCTGAAGCCACCACGATCCATGTCGGCCCACAGCACTTGCAGCATTTTGCGCAGCCGCGCGGGCTCGCTCACGTGGCGCTGCAGCAGCTCTTTGAAGCTGCGCTCGGGCAGCAGGGCCACGTCTTCGGCAAACATGCTGAACAGGCAGCGGGTGAGAAAAGCGGCCACGGCCTGCGGTGCGTGGCCGGAATTTTCCAGCGACGTGGCGAGTGCCGCCAGCTCGTTTGACACCTCGCGCGTGACCTTGGCGCTGATGCGCGCGGGGTCGAGCGCGAGCGGGTCAAGCCAGAGCGTGCGCAGGCGCTCGCGGAGCGGCGCGCTGTGCAGGTCTTCAAGCTTGATGCGGTGCGAGCGCGGGTCGGGGAACGGCGTGTAGGTAGCACCGCTGCGGCTGAACTCGGCGTACAGCTCGATCACGTGGCCGACATCCACGACCACCAGGAACGGCGGCCGGCCTTCAGCCGCGGGCAAAGCGCGCGCGTAACTCTCGGCTTGCGCACGGGCGCGCAGCAGCGCGTCGTCGAAACCCTTGGTGTGGGCGCCGGCGCGAACCTTCTTGGCTTCGAGCACAAAGCGGCCGCGCTGGTAGCAGTCGATGAAGCCGAAACTTTGCGTGCCGTCGCCATGCGCGAACTGCACGCGGCGCTCGAACACGTAGGCGTTGTCGCGGGTGTCATCGCGGGCCGGGTCGGGCTTGGGGCAATCGAGCAAGTCGCACAGCTCGGTGACGAAGAGCTGGTAGTTAGCTCGCTCGGAGCCAGAGGCGGCGGCCCAGCGAATGATGAAGGCCTGGGTACGCGCGGAGTCGTTCGTCGTCACGCGCTGGATGATAGGGCCGGCGCGGCGGCTGAGAGCGGAGGAAACAGGCCAATGCGAACCAGATGCCGCTGCTGCGTCGCGTTAGCACCGCACGGCCACACGCTGTCAGCCCCACGCGTGAATTTGCCACGGCGAGGTGGTAGTGGCGCGTGCGCGATGAAGCTGAGGAAGGCACTCTTCACGGTGCTCAAGAAGGCACACCTTTGCACACCCCTGTTTCGCCAAATCGCGGTCGGTTACAGGAAAAAGGCGGCAAATCTGGTGACTTTCGAGCGTCTACTGACGACACGAAAGCCCATGTTGAAAGCAAACGAATCATGAAGTCGCGTTCCTTCGCAGCAATGCGCCGCACGTCCGCCCTGCTCGGCATAGCGGCCCTGATGTCCGCTTGCGGCGGCGGCAAGGAACCGACCGACGCTGCCACTTTGGCGCAGGGTCCAGCACCTGCTCCTGCTCCTGCTCCAGCACCAGCACCAGCTCCAGCTCCAGCACCAGCTCCAGCTCCAGCTCCAGCTCCAGCTCCAGCACCAGCTCCAGCACCAGCTCCAGCTCCAGCTCCAGCTCCAGCTCCAGCACCAGCACCAGCTCCAGCTCCAGCTCCAGCTCCAGCACCAGCTCCAGCTCCAGCTCCAGCTCCAGCTCCAGCTCCAGCTCCAGCTCCAGCTCCAGCTCCAGCTCCAGCTCCAGCTCCAGCTCCAGCTCCAGCTCCAGCTCCAGCTCCAGCTCCA